>CAYUXV010000340.1:0-49478 GCA_964448875.1 uncultured Verrucomicrobiota bacterium
AAGACCTATAATAATTGTGAGAATGTAATATCCCTGCTGTCCAGCCATTTCGGCCAGCTCACCCTTAAGGTTAGCATCACCAAATCTCGCTGCCACAAGACAGAATATACCAATGGGAGCAATGTTCATCAAAAGCATGACAAACGACATGAGCGCGTCATTCGCCTGACCAATCATTCTTGTAATCGCAAAAACCTTTTCACCCATCGTGGTGAGCATAGCAGCAAAAATTATGCTAAAAACAATCAATGGTAGCAGGTTCATTTCAGCCGCGGACTTAAAGAGATTGTCAGTAACGAGCATTATCAGCATATTCTGCAGAATAACCCAAATGGTCTTCTCCTTATAATTGTCTATGAATTTTTGCTCAGTTTTAACCTCTTCCTCAGCGTCATGGAGATTGAGGGACGCAATTTCAACATCTTCTTTCAAAAACCGGTCTTGAGGAGAATTATATAACGACTTTTGTGCTCTCTTAAGAAGTGATTGAGCATGCTTTAATTTTCTTTCGGCTTTTTCTAGATAAATCCCATTCTTTCGATTCTTTTCTTCTACCGCCTTTATCGCTTCTTCATTGGATTCATTCTTTTCTTCGACCTTCGCTCTGATTTCGGCTTTTAACTCATCAAGTTCGCCTTTTGCTTTTTCCTTATCAACACCAACATCAGCAGCTTCTACCTTGGCCTTGGCAGCAACTAATTTATCTTCCACTTCCTTGTTCACGCCTGGTTTCATGATATTCACCATGATGAGGCCAACTATTACGGCTAGCACAGTCGTGATCATGTAATATCCAACTGCGTAAGCTCCGGGCTTACCCAATTTACGAACATCACCGAGACCAAGAATACCGCTCATGACAGACATCACCACCAAGGGCACAACCATCATCATAAGAAGTTTGAGAAACACCTCACCGCCTACTTCGAATTTGACAGCTATCTCAGGCGCAAATAACCCTGTGACAATCGCAGCTATGATCGCCCCAATAATGTAGTAGGTCAGATTACCGTGACCGGCAGATTTATTATCGCTCATGGATATTTTCCTGTAAGCGTTGGAAGTGGCAAATTAAAAGAATCCCATTCAATGGGCAAACACTAATCCTTCACATTTCCATGACAATTAATTGGAGTCGCTTCAGATATCGAATCTTCAGAGTTAGGGTTTTTCTGTTCAAATTTTGGAACCAACAGCGTATCCACAATCAACTGGAACAGATGGTAGAGCACCAGAGGAACTGCTCCATAAGGATTGGAGGAGAAAAAATTACTCCAAACATAAATACCATTGGGTAGTGTTTTCTGGGAACCGCTCAAAACCATCGCGGTACGTTCAGGCCACTTAAAGCCCAGCATTCCGGAAATAAACGTATTAAAGCAAAGCAGAAATATGTGCAACAGTGCGCAAGCAGCTATGAAGCGCAACACGATATCAACATCTTTCTGCAACTGTACTGCACCAGAGGCGAACCCAGTGTAGACAAACATTAAAATAATAATCTGCGGCACAATTCGGATAAATGGGCGGATGGGTTTTGTTTTCTCCCAAATGTATTGCCGAAGCAACTGACCCACCGCAATTGGCACCAGAACCATGTAGACCATCCGTAACATCATTTTTCCAACCGGAAAATCTACTTGGGCACCGATGCTCAGCTCCAGAATAAAAGGGGTTAATAAAAACGTAAGCCCGTTGGATACGAGGGTGCAGATAAGGGCGAGCTCACGGTTACCTCCGGACATCATGGTGAGTGCTATGGCTGAAGCGAGGCTGCCGGCCTGTGCAGCCATAATCATCATTGCTGGAAGAAAGTGTTGATTTCCTTCGGGAGCTAGTAACTTGCCTAAACCATAAGCCGCAGCTGGACAGAATATATAGATACTCACCAATACCGGAATTACCGCCCGAAAGTTCGTGGCTTGCTTAACCAAGCTGGAGGTGTCCATGGTGAAGCCCGCGATGCCAAGCATGATCCCCACAAATACGGGAATCACCCAGCCTGAATCTTTTAATTTAAGACCTGCCTCGGGAGCCAGAATTCCCACTGGAATTAAGAGGATAAGTCCGGTTAAAAACCAGTAACGCTTTACGAATTCGCGATCCAAATCCGCACCACGCTAATGTTTAGAACAATAAAAGGCGAGAGCGTTTCCCCCGAGAAATTCATCAATATAATCAGGTGCATTCGCCTGCATAAAATCAATAGCTAATTGCATAACAGGTGTGTATTCACCAGCAAGGCGACAAACAGGCCAATCGCTACCTATCATTAACCTTTCTGGACGGAATGATTTGAGGATTACGTTAAGATAGGGATCGAATTGTTCAGGCTTCCAGCCCCACCAATCAGCTTCGGTAACCATGCCGGAGATTTTGCAATGGACATTGGCATGAGAGGCTAGTTCTCGTATTTGCGTAGCCCACGGCTCAATCGCGCCTGTCTTGATATCTGGTTTAGCTATGTGGTCGAGAACTAATGGTTGATCAGGAAATTCTTTTACAAATTCGAGCGTGGCTGAAAGTTGTTTTGGATAAATGAGGATGTCATAGGTCAAATTATAATCATTAAGTTTACTGATTCCGTTAAGAAAGTCTGGCCGCAAGATGTATCGATCATCAGACTCATCCTGAACAACATGCCTAACCCCCACAAACCGAGGATGTTCAGTAAATTCTGAAAGGCATTCGTCAACTTTATTGCTTTTCAAGTCAACCCAACCGACCACACCTTTAATTTGGTCATAATCATCTGCAAGTTGAAGCAACCAACGAGTTTCTTCAATTGATTGTCGAGCCTGTACTGCGATGGAACCATTAAACCCAAGTTCTGATTGAACCTTCTCTAAATCCCTCGGAAGATGGTCCTTCTTCAAGGACTCCATACGCCCATCTATCCAAGGGTATTCATCAGGATCATATCTCCAAAAATGTTGATGCGCATCAATCTTCTCCATTTCTGATTTTAACGTACACCCAGGCACTTGCGTAGATCACGCACAACATGCACCATGTAGTGGTAACGTGAGTCTGGCAGATATGAAATGCATTTCAATAATAACACCTCGAGCATAACAGGAATATTTTCGTTTAATTCACGTGGCTTGCGAATTCTATAGCGAGCATTTAGCTGGTTGCGGAGCATTTCTTGTGGAGTTTGCCCCTCAAAAGGTTTCACGCGAGTCAGGAGTTCGTATGCAGTGACTCCAAATGCATATATGTCCGCCCGTTGGTCAACATCCCAACCTTTAACAATTTCTGGAGGCATATATAAAGGCGTGCCTGATTTCTTTGGCATCTTGAAAGAGCCGTCAGGAATCGGAAGTGTCGTGTCAAAATCGCAGAGAAGGAGTGCACCACTCCGGCTGATTTGAAGATTTTCTGGTTTAAAATCAAGGTGCATAAAATTATGCTGATGGACATGAGCCAGAGCTTCTGCCATTTCAAGCAGCACATCGCTAAGCCTGTCCTTCAGTAAATCAGAATCCTTAATTGCCAACATGCGCAGATTCGCACCTTCAATATATTCCAACAACATGAAATCCCTGCCAGATTTTCTACCGTGCTTGATGTATCGGACTATATTCGGATGTGGAGGCAATTTAGCCATTACCTCGCATCCACGGCGGAACATCTTTGGTCCTGAGGAATTTATGCGGAAATTATTGTTTAAGATCCGCAACGCATAGGGACGCTCTTGTTTGTCGGTAACCAGCCATATGGTAGCCAACCCACCGGAATTAATCTGTTCCCGCAGACGATATTCTCCGAACAATGCGTTTTGCTCTATCGCGATTTCAGCCTCCTATTTGTACCGTGAAAGGCGTGCCTTCTGCTAAATGGTTACCATATAAACAACTCAAATCACTAGAAGAAAAGCTTGGCGGACGCAACAAGAACCAATCTACTGAGCGCGTGGCAGGAATGCGTGTAATATGGTTTACGGCGGGCTTCTTTATTCTATGTTTTATCGGCGGCGCACTTATTGCTCCTTGGGCATGGTGGGCGGTACGTGGCTCTGAAGACATAACGGGACTAGATATTCTGAGTTTTCTGTATGAGCATGACGACTTTCATCGTTATGTAAGCCGTTGCATACTCGGTGCTGCACTTCTTGGGCTTTGGCCATTAATGAAACTGACAAGACGTGGCGATTGGTATGATTTGGGCTTCGCCGCAAATGGCATAGAAAAATATAATTTATTGAGAGGTTTTGCTCTCGGAATAGGTTCAATACTGATTGTTGCATTATTGTCTGTATTTTTCTCGACAATGACATGGAAAACTCATTCAGCATCAGTTTGGGCTAAACATTTATTAAACGCAGGCATCGCCATGCTTGTAGTTTCGATTCTGGAAGAGCTTTTGTTCCGGGGTGTATTGTTTGGCAATCTAAGGAGAGCTATGCCATGGCAAGGCGCAGCTATCTTAGCGTCGTTAGTATTTGCAACTGTTCATTTTCTAGGGGCTAAACCCAGTAATCCCGAAGTAATACACTGGCATTCGGGAGTGACAATTTTTGGTCATATGTTTTCATTCGACGGCTATTGGCTTTCGAAATATTTGAATATTTTTTTGGCAGGCGTAATTCTTTGCAGCCTCTATCAGAGAACAAACAATTTATACTGTTCGATCGCGTGCCATGCTGCATGGATTTTCGGCGGAAAGACGCTGATGTTCATTGCTGATTACAGAACAGTCATTGACCACATGAACAAATTATTTTGGGGAGATAAAAATTTTATTGAGGGAAGCGTTATTGCAGTTCTGTTGCTGGGGCTTGCATATTATTATTTTTATTACTTGGATTCCAAACAGAAAGACGGCATGGAAACAGCTGACAGGTTCTAGCACTGCCCTAGCAATTGCACGAGCCATCTACCCCATTACATGCCAATTGTGCCGGGCCGACTTTGTTGGTCGCCCCAATGTTTATTTATGCCCTGACTGTGCCACTCAAATACGTCATGTGAAATCGCCATTTTGCGAGCGATGCGGCGTGCCCGTTTGTGGGAAAATTAGCGATAGTTACTCTTGCAGTAATTGTAAGAATATTGAGCCAGGTTTTGATTCAGCACGTTCCGCGGTTTTCACCTCTGGAATTGTTCGGGAAATGATTCATAAGTACAAATACGGTACAGCACGATGCCTTGAGCCATATCTGGTTAAATTATTTTTATCACGAGCACTACCTGAATTAAGCGACCAATCTTTTAGCGGTGTCGTGCCAGTCCCCCTCCACGCAGTAAAAGAACGGGAAAGGGGCTTCAATCAAGCACTCCCTCTCGCTCAATCGCTTTCGGCTGCTCTCAACATTCCTTTACTAGACAATTGTGTTGATAGAATAAAGGATACCCAACCCCAAACAAACTTAACTCGCACAGATCGCAAAGAGAATGTCCGGGGTGCATTTCACGTTCGGCAAGGAGCAGCTCTAAAAGCAATTCCTGTGATTATTATTGATGATGTTATGACGACCGGAGCAACGGTGAGTTCATGTGCAAAGGCTTTGCGAAAGGCCGGCGCACCCAAAGTAAGAGTGTGGACATTAGCTCGTGCACATTTTGATTCAGATTTTGCTTGAGAACTGACAACCAGCGGGAACAATATTTATTTAAACAAACAAGGTAGAGTGGGGTTGGTTTAAAATGGATAGCAAAAAAAATAAAGCTGCATCAAATGTCGGCGGCATTGAACCCGGCGTGACTCCTCCGCCGGTACAACCTGACCCTTCATTTGGCCACAAGCCAGACACTGGCTCCTCAAAGACACGCAAGCGCGAAATGCCAGAAGGGCTATGGAAAAAATGTCAGCAATGTGAAGAGATGGTTTTTGAGAAAGAACTAAATGACAATCTTCGTGTTTGCCCTAATTGCCAATTTCATTATCCAATAGGAGCAAAAGATCGCATCCATTCATTGATTGCAGAAAACTCATTTAAGGAGATGGACGAGGAGATGCTTAGCGTGGATACGTTAGAATTCACAGGCACTGATTCATATGCAGCAAAATTAGAAAAACATCGCCAACATACAGGCCTTAAAGATGCAGTAATCACTGGAATTTGTCGCATCGGAGACCATGATGCAGCACTTGCGGTGATGGATTTTAATTTTCTTGGCGGCTCTATGGGGTCTGTAGTTGGTGAAAAGATCACGCGCCTAGCTGAAACTGCAACTGAAATTAAACTGCCGCTAATTATCATATCTAGCAGTGGAGGGGCTCGGATGTATGAGGGGATGTTCAGTCTTATGCAAATGGCCAAGACCAGTGCAGCCATTGCTTTTCATGGTCAAAAAAAACTGCCATACATTAGCGTACTTACTCATCCCACTACGGCTGGTGTGATGGCTAGTTATGCTAGCTTGGGGGATTTGATTATATCCGAGCCCAAGGCAATGATCGGCTTTGCTGGACCGCGGGTTATTAAAGATACTACACAGTCAGAGTTGCCTGAAGGGTTTCAGACCGCAGAATTTCTTATGGAACGCGGGCTAATTGACACAATCGTGCCCCGCCATCAGCTTCGAAATAGGCTTACAGAGTACCTAGACTATATCAGTACTAATTGTATTTGATATAAAAGACTACTTCGGCAATCCAGTATCCGGATCTACTTGAGGCCCTGATCCATAATTCCCCTTCAGTTTGGCATAAATCTGGCGTTGTACCGCTTGGTCACCAAAGCTGCCAACCCGAATGCTTATTGTAGTGAGTTTCTCACCCTTGTTTTCCAAACTGTATGTCACTTTTCCATAATGACTTTCAGCTTTAATAAAACCAGCGAGAGGTTTTTTTTCGCGTTTTACTAAGGCCATTCCCATGTCCTCAACAGTGACATCTACAGCATCGAAGGCATCATTATATGTGATGGGTTCAGTAATCTCTAAGTCGCCCTTATCATACGCCATATAACCAGCACCAGCGGCACTGGCCGCGGCCAAGCCAAACATAATACACCCTGCTTGGGTAATAATTAAAAATGAGGAAAAAATACACAATATATAACACTTTATTTTCATAACCCCTCCTGTTGGTTGAACCTCCTTAGCACAATGTGCCTATGCAATGACGCTAAATGATATATATATTTACGTCAAGACCGATGATAGGAGTAGACACTTGCAAATTAATAACAAAAAATGAGACGGTAACTCCTATATATCACTTCAATGGGAACCGTCAGGACAGAATATTTGGAGTCTGAGCCACAGTTAATAGCTGCCATCAAAAATGTGTGCCATCTTGCAATTATGATTTGTGAGGTTGATGGAGCTGCAATTTATCAGAAAGAAAATAACAGATGGAACTGCGTCATTCACGAGGGAAATATATTAATTGAAACATCATGGCTTGATGAAGCGTTAGCATCACGCACTTCTTCCTCCATTGAAAATAATATATCCGGGACAGAAATGAAAGAAGGAGATAATGGGGTGGGTTTTGGACTATGTATTCCTTTTGATGAAACAGATGAAGCCCTTTGTGTGTCTCATTGCCAACCTTGCAAAATAAGTGAGAAACAACTTGATGTGTTGACTCAATTAACGAGACAGGCGGAGGCAATTTTAAAATCCCACCAAAATATTGCCCTACTAAAAGCTTCTGGCCACAAGGAAACCGACCTTTATAAAAGTTTCTTTGAACATTTAGAGGAAGGAATATTCCAGACAACGCCTGATGGTCAATACATAGCGGCCAACCCTAAACTTGCCAGCATTTATGGCTATGATTCCGCAAACCAATTGATTGATGATTTGCATAATATTTCCGAACAACTCTACGTTCGCCCTGGGCGCAGAAATGAATTCGTCCGGTCGATGCAAGAAACGGATGTAATAACTAATTTTGAATCACAAATTCGGAGACGCGACGGAAAAGAAATCTGGATATCAGAAAATGTTCGTGCCGTGCGAAACGATAAGGGAGAAGTAGCATTTTACGAAGGAACCGTTGTAGATATCACGGGAAAAAGAAGCATGGAGGATGCCCTTCGAGAATCCGAACTGCTTTATCATTCATTGGTTGAATCTATCCCTCAAAATATTTTACGCAAAGATCTCGATGGTCGGTTCATTTTTGCTAACAATAATTTTTGCACGTTAATGGAACGATCCTGGAAGGAAATTAAGGGGCGCACAGATCATGATCTTTTCCCGGATGAATTAGCAGACAAATACCGAAGGGATGACTTACGTGTTCTTGAAACAGGCGAAACATACGACACGATCGAAGTACATGAAATGCCAGGAGGAGGCGTGATGCATGTGCATGTAATAAAGACTCCACTCTCCGATGTAGACGGCAACATAACAGGAATTCAGTGTATGTTTTGGGATGTCACGCAACGCAAACGTGTGGAAGAGGAATTAGCTTCTGAAAGAGATTTGCTTAGAGCATTGCTCGACAATGTCCCCGATAGAATTTATTTCAAAGATACTGTATCAAGATTTGTACGCTGTAGCCGAGCTCTGGCGGACCGCTTGGGACTCAATATGCCAGAAGAGGCAATAGGCAAGACAGATTATGATTTTCACCCAGAGAAAGAGGCCCGTGAATTTCATGAGGATGAAACTAGGATAATGCACACAGGTGAGGCTGTAGTTAACAAGGTGGAGAAGCAGACAGGAAAAGATGGGCAATCTATATGGGCGTCAGTTACCAAGGTGCCCTTCCGGAATCGCGCCGGAATCCTGACAGGAATAATTGGCATCTCGCGTGATATTACTGCCCTGAAACATGCAGAAGAGGAAATGGCACATGCGCGTGACTTGGCACAAGAATCGGCGCAACTCAAGGCACAATTTCTGGCCACTATGAGCCATGAAATTCGGACGCCGATGAACGCCGTTATTGGGATGATAGATCTGCTTTTATCCACAAAACTGGATGATGAACAGCGTGAATATAGCGAACAAGTCCAAACCAGTGCCGTTGCATTGCTAGAGATTTTAAACGACATCCTCGATTTATCCAAAATTGAAGCCGGGTATCTTGAGTTAGAAAACACACAATTTAACCTGCGTGAACTCGTTGAGGATGTATTAGAATTATACACACTTAAGGCACAAGAAAAAGGAGTCGAGCTTGCTTGTTACGTTTCCCCCGAATGCGCTTCCTTATTTCAAGGGGATTCAGGCAGATTACGTCAAATTTTACTTAATTTGGTTAGCAACTCAATAAAGTTTACAGAACAAGGAACCGTCAGGTTAACTGTAAATCAGGTTAAAAATAACCTTATTAGATTCGAGGTTCGTGACACAGGTATTGGTGTTTCCAAAGAATTGCAATCTAGCATTTTTGAAGCATTTCGCCAGGCAGATGGATCGACGACTCGCAAATATGGAGGGACCGGCTTGGGCTTGGCCATTTCTCGTGAGTTAGTTGAATTAATGCAGGGTGAATTGGGAGTGGAAAGTGAGGAAGGCAGTGGCTCAAAGTTCTGGTTTGAAGTGCCTTTAGATAAAATCGATGAGCCCTCAGCAGGCGAAGTTCCGGAATTGAATGGCAAAAGCCTCATACTTTGTGTGCCAGATGGATTTGTTCGACAAGCGCTTTTAGCCTTTGCAAATGAATGGAACATAAAGGTTGAAACAGTTGTCGATGTGGCGGCAGCTCAAAGACTGACCTCAAGTTCTGTGGAGATTGATTTTGTTTTGCTGGATCTCGATCTGCCCGGAGGCGATTGTCTCGATTTGGTAAAATTTATCCAACAGCATTCGCCGGAGGCTAAGGTCATTTTGATAACAACACGCGCCCACAAGTTTGATGCGGCAGCAATACGTGAAATAGGGGTTTCTGGCACACTTGTTAAGCCCATAAAATTTAACCGAATGAAGAAGGCTTTGAGCAGGCCAGAATTCAAAGAAACTCCATCAGAAACACTTTCTATCAATCCGTTACTCGAGCGCAATCTTCGTGTGCTAGTAATCGAGGATAATGAGATTAATCAACGCGTAGCACAGCTACAGCTAGAGAAGCTCCACTGCCAAGTTAAGATACGGAGCTGTGGAGAATCTGTTCTCGATGAAAAACTGAGTAAGTTTGACCTAATTTTTATGGATTGCCATATGCCAGGAATGGATGGATTCGAAGCAACAAGAAAAATCCGGGAGATGGAGAGTGGAGATGAACCTTCATATATCATAGCAATGACAGCTAATGCACGCGAAGAGGATCGCAAGGAATGCATCATGGCAGGAATGAACGATTTTATTAGCAAACCGGTTCAATTAGCTGAATTAGAAAGGTCGATAAACAAAGCAATGGGAGGAATGAAAGCACCTGAATCACTTACTAAAGAAGTACTTCCAAGGGATACTCTCCGCGAGATTCTTCCGCTTTATATTAAACAGGCACGGAAATTGGTTGAAGAAATCCATGCGGCAGAAGCAGCAAAAGATAATAATAAAATTCGGGAGATTAGCCACCAGCTTAAGGGAAGCAGTGCAAATATTGGCGCGCACGCATTCGCTAAATTATGTGGCGATCTTGAGGACGCGGCGACCCAAGAAGATTCGAAATTGGTTTATTCGATGTTGCCAATGCTCGAAGTGCAATTAGACCTAGTCGAATCAGACCTAACCCGTATAGCAACAACATAGGTCTTCTTTTGACAAACTGAACCAACAGCCTAAGCTGACTCAAATGGATGTTTTGCACGCGCCGTGGCGTATAGAATATATACAAGCCCAGAATAATGAAAACAAGGGGCTCCCAATATTTAAATCCATTGCTCAGTCGGCTGAGGATGAAGCTAATTACGTTATTTCGAGGACACATTCATCTTTTGCGTTGTTAAATAAATATCCATACAACGGAGGGCATGTACTAGTTGTTCCTTACAAGGAAACCGCAGACTTGGACTCCTTAACTGATGATGAAACTCTAGACCTCATGAAACTAGTGCGGCGATGCAAACAAGCAATTTGTGAAACCATGAATCCCGATGGGTTTAATATTGGAATAAACCTCGGCCATGTTGCCGGGGCAGGCATAGAAGAGCATCTGCACATACATATAGTCCCCCGCTGGCTCGGGGATGTAAACTTCATGCCAGCCGTTGGCCAAACATCAGTTTTGCCGGAAGCACTTTTAGAAACTGCTTCAAAATTGCGTAAATCATTGAATCGCTGAACATGGCTTCGCTGACATTGCACTATGAAAATGGCAGACAGGCTCAACAGCTCTTCGATAACGATGTAAAAAACCTTCGTCTCCTCAATGATCTGTTGAAAGTACAGGCCACTTCCCGAGACGGCTGGATTCGACTGGAAGGAGAAGAAGATTCAATTAATCGGGCAAAAGCTGTTTTTGAATCCTTACAACGATCACTCGATTCAGGACAGCGACTCAGCAAAAGAGAATTTCTTAAAGCTGTAGAAACAGTAGGAGAAAATGGCATAGAAGCGCTCAAAAATCTGAGTGAATGCCAAATCACTACTACGACGCGTAAAGCCGCTGTAACACCCAGAACAATTTCTCAATATGAATACGTGAATACCATTAGAACACATGATGTTACAATGGTTGCTGGCCCTGCTGGAACTGGGAAAACATATTTAGCCATGGCCATGGCAGTAAATGCATTCACATGCGGAGACGTATCACGGATTATTCTCACTCGCCCAGCAGTGGAAGCAGGTGAAGCATTAGGATTCCTGCCGGGAGACTTGAAAGAAAAACTATCGCCATACTTACGACCGCTCCATGATGCTCTTATTGACATGATGCCCGCCGAAGAAATACAACGAAACATGGAAAGAGAATCTATTGAAATTGCACCGTTGGCCTACATGCGAGGGCGCACCTTGAACAATGCATTTGTGATACTAGATGAGGCACAAAATACAACTGGAGAACAAATGTTTATGTTTCTTACACGGCTGGGCAATAACACCAAAGTCGTAATAACAGGGGATACAACTCAAATTGATTTACCTTCACAAAAGTCATCCGGATTAATTGAAGCCATACAAACACTTAATACTACTCCGGGTGTGGGAGTAATCGAACTAGGCAAAAGAGACATCGTCAGACATCCACTCGTTCGACAAATAATAAAAGCCTACGAAGAACGGCGCGCCATCAGTTGATGAAACTATTATCCCTGCGAAACCATCAGCGTGCGGTATCTTTTGACTCCCGCGTAATGAGGCGCAGAATGCTCTGGTTGCTAGAAAATTATTTTGCATGGTCTCATTACGAAATTGGAGTTCATTTTGTTTCCAAAAAAAAAATGGGTGTTTTGAATTATGAATACCTTCAGCATGTTGGTCCAACCGATATCCTTACGTTTACTTATTCGAAAATGTTACGGCAAGGGGAACTTTTCATTTGCCCTAAAGTAGCTTCTGATAATGCTAATCTACATGGGGTTACGTTAGACCGTGAACTGACCCGTTACCTCATTCATGGCCTATTACATATGGGCGGTTATGATGACAAGAAACCTGATGAACAAAAAATCATGAAACGTGAGGAAAACCGAATTTTGAGAAATTTGGCAGATGGATGAAAAATCTAATGGCCTCATTTTGCGTATTCGTCAGTTAACGGAGACTAGTTTACTTGTTCATTGGCTGACTTCCAGCCAAGGCAGAGTAGCTACCGTTGCTAAAGGAGCCCGGCGAACTAAATCGCCTTTTAGCGGAAAACTAGACCTAATGTACGAAGCAGACTTCAGCTTTCGCCGGAGCCGTCAATCTGAAATACATACACTTACAGAAGTAAGCCAAACCAAAACACATGTCTCCGTGCGTAGAGATATCGACCGTTTACGACTTATGGCTTACGCAACACAGTTTATAGAGCAAACAACCGAACCAGAAAACTCTTTGATGGGCATTCATATGATTTTCACCTCTCTGCTGGATCACCTGAGTAATGCAAATTGTCGTCCTGCATTGGTTTATGCACTAGAAATGAAGCTTCTGAGTGAACTCGGGCTAACACCAGCCCTTAATGAAAGTCGCCTTGATGATCACACTGTTAAATTACTAGAACAGCTGGCCGTACGTAATTGGGTCGATATCTCTAATCTGAAACCTCAGAAGACACAAGTTATGGCAATGAAAGAATATCTTCACGGTTTTTTGATCTACAATCTGGGTAAATTACCCAAGGGGCGGGATGCGTTGCTCGCGAGCTAGGCGGGCACTGGATCGACAGGGTCAACCCACTTATCGTGTTCCTTGATTAGATCGACTAGACGCTCTACTGCATCTTCCTCAGGTATGTTGAATTTCACCGGTTCTTTACCAACATAAAGATTAATTTTTCCAGGTGCACCACCAACATAGCCAAAGTCGGCATCCGCCATTTCACCAGGCCCATTAACAATACAGCCCATTATAGCAATTTTAACACCTTTAAGATGGACCGTTCGTTCCTTTATTCGAGCTGTGACATCTTGGAGGTCAAACAACGTCCGACCGCACGATGGGCATGCCACATAGTCAGTTTTAAATGAACGGCAGTTAGAGGCTTGCAATATATTGTAAGCTAAACGTAAAGATTGTCCCGCACCAATCTCACCACGAATGAGCACGGCATCACCAATGCCGTCAGACAATAGTGACCCAATGACAACGGAGGCTCGCAGCAAGGCAATCTTTGGCTCTAAGGGTGAATTTTCAAATACAAGATTGTCTTTTAGCAGAATTGGATTGTTAGAACCGAGTGCTTTTAAGCGACTGGCCAAAAGACGAAAAGCTGTAATAGCAGGCAGCTCAATGTCATCAATAACAGTGATGAGTTGAGTCTCGCAATTTATAACAAAAGATTCACGCGGATCGACTTCCAGTAGATTTAAGTTTTCATAAATTGCTTCTGGCCTGACATCGTCACCAGGTTTGATGCGTGGCGCGAGTTTGTCCCACGAAGATTGAGTCACCACGACGCGAATCGTCTGTTCTCCGCCACAACAAATACTTCCGGAGAGATTTATTTCCGGCGTTAATCTGCGTTCATAATTAAAAGGATTAAAACTCAACGGCAATTCAGATATGTCTTTGTCATTTGACAGAATCGGAATTTGCTCGATTAAGTCAGAGCAAAATGCGATCTCGTTTGGAGAATCTTCTGTCAGTGATACCCGAATTGTGTCACCCAGCCCATCGCACAGAAGTGATCCAATGCCGATGGCACTTTTGATGCGACCGTCTTCTCCTTCGCCTGCTTCTGTTACTCCAAGATGAATCGGATAATTCCAGTCTTCCCCTTCCTCTGATAGTCGAGCAACTAGTAGCCGGTAGCATTCTATTGCCACCTTTGGATTGCTGGATTTCATCGAGAACTTAAAATTGTGGTAATCTCGAGAACGCGCTATACGGGCAAACTCCAAAGCACTCTCCACCATCCCCAGCGGTGTATCTCCGAATCGATTCATAATACGATCACTAAGGGAGCCGTGATTTGTGCCGATTCGCATCGCACGATGTTTTGCTTTGCAGAGATCGACAAGGGGCACAAATTTCTCTTTAATCCGCTCCAGTTCTGCAGAGTACTCTTTGTCAGAATACTCTCTGATATTAAATTTTTTGGAGTCGGCATAATTACCTGGATTCACACGAACCATTTCAACCCATTTAGCCGCCTCCATTGCCGCCTCAGGCTTAAAATGAATATCAGCCACAATGGGAACCTGGCATTTTTGCTTTCGTAACTCGCTGACAATGTTTTCTAGATTTGCCGCATGCCGAACTGTTTGCGCGGTAATGCGGACAATTTTGCAGCCTGCCTCAACCAGTTCAATTGATTCACGAACGCACGCCTCAGTATCCAGCGTGTTGCATGTAATCATGGACTGAGCAACAACTGATTTATTCTCATTGCCCCCAATAATAACGCCACCATTGTCAGGATTCCCTACGACAACTTCACGGGTGACTCTGCGGAAATACCGAAATGGTGAAGCGCAGTATTTCACCTATTGCCCTTGCTGCTGAATCTTTGCATCTCGACTGAAGAGATCCTTAAACAGTGGCATGCGCTTGAAATCAAAAAAAGTCACATAAACCATGAACGAGAGCAACATCACGGCGAAAACAGTGGTAGCGTATTCTTGGATACGCACGCTAATTGGCTTGTTACGGATCTTTTCGATGATGGACATCACAATGTGCCCCCCATCAAGCACAGGAACAGGTAACAGATTGATAATAGCAAGGTTGATATTCAGCAGCACAAGGAAACTTAATGCTAATCGGTAGTCCGTGTTCACAAATATGGAAAGCATACTGATGATACCAACCGGACCGGAAAGGTCCTTTGCGCCTACGCCAGTTTCACTGGAGCGGAAGAGAGCGCTAATCGTTGTAACTGTTTTACTCCAAACATCTTCAATTTGAGCCCATGGTGTTGGGCCAGGCTTGACCTCACGATAGGTTGGAATCTGCGGTTTAATGTAAATGCCTGCGTCATCACCCAAGGCGATGCCAATCTGTACTCGTTGGGTCTCAGCATCAGTTCGGGGAGTGACAAACAATGCCGTTGTATTATTTCCTCTTAGAATTTGAAGCTCTGCCTCTTTATCCGCACTTCCCTGTACCAACCGAATCAGTTGCTGTGTATTTGTCACATCTATCCCGTTAAACTTAAGTATTAGGTCGCCTTCCTCAACACCTGCCTCCATTGCAGGAGTCGGCGGGATCTCCTGTTCTGCCATCAGACCAATGGAAGTCCAAAAACTATCCCAAGCACCGAGCTTAGGTGTAGGCACCCCCAAAACCTTTACGCCTGAATATTTTGGGGTAGTAAAACTGATACTCTCATTCCTATCACCACGCTTAACTAAAATTGATTTATCCCCCTGCGTTCCCAAAAGCACGTCGGCAAAATGATATTGGCTATAGACGGTAGCTCCATTGACAGAGAGGATATGATCATCAATCTTCAATCCGATTTCTGTCAGATAGCCTTTATCGTCAATTTCACCAATTATGAGTTGTTCTCGACCAGATAAATGCAACTTTTTAAATCGGCCTCCACTCGTATCAGCATGTAAACTGGCATCGTAAGGATTGCCATCGCGTTCGAGGGTGACCGACACTTCAGCGCCTTTTTGGTCGAGTGCTGCTAGTATTACATCCATCCAAGAATCTACTGCCTTGCCTGACACCTTGAGAACCTTGTCACCTGGTTGCACATTGGCATAATCACCCTCATCTGTTCCAACATAGCCTACCGTGAGATCTCCTCCTTGCTTGAGAACTCCAACACCCCAAAGCACAGTAGCGATAACCACTGCAAAAACAATGTTCATAAATGGTCCCGCAAAAGCCACTAGGATTTTTGATAGTGGAGATACTGGCGGCAATTCCTCCTCTGGCTCATTCCGCTCGTCCTGCTCGTCCTGCTCGTCCTGCTCGCCCTGCTCGTCCTGCTCACCTTCCTCATGGTCTGTCCTTTCAGGTTTCCCCTCTATCGCCTCACTGGTGAGCATTTGGGGAAGTTTCACAAAACCACCAGCAGGAATCCATCGGACAGAATAGAGAATGCCATCTTTTTCGCGACTCCACAGTATAGGCCCAAAACCAATTGCAAATTCTTCGACCTTAAGTCCGCGTTTTAGAGCAACCCAAAAATGGCCAAATTCATGAACAAAGATCGCCGCCCCAAAAAGCAGAATGACAACACCAATAACAAATATAAAATTTAAAATTTCAGCCATTTTGATCCATAAAGAAAACAGCCTAACAGCGTTCTATATTGAAAGCAATGCAGCAGTCAGTTAGTTAGAGGCAAGTCCCACCTTTGCTGTTTTTCGAGCCCAGACATCAGCGTCAACTATTTGATCAAGTGAAGGGTGCTCGATTACACTGTGGGAATCCATCGTGCGGCCTACCGTAGCAGTAATATCAGTAAAAGAGATTTGTTTGTCGCAAAAGGCCTGCACAGCTACTTCATTAGCTGCGTTAAGAACGGCGGGAAGTGTGCCTCCTACTTCCCCTGCACGACGGGCATGATTCAGCGACGGAAACCGATCTATGTCCGGCTCTTGAAAATCTAGCCGCCCAATCTTGGCAAAATCTGTTTGTACGCGATCGCTTGCAGAACGCTTGGGATAAGTAAGCGCATATTGGATAGGCAGGCACATGTCAGGCGTTGAAATTTGCGCAATTATTGATCCGTCTACAAACTCCACCATAGAATGGATGACGCTTTGAGGGTGCACAACAACGCGGACCTGATCAATTGGGAGATCAAAAAGCCATCGTGCCTCAATCATTTCTAATCCCTTATTGAATAGGGTTGCGGAGTCGATTGAAATCTTAGGACCCATCACCCAAGACGGATGTTTAAGTGCGCGATCAACAGTAATCTTTTCAAAATCTTCTTTCGGCGTTTCACGAAAAGGACCTCCGGAAGCGGTCAGCCAGATCTGACGAACAGATTCTGTTGGTTTACCATCAAGACATTGAAAGATTGCAGAGTGTTCGCTGTCAACAGCGAGAACCTTTACTCCATATTTGCGTGCCTCAGCCATGACGATTTCACCAGCCATCACTAGTATTTCTTTAGAAGCAACGGCAATATCCTTACCAGCTCTGATCGCTGCTAAAGCTGGCTGAAGTCCCGCAATTCCAACAATAGCAATCAGGACGACATCCGCATCCGGTAAAATGGCGAGTTTAATCAAACCTTCAGAGCCACAATAAACATCGAGCCCACGTTTGTATTCATTTGTTAATTCTTTAGCCGCAATAGGATTAGCAAGCGAAACAGCTTGCGGATTGAATTGCTGCACTTGTTCACGAAGAAGACTTGCATTATGCCCTGCAGCAAGACCGATAAGTTGGATTTCGTCTGGCAAGTCTTCGGCAACCTTGCAAGTGCTTGTGCCAATAGAGCCAGTACTGCCCAATAAAACAACTTTTTTCATAACGCCCCCAAGCCATAACGAAGGTATAAATACATTAAGGGCGCATTAAAGAGCAGGCTGTCCATCAAGTCGAGAATTCCACCTATGCCCGGGAAATAACTGCCGGAATCTTTCACATTAGCCTCACGCTTAAATAACGATTCAACTAAATCTCCAACTACGGAACCAAGCCCCAAAATTATGCCAAGTGAAATTGCGACAACAAAACTCAACTGGTTTAATTGATTTGCCCAAAAATACAGAAAAGTCACGCTGGTTAAAATAGAGAAGATAATTGCCCCAATAAATCCCTCCCATGTCTTGCCCGGGCTTATATTTGGAACCATTTTTCGTTTACCGAAAAGTGATCCGACACAATATGCCCCAGTATCACTCATTTTCGAAGTTACTATAAAAAAAAGCAACCACCATTCCCCCTCTATTTTTTCGGAAAAACGTATCTTCTGCATTAGATTTATCATTACTACGACATATATTATGCCAAATAGTGTGACCGCAATTGAAGAACTCTTCAGTTTCTTGGTCGCATAAAATAACTGACATAAGCCGAGTGCAGGAATCAGAAATATCAAAGCTCCGAATTCAATCTGTTCTGCTAAAATAGGTCTTTTAAGAATTCCTAGTGCACAAAATACTGAAGCAACCATTAAAACCCCTACAAACAATCCAAAATGTGGGAAGCATGTTAATCTGCATTTGTGTGCAAGATTGAATAATTCATGTAATGCAAACCCAGCGAGCAGAATCATGCATGTGCCAAACGAGATGAGTCCAACTGTTTCATTAGGAGCGAAAAGCCCAAGAAACAATATACCATAAAGTAACAGTGAGCTTAATAGGCGAGAGGCAAAGACCTTTGCTTTGTTCGGTTCAAAAGCAGTTCTGGGATTCTCATTGTCCATTAAGTTTGGACTCCACCAAAACGGCGATGACGACGAGCATATTCTTCGATAGCGGCAATTAGTTCTGAGCGCCCAAATTCAGGCCAAAGGGTCGAGGTAACAACCAATTCAGCATAAGAAATTTGCCAGAGCAGAAAGTTGCTAACCCTCATTTCACCACTTGTACGGATAAGAAGATCAGGATCAGGAATATGGCGGGTGTGGAGATGGGCAGCGATGAGTTGTTCGTCAATTTCCTGTGGATCGATTTCACCGGTTTTCGATTTTTCGGCGATTGCCCGTGTGGCATCTACAATCTCAGCGCGCGAACCATAACTTAAGGCAAGAGTAAGCGTGAGACCGTTATTATTTTTCAGTGCCAACTTAGTTTTACTTAGTTGGGATTGGACATTTTCTGGAAGTCTGTGAATTTGCCCGATGGATTCGAGTCGCACATTATGCTTTTTCAACTCTCGGATTTCCTTTTTGAGGTAATACGCAAGATATTTCATAATCGCCTCAACTTCTTTTTCAGGGCGATTCCAATTTTCTGCAGAAAAAGTGTAAAGTGTTAAATATTTAATCCCAAGCTCACCCGCTACCTGTATTATATTTCTAACAGATTTAACACCATGGCGATGGCCCTCTACCCGAGGCAAATTCCGGCTTTTGGCCCAGCGTCCATTACCATCCATAATGATGGCTATATGCATTGGAAGTAGTTCCCGAGCGTTGGGGGTAAGTTGAGCAAGTCGACCGCTCATAACAACCTATAAAACTATTGTTTGATCACGAGCAGGGCCGATGGAAACAATCTTCAATTTAGCCCCAGACATTTCCGCAATAGCCTTAAGATATTTACGCGCATTGAGAGGCAAATCTTTCCATTTGCGAGCGCCGCTTGTATCCTTCAACCATCCGGAAAACGTCCTATAGACGGGTTTACATTTCTCAAGATCGTCAAGATCACTTGGCACAAATCTAAGCTTCTTATTGGAAAGGCGATATTGCGTGCAAACCTTTATTTTTGGAAGGGTATCCAGTCCATCCACATTTGTAACCGCAAGCTCGTTAATCCCATTTACAATAACAGATTGACGGATAGCGACTGCATCAAGCCAGCCACAGCGTCTCGGGCGCCCAGTCGTTGCGCCGAATTCACGCCCCATATCGTGAAGCATATCACTGATATCTTCATCTTCTGTTAGCAGTGGTCCACCACCAACTCGTGTGGTATATGCCTTCATAACACCAATGACTTTGTTAATGCAGTTAGGCGGCACACCGGAACCCGTACAGGCACCACCAGCTGTTGTGTTCGAAGATGTAACGAATGGATAAGTGCCGTGATCAATGTCAAGATAGCTTCCTTGCGCTCCTTCAAAAAGAACCTTTGAGCCATTATTGACTGCCTTATGGAGCAAAGGGAGTGTGTTAATAATGTATGGCCTAAGTCTGCGTGCGGCCTTTTCATAATCACTTAACACCTTCTTGACAGAAACAGTTCTTCCGCCAAACAGCTTGATTAACTTGTTATTTTCCCTGACACGACTTGCAACACGCTCGGAAAGCTTTTTCTTTTCTGTGAGATCAATCATTCGCAAACCACTGCGAGCCATTTTGTCCATATAGGCTGGGCCGATCCCGCGAAGCGTTGTACCTATTTTGTTTTTACCCTTACGTTTTTCACTGCATGCTTCCAGTTCACGATGGTAAGGCATTACCACATGCGCTCTATCGCTAATAAAAAGGTTGCCTTTAACACGTACACCCCGCCCTTCAAGCTCATCGATTTCTGAGACAAGTGTTAACGGGTTAATCACCACGCCATTTCCAATTATGGATTTGGTCTTACGATGCAAAATACTCGAGGGAATGAGATGCAGAATATACTGCTGATCTCCCACTCTTACAGTGTGACCCGCGTTGCTCCCGCCCTGGCTACGAACGACAACATCAGCCTGCTCCGTAAGCACATCAATAATCTTGCCTTTGCCTTCATCGCCCCACTGGGCGCCAACAAGTATGGTGTTTGCCATAATATCAAAAAATGTGATCCAACAAAAAACCCCGATCTTGGTCGGGGCAAACGCCGCGCTATCTGCCGCGAGAGTGTCCTCTTCCTGCCTCATCATTGTCAATCAATTCCCTTGCGGCACAGCATCCTTCCAACGCATTCTTTGCGCATGTCGTTGCCCGCTGATTACCATATGCACACGCCCTTGTGTCGCCATGCAAAGGGCGAACCTGTGGAATATGCCGAGCGAGCGCTTGAGCTACGACTGCCAGAAATTGGCTTTAGCGACCACTCCCCGGTCGAACATGATGATCAGGATGACTGGCGCATGCTGGCCGGCGAGCTAAGTGAGTATGTCATGAAAGTACAACTTGCGCGCGACACCCACCCTGCCCTGCCCATACGGCATGGACTTGAGGTTGATTTTATTCCCGGGCATGAACCCTGGATAGTAGAAATGGCGCGCCGCTATGAATGGGATTACTTCATCGGCTCGGTACATTACGTCTCCGGAAAATGGGATTTTGATAACCCAAAACGACTTGCCGAGTGGGCTGACCACGATGTGGACGAGGTGTGGGCTGATTATTTCAATCGCCTGACTAACGCAGCTGCTTCTGGGTTGTTCCAGATTATAGGCCACCCTGATCTCCCAAAGAAATTCGGCCACAGACCCACACGCGACTGCACGGGTCTTTACATTAATTTCCTTGCTGCCTGTGAGAGTGGCGGCACCTGTATTGAGCTGAATACCGCTGGACTACGCAAGGACTGCGCTGAGATGTATCCCAGCCTTGAGTTCCTTAAACTCGCCAGGTCAACCAACGTCCAGATCACCTTTGGATCGGACGCCCATGCACCGCATGAGGTGGGCATGAACTTAGAGGATGCCGTAAGCCTTGCCCGTGAAGCCGGCTATCAGCAGTGCTGCCGATTTAATAGGAGAGAAAAGAGTGTGATAGCGTTTTAACTTTCACTTAAGCAATCAATAAACACCAAAATCCGCCGCTGATACTGCTTCCGCCAGATACTCCTTCCTGATTTGGACTTGATTTCAGGTTTCACCAATTGTTCTTCTTTCAAATAACCACCAGCCCCAACAGCGAAACCATCAATATAAGATACTTTCTCACCCTGGCCTACTTTGCGATACCACGTTCACTTGATTGAATGAAATTCAACAGATGATCCAGTTCCGGTCCGGAAGCAACCTCTACTCTTGCCTTATCAATAGCTTTAGAGACCGTGAGGTTTTCACGAAAAAGAATGCGATGGGCTTGCTTGAGATATGCTTGAACATTTTCTGGCACATCATTACGCCTTAGTCCTTCCTTGTTAAGTGCGCGTGTTACAGCCGGGTTACCATCAGCCATCATATAAGGAGGGATATCCTGAACCACCTTACTACATCCACCAATTATAGACATGGTCCCAATTCGACAAAATTGGTGCACTGCCGCCAAGCCACCAATAATTGCCCGATCTTCCACTATCACGTGCCCTGCTAAAGTCCCTACATTAGACATTACAATGTGGCTGCCTAGTTGGCAATCGTGGGCAATGTGTGTGTATGCGAGGAAATTGTTGTCGTCTCCGATAACCGTCGCATTTCCGTTGTCTGTAGCGCTGTGAATGGTGACGTATTCGCGAATAGTGTTCCTGTTTCCAATACGTGTCCATGCGGTGCCGCCATCCCACTTTAAATCCTGCGTGCGCAAGCCAATTGAAGCAAAGGGGTAAAAATGGTTTTCGTCACCGATTTTAGTATGACCATCGACAACAACGTGCGAGTGCAGTTTGCAGCCAGAACCGATTGTAACATGTTCCCCAACTACACAATAGGGACCAATTATACACTTATCGCCTATTGCCGCGCGCTCATGGATAACGGCGGTTGCGTGAATACTCATTGATCGTTCGGACTGAAAAGCATGAAAGTAACAGCAGCCTCACTAACGGTTTCGCCATCAACCAGGCATTTACCATGGGCCTTTCCAATTTTCCCGCGCGACTTAAGTAGTTCAACCTGTATCGTGATGGTATCTCCGGGGTGCACGGGCTTGCGCCATTTTACATTGTCGGCACTGGTGAAATAGGCAAGTTTGCCGAGGTTCTCAGCTTTTTTAAGCATTAAGATTCCACCAACCTGTGCAATAGCTTCAAGCTGAAGGACACCTGGCATGATGGGGTGTCCTGGAAAATGGCCTTCAAAGTACGGTTCATTAACGCTGACATTTTTGATTGCGACTATCCGGTTGCCATCTATTTCCTTTACGTGATCCACCAAAAGGAATGGATATCTGTGTGGCAGGACTTTCATTACCTGTGTAACATTTAGTTCAGAACCATCCTGTATAATGCTCTCTGTCTCACTAGCGGCAGGTGGTGGCGCAAATGTCTGAGCGGCTTGAAGTGGCTTTCTCATTTGCACCTGTATTTGGCGAGTCAGTTCACAGTTGGCACTATGACTAGGACGTGTGGCGACAATATGTGCATGTATTGGCCTTCCTAGCAGCGAGAGATCACCAACAATATCGAGCATTTTGTGACGAACAAATTCGTTTGAATAACGGAGAGGTTCGTTAGTTAGTACTGCGTCATCCCGCACCACAACGGCATTCTCCAGGCTCCCCCCCTTGATTAACCCCTTTTTGAACAAATGTTCTATTTCCTCGTAAAAACAAAAAGTTCGAGCACGGGCTAGTTCCTGCTCCCAGCTCTCTGGTGTCAGTTCAAGACTGTAGAACTGTGTATAGCGATTATCAGTGTCAGAACTTGTACAGGTTATTTTAAATCCATTATGAGGAAAAGCTGCTATATGACTTTCGCCAATCTGAATTTCAACAGGATCCATCAACCTATAGGGGTCACTAGGATCATCTTGCTTTTCTAATCCTGCTTTAATAATTGCCCTACAAATATCAGCACTGCTACCGTCGCCAATCGGGGGTTCATTGGCATCAAGTTCGATTGTCGCATTGTTAATTCCAAATCCCGCCAATGCTGCCAGAACATGCTCAACGGTGTGAATACGAATATTACCCTTTGCTAGTGTTGTCGAGCGCTGGGTATCAGTAACATTATCAACAAGCGCTTCAATTTCCGGTTTGCCGTCCAAGTCGACGCGACGAAAACGGATACCACTACCAGCCGGCGACGGCAACACGGTAAGGCTTACTTTATTGCCACCGTGCAGACCATAGCCGAAAAGCTGTGCAGGCTTCCTCAGTGTCAGCTGACTTAACACACCATGTAATTAACCGCATGACTCTTCAAGAGGCAAGTCGAGTCTATGCTTCGATTTCTTCGGCAGATTCTTTAGCCTCGCGGTCAGCATTAGCTGCCTTCCGTGAAAGGCGAACCTTGCCTCGTTCATCGATGCCAAGGCACTTGACCGTAATTTTATCGCCTTCCTTGAAAAGGTCTTCGACCTTTTTAACACGGTAATCGGCAAGTTCACTGATGTGGCAGAGCCCATCGCGACCGGGAAGGAACTCAACGAAGCATCCAAACTCTTTGATCGTGACCACCGTTCCTTCATATAATTTGCCCTCCTCAGGCTCCTCATCACTAACTTCACGATCTTCACGCGCGGGAGGAGCGTCATCCATGTTTCCATCATCACCATCACTCTCCTCTCCGCTCATCTCAGCCATGGCAGCCTTGCGAGAGAGTTTCACTTTTCCGCGATCGTCAACGCCAAGGCATTTCACATGAATCAGGTCCCCTTCCTTCACAACATCCTCAGTACGATTCACACGAGTATTGGCCAACTCGCTAATGTGACAGAGCCCGTCCTTCCCCGGTAGAAATTCCACAAAACAACCGAAGTCTTTAATGGTATTAACCGTGCCGTGATAAATCTTACCGACTTCAGCTTCAGCCGTCATCCCTTCCACTTCATCGATGGCCACTTGCATGCCCTCTGGATTGAGGGAGTATATATTCACCGTACCGTCGTCCTCGATATTAATTTCACAACCCGACTCCTCAACGATACGTTTGATATTCTTCCCGCCCGGGCCAATAATCATGCCGATCTTGTCTGGGTCCACTTTCAACTGCGTGATGCGAGGCGCGTAAGGACTCATTTCACCAGGCTTACTGATGGTCTCGTTCATGATGTCGATGATTTCATGACGCGATTTGCGTGCGACCTCAATAGCCTCTTCCATTATGTTCATCGGCAGACCTTTTAGCTTGAGATCGAGCTGGAATCCGGTAATGCCTTCCTTGCTGCCGGCAATTTTGCAATCCATGTCACAGAAGGCATCTTCCCAGCCCATAATGTCAGTAAGGATGCGGTAGTCAGCAATCTTGTCGTTGTCATCGAGCTTGGTGCAAATGCCGATGCTTATACCTGCGCACGCACCTTTCATTTCCACTCCTGCATTCAAGAGCGACAAACTACCGCCACAAACACTGGCCATGGAGCTTGATCCATTGGACTCGAGAATCTCGGCAACCTGTCGAACGGCGTACGGATAATTGTCATCCATCGGCAGCATTGGAAGCAGGGAACGTTCAGCCAGCGCGCCGTGACCAACCTCGCGACGTCCGGGGCCCATAATACGACCCGTTTCCCCGACTGAATAGTTCGGAAAATTATAGTGCAGAATAAACTGCTTGCTGTCTTCTCCTCCTGTATAGGAGTCAAAACGTTGGGAATCATCAGTTGTGCCAAGTGTTGTGGTCACAAGTGCTTGCGTCTCCCCACGCGTGAACAGCGCTGAACCATGTGTGCGGGGCAATACACCCACTTCACACGTAATGCCACGCAATTCATCAACTTTGCGGCCGTCTAGGCGCTTGCCTTCATCAAGTATAAGGCCTCGAAGCACAGTCTTTTGGATATGGTAAAACGCCTGATCCACGACCGCGTCGGAAACATCCTCTTCACCAAACTCCTCCCGGAGCTTGGTTGCCACGTTGTCCTTGATAGCACTCACCTTGTTTTCGCGCTCGAGCTTAGCCTTAGTCAACAACGCTTCTACGATATCATCGCCTGCGAGCGTCTCCGCCTTTTCAAAAATGGCAGGTGGCACCACGAAAAGTTGATCACTGATGTCCCGCTTCTCCTTGCCGCATTTATCAGCAAGTTCCTTTTGGGCAGCGATCTGTGGCAGACAGCATTCTTGGCCAAATTTTAGAGCCTCAATAAAATCTGCTTCCGTAATCTGTTCAGCCGAACCTTCATACATCACCACATCGGTCTCGTTGCCAACATAAAGGAGATCGAGATCGCTCTCGGCCTGCTCATCGTTGGTAGGGTTGGCTACAAATTTTCCATCCACTCGGCCTACACGCACAGCCCCGAGCGGCCCATCCCATGGTATGTCGCTAACCATCAGTGCCGCTGAAGCCCCAAGAATGCTCATCACATCAGGCTCATTCTCTCCATCGGCACTGAGCAACAGACCATATACCTGACACTCGTTAAACCAGCCCTTCTTAAACAGCGGCCGAATCGGTCGGTCTGTAAGGCGGCAGGTGAGAATTTCTTTGTCGCTTGGACGACCTTCGCGGCGAAAATAGTTTCCGGGAATCTGCCCACAGGCGAAGGCACGCTCGCGGTAATCCACTTGCAACGGAAACCAGTCTTGCCCTTCGCGACCTTTGGAGGCAGCGACGACGGCCGTCATTACGATCGTCTCGCCCATTTGTACTGTTACGGTGCCATCGGCCTGCTTTGTAATATTGCCGGTGCCGATGGTTATTTCCTTGTCGCCAACTTTGGCGGTTACTTTATCTTTAATCATTTTCGTCTTGGCTGCCCGCTAGAGGAACTTCAGTCAGCCTCCCCTCAGGGGTGCTGGATGAAATCACTCTGCTAACAGCAATTAGTTTGTCGCGATTTTCGTTTATATTATGCAATAATACAGGTCGCGTTTCCTGTTCGTTTTGCGAAAAACAATGGGAGGGCCTTCGGTTCTCAGCGAATGCCGAGCTCCTTTTTGACTTCCGTGAACTTGTTGAGATCCTTGCGCAAGAGGTACTTCAAAAGCCGTTTTCTGTAACTTACCATGTTAAGTAAGCCACGGCGCGTGCTGTGGTCCTTTTTGTTTTGTGCAAGGTGTTTCTCAAGGTGCTTGATGCGTGTCGATAGAATGGCAATCTGCACCTCTGTCGAACCCGTGTCCGACTCATTCCTTTGAAAATCCTTAATCGCTTCCGCTTTGCTTCTTACTTCCATTTCTTTGTTTCAACGGCCGAACATAGTGCTTATAGGCTGTTTGTAAAGCGATTTATCTCCTGCACTTCGCTTTCCAGTTAACAAATAATATATCCTAATCATTCGATTTGACAATCAGCTGCATTTTTGGTGGATAATCGCGCTTCCGGCAGAGTAGCTCAGTTGGTTAGAGCAGCGGAATCATAATCCGCTTGTCGGGGGTTCGAGTCCCTCCTCTGCTACCATTTTCCTTGGCCGGCGATCATTGCTTTAGTTTTACTCTTGATTTTCAGCTCATCCTAGAAGGATAGGACCTCTCCGAAAGCTCGCGCTTTTGTCTTTAACTATTCAGAAATCTGGTTTTGGTTTTATGTTTTTAGTAAATAACAATTTGTCTGCGAATATCTTGCGTGCATAGTTGAGTAACTTTCCTTTGCTGGACCACTTCTATGCCACTTATTGTTCACAGGTAATTTTGCACTGACTATGATGCTCACCAGACTAAAGGGCCTGTTCTCAAACGATATAGGCATCGATCTCGGGACCGCCAACACGTTGGTTTTCCAGAAAGACCGCGGCATTGTGCTGCGCGAACCTTCAGTGGTTGCCGTGCGAACCGGCACAAAGGATGTTATCAGGGATGGCGTCGGACTGGAAGCCAAGAGAATGATCGGAGTCACGCCGAGAAATATTACCGCTGTTCGGCCAATGAAGGATGGAGTCATTGCTGATTTTGAGATCACTGAAGCGATGCTGCGCTACTTTATCCAGAAAGTTCACCACCGTAAAATCGTTGCGCCACGTGTGGTCGTCGCCGTCCCTTCAGGTATCAACGAGGTCGAGCGCCGAGCGGTAAAGGACTCCGTCACCCATGCCGGCGCACGGGAAGTACATCTGATTGAGCAACCCATGGCCGCCGCTATAGGCGCGGGACTACCAGTAGAGGAGCCTGCTGCCAACATGATCGTTGACATCGGCGGCGGCACAAGCGAAATCGCGATTATCTCCCTCGCAGGCATTGTCGAAAGCATCAGCCTGCGCTGCGGCGGAGATCAATTTGATGACACCATTACTAATCACTTGAAACGAAAGCACAATTTAAACATTGGTTTACGAACAGCTGAAGAAATCAAATTACGCATTGGTTCTGCTTATCCGCTGGATGAAGAAATGTCCATGGAGGTAAAAGGACGTGATGTTGCTAGAGGACTGCCTAACACTCTAACGATTGGCTCAGAGGAAATTCGGGAAACGTTACAAAAACCGCTCTCTAGTATCCTTGAGTCTATCAGGAGCTGTTTAGAGCAATGTCCAGCAGAATTGTCTGGCGATCTAGTTGATCGTGGCATTGTAATGGCTGGAGGAGGCGCGTTATTGCGCGGAATCGACCGACTAGTCTCGAAGGAAACCGGATTGCCCGTGACCATCGCTGACGAACCGCTGATCGCAGTAGCTGAAGGCACAGGTCGCACACTACAGAGCATCGACATTTTGTATAGAGTAGCCAGTCATTGAATCTGATTTCCCCGGCGTGTTCGTTCTTTTAAGGAGAATGCGTACACGATCATACCAGATTTCGTTTGGCATCATCATTGTCCTTACGGTGATGTTGCTAAGCCTCCCTTCGCGAACTGCGGCACGAGTAAAAACTGTCGCTGGCCATTTCTTTCTACCGCTTTTCGGCATTAAAAAGGGTTTTGAGTACACGAGTGGCATGATTGTTGATGCCGGACTGCCTCGGTCAGCTCTACTACATGAAATATCGATGCTACACCGAACAAACGATGTGCTTACCATGCAACTGCAACAAGCACGTGGATCAGCGATGGAGAACGTGCGGCTACGAGGACAATTGGAGCTCCGCAGCCGCCCTGCTGCCCAAATGCAACTGGCACGTGTAGTCGGCCGAGACCCTGCAAACTGGTGGCGCACCATTCAAATTGATATGGGAGCGGAGTCCGGCGTTCAGGTCGATCAACCTGTCTGGGTGAGAGACGGACTCGTTGGTCGCGTGCAACACGTGGGACCTAAGCATGCACAGATTACATTACTCGGCGATCCATCATGTCGAGTATCGGTCAAAGTAAAGGAAACTGGCGAAACCGCAATACTTGCTGCAGGACCTTTTACAACGTTTGATCCAAGCCAAGTGAGTTTGATTTTCCTTCCAGCCGATACAGCCGCTGTCCCTGGGCATCAGATAGTCACCAGTGGTTTAAGTGATACTTTTCCTCCGGATATCCCGGTAGGTACAATTGTAGA
This sequence comes from uncultured Verrucomicrobiota bacterium, assembly GCA_964448875.1. Lineage (GTDB taxonomy): Bacteria > Verrucomicrobiota > Verrucomicrobiia > Limisphaerales > UBA1100 > UBA6614. The sequence continues at coordinate 29,217 of CAYUXV010000340.1, forward strand.
AGTTGAGAAATCCCACGGGTCTGTGCAAACAACCGCACGTGTAAAACTGGCCGTGGGTTCATCAAAATTATCCGAAGTATGGATAGTAATGACAAATCGGCCATGAGAGGAACCCACACGATACTCATTTTATCTGTAGCGTTGGTGGCGGTGTTTTTTCAAACGACATGCACCCTTTTTCGAGACTCTTTTGGCGCACAGATAGACCCCTTGCCCGCATTGATGGTTTACACTGCAATGTTTGCCAACATCGGTGCAATGACAATGCTAGCCAGCTTCGGCTCGCTTTGGCAAAGCGCGATGTCAGCTGATCCACCTGGCATCGCAATGTTGCCGTTGTTCCTCATAGGGGCTCTCGTTGAATTTAACAGACAATACATCGCGCGGCAAAAATGGTTCGCACGTTTTATCATTGGCACAGCGGCAAGTGCCATTGCCCCATTGATGACAGTTTTCACCCTGCTGAGCATGGGCTTCCAGCCACTTATCAGCTGGCTATCACTGTGGCAACTGCTGATAACAGCAGTCGGTGGCGGACTAATCACATTGGCTGTGTTCCAGCTAATGAGGTGGCTTAGAAATGTGTTTGTAGAGTCAGAGCAAAATTCTGGCTACCAATTTGAGGGTGAAACAGCTGGAAATGAGGAATGGTAACAGCTAAACAGATTACCCGAAAGGACTATCGGCTTATGGTTGTATCCGGTGTCATATTCGCTGGCATGGTCGTACTGATGGGGGGGCTCTGGTATGTTCAAATCATATCATCGCGCCAATATTTAAAAAGCCAGAAAAACCAATCACTGAGAACGGTACGAATACCATCAGTGCGCGGAAAAATTCTGGATCGCCATGGCTCTGTACTGGCGGAAGATCGACCCGCATTTAATATCAGCGCATACCTTGAAGAGCTGCGACCACATTTCCGCACGGCTTGGAGAAAGGCAAAACCTGAGAACAAGCTAAACAAAGATAAATCCAAGAGATTGGAAATGCTCGTGCGTCACCAGGTCGTAAGCAGATTTGTCAGCCAAATCAATCTCAAGACTCCGTTCATGGTGACACCTGAGGAACTGCAGCATCATTTCCTAAATTTACGCGCCCTGCCTATGCCTATTTTGAAGAACCTAGACTCCAGTGGCGTGGCAAAATTTATGGAAAAGAGCGATCAAATCCCAGGACTTGAAGTTGAAGCGTATCCGACCCGCCAATATGCTTCAGTTTCAATTGCCCATTTGGTTGGCCATGTACGCCGCGATGTTCGAGAGGATGAAGAACCAACAGGTTATAATTATCGATTGCCTGATTACATTGGAAAAATTGGTCTGGAGGATACTTACGATGATCTTCTGCGGGGCAAACCTGGCACACGCTCAATGCTTGTTAACAACTTGGGTTACCGGCAGTCTGCCGATATGATTGTTCCCCAACAAGCAGGCAATCATGTACGGTTGACCATTGACCTAAAAATACAGGAATCTGCTTTCAAAGCATTAAGGGACTCCGGCTACAAGGCCGGCGCCGCGATCGTCATGGATCCTACAAACGGCGATCTAATTGCGATGGCTTCTATGCCAATTTTCAACCCTAATGACTTCGTCCCTAGCATTTCCCAAGCCAATTGGCAGGCGTATCTCGGGGCAAAACCAAGCCCTCTCCTTTATCGGTGTACTCAAGAACGCTATCCCCCGGGATCCATTTTTAAAATTATTTCCGGATTGGCTGCTCTTGAATCAGGGGTGGTCAAAACCAACGACCTCCTGTACTGTCCGGGATATTACGAGTTGGGACGCCGAAAGCGCCGTATTAAAGATACTGCTGCACCCGGCGAATACGACTTTACTAAAGCATTTAAAAAATCAAGTAACACATTTTTTATTCATTATGGACTCGAAAGCGGTATTAAGAAGATTGTTGAAATGGGAAACCAATTTTTCCTCGGTCAGCGAACCGGCCTTCTCCCTCGGCAAGAAGTTGCTGGCCAGTTTCCAACCCTTGGGGATGTGCAAGATGGCTGGTATGACGGCGATACCGCTAACTTGGCTATTGGGCAAGGGCGCATCTCGGTAACCCCTCTGCAAATGGCGCTGATGACATCCGCCGTTGCGAACGGTGGGGTGATTTATTGGCCGCGGATAGTAAGCCGCATTGAACCAGTTGATCCAGATGCCAGCCGTGAAATGACAATATTTCCAAAGGGCAAGGTACGCGGACGCCTGCGTGTTCAAAAGAAACACTTGGAAGCCGTGCAACACGCTATGTGGGCTGACGTGCAGGAGGAGGGAGGCACTGGTCGCGAAGCAGCCATCAATGGATTTGAACTTGGAGGCAAAACTGGCACAGCTGAGATTAAGTCTCGCGGCAAGCGAGACAAGATAACCTGGTTTGTATCTTACGGCCCCACCATCAACCCGCGTTACGTGGTGGTAGTCATGATCGAAAGCGGCCAGTCTGGGGGCAAAACTTGCGCTCCCATTGCGAAAAAAATTTACGAATCACTGCTAGCCCGTGAAGCCCAAATGGCCGGACACCAAACCGGCTCGTTTGCGAACAACTAAAATGCAGGCGGAATCCCCCCAACCCACCAGCCAGCGCCTCGACAAGCTTTTACTGTTGGCTCTTGGAGGACTTATGCTCTTTGGCATTGCCTTCGTGCTTAGTGCCACAAAATCTAACGAACTTTATACAAATGCCAATCTGTTTGGGCAGCCTGTTTTTAAACAAGCTGTTTTTTATACGATTGGCCTTAGTGCCGCCGCATTACTCTGCTTACGCGATTACCATTCCATCGCAAGATATGCATACATTGGATATTGGGCCTGTATTGGAATGTTGATATTGGTGCTAATACCCGGCATAGGCTCGGTTCGCTATGGAGCACGCCGTTGGTTTGACCTTGGCTTTACGCAGTTTCAACCCTCGGAATTGGCCAAGATTGCATTTTTGCTTGCCATGGCACAATTCTTGAGTCGCCCTCGGGATGAGTTGCGACAACCAGATGTCTTGATGAAGGGAATTGGACTGGCGGCCATTCCTTTCGTGTTGGTGTTGCTAGAACCGGATCTCGGGTCTGCGCTCATGTTCCTCCCCGCCGCTCTCGCAATGCTATTTGTTGCAGGGGCACCATCTGGCTTTATTAAACGACTTGTAGCTGGTGTATTGTGCTTTATTTTCCTGGCACTATCTTATGTATTTTTCATGCCTCAGGATTGGAAACCGGTCAAATTGCCCGATTATCAGAAACGTCGACTGATGGTTTATTTTGATGTCGATTACACCAAACAATACGCAAAACCCAATGCCACACCAGCAGAGTTGCGTCGAGTTAAGGCTATGCAACGTCGTGATTCATATAATGTGGCGCAAGCAATGATCTCAGTCGGATCCGGCGGTGTTACAGGCAAGGGATGGAACCAGGGCATCCAGAATGCACATGGCTATTTGCCTAGAGGCGTTGCACATAACGATTTTATTTTTTCAGTAATAGCAGAGGAGAGCGGCTTCGTCGGCAGCGCACTTGTTATCGGCTTATACAGTGTAATTTTGCTCATTGGTATTCGCGTTGCGGGACAAGCTCGTGATCGCCTTGGCAGGTTACTAGCCGTTGGCGTAGTGGCTCTACTTTTCAGTCATGTGTTCGTAAATATAGGCATGAACATCCGACTGGTACCCGTGACAGGCGTTCCATTGCCGATCTTGAGTTATGGCGGCACCTCAATTGTCTGTTCGCTAGTCGCCATCGGATTTTTGCAGAACATTCAATTATATCAAAGATCAGTTTAATCGTAATGAGTGATAATAGATTTTCAAAACGACGCAGCGGCAAAGTCCAGAGATTTCGACCCGCCGGCGGCCTTAAAAGACAGCCAAAAAACCTTAAAATAAAAGGTGATGGACGCGAAGAAATGGTCGGCAGCCGAATGATGGATGAACCCGTCTATGAAAGCAGCCGCCACGAGAAAGATATCTCCACATCAGAAAATAAGGCTTTCGGAATTAAACCCAAAAAAGAAGTTAAAGACGCAACTGCAAAAAAGGTTAAGGCAACAGTAAAACAAAAACCCAGAAAGCTTGGAGACAAGATCAAGCAGGCAGCAGCCAAGGTCATAAACAAGGTTAAGAATCTTCTTCAAGGAGAAAAATCCGACAAAATAATTGTCATTAATGCTGAATCACTGGAGACGCGCGTTGCAGTCATAGAAAAAGGGAAACTCGAAGAATTCAACATCGAAAGAAAAAATCAGGAACGAATCGTTGCCAGCATATACAAGGGTAAAGTACGCAATCTAGAAGACAAACTAGCCGCAGCCTTTGTTGACATTGGCATAGAGAAGAACGCCTTTCTTCACTACTGGGATATAGTCCCGGGCAGCCTTGATAATCAATATGAGGTAGTTGAGCGGAAACGAAAAAGCAAAAATCGCTCTACATCTCGAATTTACCGAAAAGACATACCAAAAAAATATCCGGTAGGCAGTGACATCGTTGTTCAGGTTACTAAAGGACCCATTGGCACAAAGGGGCCACGTGTTACTACCCACTTGGCCATTCCTGGCCGATTTCTTGTGTTATTGCCCAACACAGAACAATGCGGAATTTCAAAAAAAATTCAAGACCCTCAAGAGCGCGCGCGACTACGTGATATAATACGAAGCTTAGATCTTCCTGATAATATAGGAGTAATAGTCCGGACAGCCGGCGAAGGACAAAGAAAAGCATACTTCATTCGCGACCTTGCTATTTTGATGGAGGAGTGGAAGCAGCTACACAAAAAAATAGAATCTGAAAATTCGCCCGTGTGTGTATTCCGTGAGCCGGATCTTATAGAACGAACAGTTCGCGATTTTCTCACTGACGATGTGGGGGAGATCATCGTTGACGATGCCAATGAATTTGACCGTGTTAAACAAGGAGTCGGAAACGTCTCCAGACGATCAACTTCGAAGGTGAAGCAATACAAAGAAGCGCGGTCTGTCTTTGACCACTACAATGTAACCCGACAAATCGAGAACACTTTTTCAAGGAAAGTATTTCTAAAGAGCGGGGGATGTATCATCATTGATGAAACGGAAGCTCTTGTTGCTATTGATGTGAATACGGGCGGCCACAAGGGCGGGAAAGATCAGGAATCAACAATCCTTAAGGTCAACCTCGAATCCGCTGAAGAAATCTGCCGCCAACTCCGTCTGCGAAATATTGGAGGCCTTATTGTATTAGATTTTATAGACATGCGTGCTGCTGGTGATAGGAATGAAGTGTTTAAAAGAATGAGAAATTGCCTCAAGCGTGACAGAGCCAGGACGCATATACTGCCAATATCACAGCTTGGCCTTATGGAGATGACTCGCCAGCGCCATTCGGAAAGTGTCCAATCTACGGTTTATGATGACTGTACAAATTGCTCAGGAAGAGGCCGCATTAAAAGCACTTTAACAATGAGTGTTGAGATTCAGCGCAAGCTCGATGAAATCCTTAAAAAACGCAAGCCAGATGAGGACATGAATTTTGAATTACGAATTGTAGTTAACCCCATTGTTTTGGACCGATTGCGGAAGGAAGATGAGGATTTATTAATTAACATGGAGAAAAAGTATCTAGCAAAATTGTCCTTTCGGGAAGAGCCTAAACTACATGCTGAACAATTCAAAATTTTTAACGGACTGAACAACCAGGAACTGGTTAGCGTAGGTGAACGGGAAAATGGCGACTGAGCGGGGTTGCCAAAATCTGCCGTTCCGGTTTTCATTGTAGTTATTCAGATTGGCATGAAAAAATACATCCTTCCCCTGCTCTGCTCAGTGGCGACTGTCATCTCAGCAGACCATCTCCCTGACACCAAACCACTGAAGTTAAAAGGCGACCTTCAGAATCGCGGAGAAATTCTTTCCGCTCAAATGGTCGCCGGCATAGACAAGTACTTTGAGCGCAAAATCAAACAATCCATCGATTCGCGCAGGAAATTTTGGAACTACGACCACAGTAAGGCTATTACATTCAAACAAAGTACCGCAAAAAATCGTGAACGATTTAGGTTCATCATTGGCGCAACGGATGATCGCCTCCCTATAAAATCACTTCAATTATTGAGCACAACTTCCGGGAGTTCACAGATTTATGATGATCAGAAAATCACAATACACTCAGTTCGCTGGCCTGTTTTCAAAAATGTAAACGGCGCAGGTTTGCTTTTAATCCCAAAGGTTAACCCCAAGGCTCGTGTTATAGCCATACCTGATGCCGACCAAACACCTGAACAAATAGCCGGTCTCTCAGAAGGAATCCCCGCAAAGGCGCAATTCGCCCGAAGGCTGGCTGAAGCAGGTTGTGTTGTGGTGATTCCTGGACTAATCGATCGAAGAAATCAATGGTCAGGCGATAATCGTGTTGCCCTCACCAATCAGACTCATCGCGAATGGATTTACAGGCAGGCTTTTCAAATGGGGAGACATATCATCGGTTATGAGGTTCAGAAAATATTATCTGTAGTAGATTGGTTCGACTATGAAAACGGTTTAAATATCGGGTCTAATCTGCCAATTGGTGTTGCGGGTTATGGTGAGGGAGGTCTAATTTCACTATATGCGGGAGCATTGGATTCACGCATAAATTCAGTACTCACCAGTGGATATTTCAACAATCGCCAACGCATCTGGGCTGAGCCGATATATCGTAATGTATTTGGCTTGCTCGAGCAGTTTGGTGACGCAGAGATCGCAAGCTTAATCGGAACAAGGGCGCTGGTTGTTGAACATGCTCCGATTATCAATATCTCTGGGCCACCTAAGCCAGAACCAGGTCGACGCGCCGGCGCTGCCCCAGGAATAATTATCACACCTAATTTTAAATCAGTCGCCAAAGAATTTCGGCGCGCAAAAACATTAGCCGGCCGTTATGCTGATACGTGGAAGATAGTTAAAAGCGACATGTTTGGAAATGACGACGCGTTAGAGCATTTCCTCAAGGGAATGGGTGTCCTAAAACCCGTCGCAGCGGAGAGACCAATTACACCACGACAACCCCAAGTCGATAATGATGCAAGACAAAAGCGACAAGTACAAGAACTGGTCGATCACACTCAATTATTGCTGCGCTTTTCAGAATACAAACGTTCTGACAAATTTTGGAAAAAGTTGCCTCCCGGAGAATACACTAAATGGGCCAAACAGTGTGACCCCTATCGTCATCAAATGCAGGATGAGGTAATCGGTAAATTACCAACTCCCAACATGCCCATCAACCCACGGTCGAAAAAGATTCTCGAAACAAAAAAGTGGACCGCTTTTGATATAGTGCTGGATACTTGGGAGGATGTATACGCATGGGGCATCATACTTTTACCCAAAGACATCAAGGCTGGAGAAAAACGGCCAGTGGTTGTTTGCCAGCACGGTCTTGAAGGGTTACCAATGGATACAATCACAAAGGATCCAAAAACCCGGGCGTTTCAGGCCTATAGCAGCTTCTCAGCCGAACTAGCCGATCGCGGTTTCGTGGTTTTTGCTCCACACAACCCTTATCGTGGCCGCGATCTCTTTCGTGTCTTACAGCGAAAGGCCAACCCCCTTGGAAAATCTCTCTTCTCAGTAATCGTCGGCCAGCATGAACGCATCATCGACTGGCTTGAAACCTTGCCATATGTTGACAAAAATCGGATTGGTTTTTATGGACTCTCATATGGTGGTAAGACTGCAATGCGCGTGCCGGCTTTGATCCCTCGTTATTGTCTTTCAATTTGTTCAGCAGATTTTAACGAGTGGATTAAAAAGAATACAACAGTCGATACACGATACAGTTACATGTTCACAGGTGAATATGAAATGTTTGAGTATAATCTTGGAAACACGTTCAACTACGCTGAAATGGGTGCATTAATTGCGCCACGACCATTTATGGTTGAGCGCGGACACAGGGACGGAGTAGCACCTGATGAATGGGTGGCATATGAATATGCAAAAATACGGCGTCTCTACGGCTTCCTAGGCATTCCCGAACGAACAGAAATAGAGTTCTTTAATGGCCCTCACAAAATAAATGGTGTTGCAACATATAAGTTTTTACACCGCCATCTTAACTGGCCATTAAATAAATAATGAATGGCCTCACGGCGTTATTTCTGTTTGTGGTTTGCATAGCCGCACTTATAACTAGGCATCAACTACAAAGACGCGAACGCGCGAAGCGACGCGGCAAATTGATGTCCCGCGAATTTCCTAAAGAATGGCAGAAGCATCTTCTATCGAACGTCTCTTTATTTGCTCAATTGCCGGATGACTTAAAACGGCAGGTGGAAGGTCACACACAGATATTGCTGAATGAGAAAGTTTTTGAAGGCTATAACGGATTGAATATGACAGATGAAATTCGCGTGACAATTGCAGGGCAAGCAAGTTTTTTATTATTAAACCAAAAAGGATTTTATCCAGAAACACTTAAATCGGTAATTGTTTATCCAAGCGCATATAAAACTCGTACAGTTAAAACTGGGCTAGGCGGATTGCATACTGAAAGTGAACAGTCAGTTCTTGGCCAATCTTGGGGCTCAGGCACCGTGGTACTGGCATGGGACAATACTAAACAAAGCGCGGCCAATGCCAACGATGGCCACAATCTAGTTCTCCATGAGTTTGCTCACCAATTAGACCAGGCCAATGGTGTTGCTGACGGCACACCATTTTTAAGAAACCGTGATCGATACTATGAATGGCGACAATCCATGTCACATACATATCAAGATTTTCTAGATGACATCGAACACGGGCGTAAAACAGTGATGGACGATTATGGCTCAACCAATCCCGCCGAATTTTTTTCAGTTGCGACTGAGACATTTTTTGAAAAGCCTCGCCAACTACAAAAACGCAGACCTGAGTTATATTTAGAATTATGTAAATATTACCGCACCGACCCTCTTAAATGGCAGCCTCATAATTAAAAACCCCATCTGCTGGATTTAAGTCCTGGCAGATGAGGTTAATTCCCCTACAGTAGCCGATTGTTGGGGTAAATCATCATTTAATCCCATCAGACAACAGGATATCATAAGTCATGGGAAAGTTCTCGAGGGGCTGACGTTACCAAATCAGTTGTTCTCTGGATGGTTTCTTTCCAGACCGACAGATTGCGCAATATCATCAAACTCTTCGACACTGCATTCCTCTATCCTCTTACCACGTTCAGCAAGTTTTTCGTTTATCTTAATTGCCTTTTCAGTCATTGAGCCGTGGGTGTTTTCACTGCCACCAAATAGGGCGAAATTTTCACCAGTGGTCACTCGCTTGTGACCATCTGAATCAAAGGCCATTCCAAGCATTATAGCCTTAGGGGGTGTTTTCTTTTGAACGGGCATACGGGCCATGGATAAGGCATAGCACGAATTCCTTGCATTGAACAAGTTAAATCATCATCCCACTGTCATTGCTCGGCCATTATGGCTCGGGCCAAGATTTAGAAAAAATGGGACAGCTACCTGAGCCCATTCGTCAGGATTCTGAAAATCGGCTGCTGATGGACCAAAACAACTACGCAACATATCGGTATTAATAACACCCGGATTAACTGGTATAGCAGCCATGCCAGAAGATAATTCCTGTGCCAATGACTGCGTAAGACCTTCTATCGCCCATTTTGTAGCACAATAAGGAGCGACTTCCGGCGAGGCAGAACGCCCCCACCCTGAGCTGAAGTTAATTATCACCCCTTTATCTCTTCGTGCCATGCTCGGCATAAAATGCCGAATGACATTAGCAACTCCCTTGATATTTACATCAATTATCTCGTCGAATTCCTGCGCCGGAATATCCCATAAAAATTTATTTCGATTTATTATTGCCGCATTATTTAACACAAAGTCAGGAGTGCCAAAATTATCAACGACATCGGCCGCCCAATTTGCAACAGCTTTATCATCTGTCACATCAACCACAGAGCAATTATGTTTCCCTCCTAAATCCTTTGAAAGTTTTGACATGCCTTTCTCGGATCTGCTACATGCTGCTACAGTGTGACCTAGGCGTACAAATTCTTTTGCCATTGCACGACCCAGTCCCCGTGACGCACCCGTGATCACCACCCTCTTGCCATTCTCTTTTTCTCGTGCCAAAATCACAAACGGACTCTAAATCCCCCAACTTCATTGCGCAATGAATCGCTTCGATGAACAACTCGCCATACACAAGCTAACTCTACGTCGTACTGAGTTGCATACACTGCAGCTGAATATCGGTCGCAAATGCAATCAAGCATGTCGACACTGCCATGTTGATGCTGCTCCTTGGCGAACCGAGATGCTCAACAATACAACAGCCACACGGATCGGTAAATGGATTACAGAACACCATCCCGCCATTATAGATATAACAGGTGGTGCGCCCGAAATGAACGTTAATTTTAAATACTTGGTTGAAATCAGCCGAGATTCAGGTTGCCACATAATAGACCGAAATAATTTAACAATCATTGAGGAGCCTGATTTCGGATGGCTGCCTGAGTTTCTAGCCATCAATAAGGTTGAAATTATCGCTTCTTTGCCGTGTTACGAGCCCGAAAACGTTGCCCGTCAGCGAGGAAATGGAGTCTTTGAAAAAAGCATTATAGCACTGAATAAATTGAATGCTCTTGGTTACGGAAGCACTCTGCCTCTCAACTTGGTGTATAATCCTGTCGGCGCTACATTGCCGCCAAGCCAGTCAAAACTGGAAACTGACTATCGAGAGACCCTCAAAAAACAATTTGGCATTACCTTTAACAATCTTTATACGCTAACTAACCAACCCATCGCACGTTTCGCCGAAGACTTGCGCCTTCAAGGAAAATGGGATGAATACCTGAATCTCTTAGCCAATAGCTTTAACCCCTCTTCTGTTGAGGGTTTAATGTGCCGCAATACGCTAAGCGTCGATCACGAAGGTCGACTATATGACTGCGACTTCAACCAAATGCTAAATATGCAAATTGACATTGAAGGATCTCCATATCTCTGGGATATAGAGCCAAAGCATTTGGAAGATCACACTATTAAAACTGGCTACCACTGTCTTGCATGCACAGCTGGAAGCGGTAGTAGTTGCACTGGCACGTTAGCCTAAGCCTTAGTGTATACCTCTGTATCTTTTTCGGAAAACTCCTGTGCTTTTTCGGCCATGCCAGCTTCAAGTACTTTGCTTTCACTAACCCCCTTTTCTATCGCGTAGCGACGAACTTCCTCGGTAATTTTCATGCTGCAAAACTGTGGTCCGCACATACTGCAAAAATGTGCGCTTTTTGCCCCCTCCGCGGGCAACGTCTGATCATGGAACTCTCTCGCTCGGTCAGGATCAAGGCTCAAGTTAAACTGATCCTCCCAGCGAAACTCAAAACGTGCCTTGCTTAACGCATTATCTCGGTACTGGGCACCAGGATGCCCTTTTGCCAAGTCGGCCGCGTGAGCCGCAATTTTATAGGTTATAACTCCCTCCTTCACATCATCACGGTTAGGGAGTCCCAGATGCTCCTTCGGTGTTACATAGCAGAGCATCGCAGTCCCATACCAGCCAATCATCGCAGCACCTATACCGCTGGTAATATGGTCATATCCCGGGGCTATATCAGTAGTTAACGGACCTAAGGTGTAAAAAGGAGCTTCATGACACCATTCAAGCTGTTTATCCATATTTTCCTTAATCATGTGCATCGGCACATGACCAGGCCCTTCACACATTGCTTGCACACTATGATCCCATGCGCGTTTCACCAAATCTCCCTGAATCTTTAATTCAGCAAACTGGGCTTCATCATTTGCATCAGCTATTGAGCCGGGGCGCAGTCCATCGCCGATGGAAAAACTCACGTCATAAGCCGCCATAATCTCACAAATATCATCCCAATGTGTGTAGAGGAAACTTTCCTTGTGATGAGTAAGGCACCATTTTGCCATGATACTTCCACCTCGGCTAACTATTCCCGTCGCGCGTTGTGCTGTCATGGGAATAAATCGAAGCAGTACGCCAGCATGAATGGTGAAATAATCAACACCTTGTTCAGCTTGTTCGATCAATGTGTCACTAAAAACTTCCCATGACAAATCCTCTGCCTTCCCGCCAACCTTCTCCAAGGCTTGATATATTGGGACAGTGCCAATGGGTACCGGGCTGTTACGCATGATCCACTCACGTGTGGCATGGATGTTTTTGCCAGTTGATAAATCCATCACCGTGTCGGCTCCCCAGCGCGTCGACCAACGCATTTTTTCGACTTCCTCATCAATGCTAGACGCAACTGCAGAATTACCGATATTAGCATTAATCTTTACTAGGAAATTGCGACCAATAATCATTGGTTCGCTTTCTGGGTGATTAATGTTAGATGGTATTATCGCCCGCCCAGTCGCCACCTCATCACGAACATATTCTGGTGTTATGTGAAGCGGCATTTTTGAGCGGGATCCATCCCCTATATGCTGATGGAATAGTGAACTTTGCACTTCCTTCGCACCAAACTTTTCAATCAGTGATTCCAACCCCTGATTTTCCCGGATGGCAATAAACTCCATCTCTCGAGTAATTTCACCCTGTCGTGCATACCATAATTGGGTGACAGCATGCCCACTCGCGCGCAACGGTTTTCTGTGATTTCCAGTGAAGAAATTTGACTTTGACTGCTTCGCATGACGCTCTGAAAGATATCCGTCATCATCCGGTCTTATTGTGCGCGCGTCATATTCAACAACGTCTCCTCTTTCAAGAATCCATTCGCGTCGCAATGCAGGCAGCCCCTCTTCTACTGTACCATGGTATTCTGAGTCTCCCCACGAACCACTAGTGTCATAGACCCTAACAGGTTTATTCGGCAACATTTCCCCAGACATCGCTCGTGTTTCGCTCTGTTCTATCTCACGCATCGGCACACTCACGCGTTTGCCTTCAACATAAACACGGTGGGAGTTTGGTAATGGCCGGGAAACACCGGGTTCAAGAGCAGATTTTGTAGTTACCATAATTTAGTTCGCGTGAGGGCGCATCAGCTGACTCCTGTTACGGTTTCATTAGGCACAAATCAATCGTTACGATGATGTACCCATGACAACATGAACTCTTCTGCTGACACTCCTCGCCCTTCTTAGCCGGAAGCAGCAAGCGGGTCAAACTTCAAACGATTTCCCACATCCGCAGCTCTGTTTTGCATTTGGATTTTTAATCTTGAATCCGCTATTATTTAGATCATCTGAAAAATCGACAACCGTACCACGCAGATAATTAATACTAAAATCATCCACCAAAACTTGCACCCCGTGACATTCTGCCCTGTGATCCTTCTCCCTAGGGGCATCAAATACCAACCCATACTCCAATCCTGAACAGCCCCCCGCTTCCACATAAACTCGCAACAGCTTTCCCTTCTCCTCTGTTTTTAACATCCGCTGAACCTCAGTAGCAGCGTCTGGTGTAAGAGTAACCGCATTATTAATATCGCTCATAATTAATCATTCTTTACTTTCAACAAATTATTTTCCCCCAATTCAACCCTCGATTGGTTAATTAGCACAGACAGTGCTTGCTTCATTTTTGGAAACAATTTGGATAATCGTTGGTATGTTGAGATAGCATTTTGATGTTGCCCCAATTCTTGATGCAAGCGACCGACCGCAAGGCCACTATGTTTCGCCCAAAACTGATCCATTTTATTTTCACTTATGCCTGCTCCATAAAATACTTCGTTATACAATTCCAATGCTTGTTTAGGATCTGGATCAGGTTTTCGATGCCTCAACACCTCTGCCATCCCAAGAATAGCCCTGAAACGCACAGGAGGATCATTGTCTAGCTTGGCTGAGATGTCTCGCACAGTCCTGTACTCAGATAGTGCCTTCTCATATCTCCTATTATCGACTGCTGCCATTTGGAGATGGCAGTCACCTATTCGACAGCGTGCCTCCAAGTTTAAAAGATCAGCTGCATTTCCAGATATGCTAGCTACTTTATTGAGTTCAGCTATGGCGGCGTCAAATCTATCTTTTTGAAGCTTGATATCTCTAATAGCGGCATTCCCCAATCCAAATGCGGCCTCGGATTTATATTCAGCCGGGCAATTCTTATCGTTTAAGATAAGCATGAAGTAAGTGCGTGCGTTATCTGCCTTATTTAGACCATTAGCAGAATGACCAGCCATAATTTTTGCCCTATATTTTAATTCGGAATTAGCGTTTGTAAATTTACTGTATATTTTCTGATACGCGCGCTCTGCGTTTGCCAGATTCACAACATCTCCACGGTTAAAATAATGGTCTGCAATCCACATTTGAGCGTGGGCGGCATCAGGTCGCAATTGATATTTATCAATATATTTTTTGAATGCCACCTTTGCTTTGTCATGTTCGTTGTGTCGCACAAACAACCAAGCAAGATCAAATTCAACTCTTGCGATGAGTTCAGGCTTAGCCGTTTGGTTATGATCTACGATCCACTTTGAATATTGCTGGATAGCTTTACCCCATTCACCTTCTTGGAGCAAAGGGCGAACGGATTCTAAATCAGCTACAGCCTTTAAAGAAGTCGCCTCAGTGCCGGCATTTAGCTCTTTTAATATCGCATCTGCTCTTTTTCGATTACCTACATCGTCGTGCGCACGAGACAGAAGCAATTGTGCACGTGCGCGATGCAACGGAGATATGAATTCCTCAAGGACATCTTCAGCTAGCTTGATTGCATCGGCAATGGCACCGGCATTCAGATTGGAAATAGCATAAACCATCAGCAACCTTGTCCTATCTGTACATACTGCGGGGGAAGCAGAGAGACTTTCCTGGCAATGTTTAATCGCATCGACATGATTTCCATCGAGCACCATTGCTTCCGCAGCCTTGATTCGATAGGCTTGCCTTTGGCGGGGGCTACCAGCAGCCAAAAGGAAATTTTCTGCACTTAGCTTGAAGCTATTGCGCAACCATCCAACCCAGCCCAGACCTTCGCAAGCCAGCGAATCAAACTGTGATTTGCGCACCTTCTCAAAACATGCCGCAGCATGAATCAAGGCATTGGTGTTTAAATGGCCAGACTTTAAGGATACATCTATTTCCGATTGTTGCCTTAAAAATAATTCCCCAAGCGTGTATTGAACTATAGGCGAGTCGTATTCAAGCAGTAGATTATTAAATCCATTTGTTGATCCCAAAAGATCAACATTCTGACCGCTTCCTTCAGCAACCCCTAAAAGTAACTTATTTAGAATTGCATTCCGACGATGTGATGACGATGTAGCTTTATCATGAATTAGCTCGCTCCACGATTTATGTGCTTCAAGAAAATTTCCCTTTTTTGTGTGTATTTTTGCACGTATTTTTAGCAATTCTGATCGTAGCGGGTTGGAGATTTTACTCAATTGTGTATCGATAATTTTAATTGCTTCTTGATGATCCGAATCATTTGTTCCTCGGGACAGAACGTATGCTTTCAATATTTTATACCGTTCTTGAAGCAAGCTAGGTTGCCCGACATTGACGTTAGACATAATAATGGAAAATGCATCATTTTCCATGCCCTTGATATTTAGCATGGCATCAGCCAGCACAAAATTCCCAATCCTACTCAGTTCACTTTTGGGATTGGATTTTGCATAGGCTTTGAATGGCCCTCCATTATTGCTGAGAACCTCCACAGCTTGATGCCAATGCTTCATGTTTGATTGCACAATAGATTCTGAAATACATGCCTCAGCACGTCGTGATGGCAACTTATGGGTTTTTTTTGATTGGGAGAATAATTCAGCGGCTGCCTGATTGTTTCCAAGTCGCAATCTACATTCGGCCATCCAAAAATTAAATTCATCTGATCGAGCTTCAGCCTGACCTAGGCTATTGCTGAGCAAGTTGTAGCATTCACGATATTTCTTCTGCATGAACAGGGCCTGCGCATTCATCAAAAGCACTTTGGGGCGCCGGGCTATTTCCGGATTTTCATTCAAATAACGCCCCAACCAGTTGGCCGCGGTTGTCCAATTTTTATCCTCGAATGCACGTACCGCTGCTTGGTAGAGACTATCAGATCGTCCTGATTTAATCTCCTCCGGGAGATCTGCTGCTGCTGGAAATGCAAACGGCAAAAATATTCCGGCAAGAAATATGAGGAGTTTTCTCACGCAAGTTATTGAATCATCTTTGAGAGAAAATTCGATTCAAAAATTGACCCGTGTGGCTTTTCCTGCATTTTGCAACGAGTTCCGGCGGCCCTTCAACAACAAGTCGCCCCCCCCGATTTCCGCCTTCCGGGCCTAAATCAATTATCCAATCGGCACATTTGATTACATCCAAATTATGCTCAATTACAACCAATGTGTTACCGGAATCACGCAGCTTGAATAGCACATCCAACAATCTCGAAATGTCATGGAAATGCAATCCTGTGGTTGGTTCATCTAATATGTATAACGTACGGCCAGTAGAACGCCGGCTCAATTCCGAGGCTAATTTTACACGTTGTGCTTCGCCGCCACTTAAAGTTGTTGCCGCCTGTCCCATTCGTATATACCCAAGCCCGACTTCAGAAAGAGTTAAGCAAATGTTATTTATCTGCGGAATTTGCCTGAAGAATGTTGCGGATTCATCAATTGTCAAATCCAGCACGTCAGCAATGTTTAATCCTTTATAATTTATCTCAAGAGTTTCTCTATTATAGCGACGCGCACCACACTCCTCGCAAGAGACATAAACAGCAGGGAGAAAGTGCATCTCAATTTTAAGCATTCCATCACCCTGGCATTTCTCACATCTACCTCCCTTAACATTAAAGCTAAACCTGCCCGGTCCATATCCGCGAATTTTTGCTGCAGGTAACTTTGCAAAAAGATCACGGATATGCGTAAACACACCAGTGTAAGTCGCCGGGTTACTGCGTGGCGTTCGCCCAATGGGTGACTGATCAATTACTATCGCCTTGTCTAGATAGTTAACCCCCTCAATCTCCTTATGTTTTCCCGGTCGCTCCTTTGAACCGTGCCATTTTCTGTACAGTGCCTTTCGCAATACATCATCAACAAGAGTACTTTTGCCAGAGCCGCTGACCCCAGTAACACATGTGAATGTTCCAAGTGGTATTCGTGCGTCTATTTTTTTAAGGTTGTTTTCTTCCGCTTCCCGAATGATTAGCCAACCGTTTTCAGGTTGCCCAGGTGTGCGACTTCTCGGCACACTAATTTCAAATTCACCACGCAGGTATTTGCCAGTAATGGATTTTTTCGAGGAGCAAATTTTCTTTATGGAGCCTTGGGCTATCAACTCGCCACCATGCATGCCGGCACCAGGCCCAATATCGAGAATATGGTCAGCAGCACGAATAGTTTCCTCGTCATGTTCCACGACAATAACCGTGTTTCCCATATCTCGGAGTCCCTGTAATGTAGTCAACAGTCGTTCGTTATCACGTTGGTGCAATCCTATGCTTGGCTCATCTAGAATATAGATGACACCAACCAGGCCAGCTCCAATTTGTGTAGCCAAACGAATGCGTTGTGCTTCACCACCGCTTAAGGTGCCACTTTCACGATCCAGTGAGAGATATCCCAGCCCAACATTGGCAAGGAATCCAAGTCGGAGTTTAATTTCCTTTATCACCTCGCCTGCAATCGCCATCTGAAGCTCACTCAGCTCAAGTGAATCAATGAACTTGCACGCCTCATCAACGGTTAACTCACAGACATCCATGATTGAAAGCCCCTGAATCAAAGGTTTCTTTCGGCGGCGACCGTTGCGTTTCTTGAATTCACCATTTCCAAGTGTTACCGCAAGCATTGCCGGCTTGAGTCGACGGCCCTTGCAGATATCGCAAGGTTGACTGTTCATGAAACTCTTGATGCGTTTCTTGGTAAACTCACTTTCCGTTTCCTGCATCAATCTCCTCATGCCCGGAATCACTCCCTCAAATGGTCGCGTTGTCTTGCTGGATTTGCCTCCACGCCAAAAGGTAAACTCAATTTCCTCTTCCCCCGAACCATGAAGCAACACCTGTCTGAAATCCTCAGGCAATTCCTCAAAAGGTGTACTCATCGATTGTCCATAATACGATGTAACTGAACGAAGCATTTTATTGTAATAAATAATCATGCGACGACCACCTCGACGCCATGGTGCAATGGCACCCTTCTCCAGCGTTTTATCCGGCACAGGGACAACTAGTTCCTCATCAAAAACTAGCTTTTGACCTATCCCGTGGCACGTACTACAGGCCCCAAAAGGACTGTTAAACGAAAAATGTTTTGGGGTTGGAGTATCAAAACTACGGCCGGTGGCAACACTGTACATATTCGTTGAATGCAGTGTTTCCTCCCATGAATCAGCAGATTTTTTCCCCGCCGGCTGCTGTAGTGACAGCAGTCGACCGTTGCCCCATTTCAGGCATGTCTCAACCGAATCACCTAGCCGTGCTCGTATATTTTTGCCAATCACCAGCCTGTCCACAACCACTTCGATGTTGTGTTTCTTTTTCGGGTCAATTTTCACCCGGGTATTTGCCGCCAGCTCGACCATGTTTCCATCCACCCTGGCGCGAACGAATCCCTCTCTTGCCATTTTTTCAAGAACATCGCGAAATTCACCCTTCTGATGCTCCACGATCGGCGCAAGAAGCATAAGCCGTGTCTTATTTGGCAAAACCATCAACTTACCAATGATTTCTGTCGGGGTTTGTTTACTCATTGGTTCGCCGCTATCAGGACAGTGGGGCTGGCCGATGTGAGCATATAGCAGGCGTAAATAATCATAAATCTCAGTGGTGGTAGCGATGATTGATCGCGGACTTGCCCCTGCGCTTCGCTGTTCAATTGCGATCGTGGGAGATAGGCCCTCTATGTATTCAATCTCCGGCTTCTGCAACTGGTCGAGAAACTGACGTGCGTATGCAGATAGCGACTCCACATACTTCCGCTGGCCCTCGGCATAAATGGTGTCGAAGGCAAGAGATGACTTCCCTGATCCACTGAGGCCCGTGATGACAACGAGCTTATCTCGCGGAATCTCCAAAGTGAGATTCTTGAGGTTATGTTCGCGTGCCCCGCCTATCCTGATGACATTTGCCGCCATGAACGAAACCGGCAGGCTAACCCGCACTCATAAAAATTCCAAGCGTCACCGATCAACGGGCTGTAATAGGTGTGTAACTCTCGATAACCACACGTGGTGATTTCGGCTTGGATTGTGCAGCAGCACCACCACCGCCCAGAAACATATTGGCGCCACCTGCCAATATTGCATTTATTAAGTTACTGGCACCATTTTCTCTGAATTCAGCCCATTCATTCGCGCCCTCCAACCGAAAGATGGTTCGAGCAGCTGCTTCCCCTACCACCTCATAATTTGTAATTAACCATTCATTCCCCACTCTTTCTCTATCCTTTGGTCGTAAAGCTTGACTAAACACATAAGCCACAAAGTATGGTGTTTCCTCAACCCGCAAAAGTGATAGCGTCTGTCTAGGGATCGCCTCAAAATGCCACTCGGTTGGGTTGTTAACTATATCCAAGAACGGTGAGCCTGAGGTTAACTCTGGAGCACCAAGGATATCTGTAACGCGCGCATATGGCATTGTCCCCGTGCCAACCTGCATTTTTCTTGTGGCTTTTCGGTGGTTGTTAATCCCCATCACAATTTTGCCTAATTTGGTATCCGACGGATGAATGTGTTCTTTGGCATCGGGGTATTTCTTTTCTGAGGCATTACGGACAACCTGCACCCCGCACAAAGCTGCAGCCCAAGCTGCCCTGTTCTCCTGGTTGATGGACAGCAACCCTCTCATTGCCTCCTCAGGAGATATGTATTGCTCAGATGGAAGCGCTGCGAATTCCTCTATTAAATGATGATCATTCAATGGGACTGTCTTGCTCCATCCCTTGAATGTCGTATCGGTATTGTCTAATGGAGTGGATGCCAGTTGCCCCTCCTTATAAGCGCCATTATGACGAATGCCACCTCCGCTTCGAAGACCGCCACCATCCACCTCTCCTCGTCGCCCACGTGTTATGATCCATTCCTTCCAGAACATGTCCACTCGGTCAGGATTACCCGAGATAAGTTCTCTATATTTTTCCAGTCCATCAGATTTCAGGTAAACGGTCTGCCATGGTGTGCCTCGATGAACAAACCCCAACTCCCCCACATTGCCCAATCCACGTGTTTTTCCAGTTGATGAGTCCGTAGATACTTGGGGGAATTCCCATGAGCCCTCATTAAAAACTCCGGGATCCTTGAATGAGTGCTCAAGCGTGTTGGAGTTGTTGCTCCATGCCAAAAAGGCTTGGTTCAACCTG
>CAYUXV010000341.1:0-3820 GCA_964448875.1 uncultured Verrucomicrobiota bacterium
GTAATCCATCACCCAAAGGTTGAAACGAATGTTGTACCAACCGAGATCCCCCAAACAACCAAGTGGTTCAAGATCACTGTGCATGCGGATGTTGCCAGTAAGGAAATCCTCGCCGGCATTGAAGCTGAACTGTGAGTTGATTCGGCGGATTTCCCCAATGCTGCCATCAGTCAATGTTTCGCGCAGGGCATCGAGGCGTTTACTGTGCATGAACATCACCCCATCCATAAACTGCACACCCGCATCGTTGCAGGCGGCAAGAATCTCTTCTACCTCCGCCACATCGATACCGCAGGGTTTCTCGGCGAGAACATGTTTTCCTGCTTGGGCGACCTTGATGATCCATTCCTTGCGCACGCCCGTAGGCAGCGGGATATAAACCGCATCTATGTCGTCCCGGGCCAAGAGAGTATCATAGCCTTCCACTGCCTCGGGCTTGGCTGGAAAAGGCACGTGTGCGGAACATTCATCAATCCATGCCTGCGCCTTGGCTTTGTCTCGGCTGGCTACCGCCACAATCTCTCCGTTACCCGAGAGGGCAACTGATTGCCAGTTCTTGATCCCAATCCAAGCTGCGCTTAAAAATCCCCAACGTACTTTTTTGTCACTCATGGTGCTTGTTTAAAAACGGTGCGCGAATGTTCCCGACGTACTGTCGTTTGGCAAGGACTTTGAGTGATGTGTTTATTCGAATAATTAGACTGACAAGAGTCACAGAAATAATAGATCTCACTTTCGTATATGGATCGTTCCTACAGGTCGTGTAGATTATAAGTGTGGAGTTTTCTATGCAATGTACGGCGGCTCATGCCGATTTTGTCGGCTGCTTTGGTGCGGTTACCGTCGGATTCCTTTAGGGCACGGATGATGAGGGCTTTCTCAGCATCCTCCACGGTGAGATCCTTTTTGCCGAGCACGTTCGTGGCTTCGGGGTGAGCGGTGCTGGGCGATTCACCACGGACACTGGGTGGCAGATCGCGGAGGGTTATGATGTTGCCTCGGCATAAAACAACTGCATGTTCGATGGCGGTGCGCAGTTCGCGAACGTTGCCTGGCCACGAATGATTTATTAGTGCCTCAATAGCATCGGGGTGCAACTCCTCAATCGTTTTGGCATTTTCTTTGGTAAACTCTTTCAAAAAAGCTTTAGCTAACAGAATGGTATCGGTGCCACGTTCACTTAGGGGTGGAAGTAGAATCTCCACAACACGCAGGCGGAAGAAAAGGTCTTCACGAAAATTGCCTTGGGCAACCTGTTCCTCAAGGTTTCGGTTTGTGGCGGCGATGAGGCGGACATCGGCGGTTTGAGTGTTGTTGGAGCCGACGCGTTCAAAGGTCCGTTCGCCTAGAAACCGCAGGAGTTTTACCTGAAGGGATTGATCGATCTCGCCGATTTCATCGAGAAAAAGTGTGCCACCATTAGCTTGTTCGAAACGGCCGATCCGGCGTTCGTGAGCGCCGGTAAAGGCGCCTTTTTCATGTCCGAAGAGTTCGCTTTCTAGGAGCGTTGGAGAAAGTGCGGCGCAGTGAACAGTAACCAGCGGCTGCTTGGCGCGCGGACTGAGATTATGAATAGCCTTGGCGATGAGTTCCTTGCCGGTACCACTTTCTCCGAGCACAAGTACGCTGGCCCTCGCCGGTGCAACCTGTTGTACGATCTCAAAAACCTCCTGCATCGCAGATGATTGGCCGATGACATTTTCGATTCCAAACTTGGTTTCGATCTGCGCGCGCAGGTCACGGTTTTCGCTCTCAAGGGTTTGCGATCGTAAAGAGCGGGCGATGCGCATTTCCAGTTCGTCAATCTGCAAACGACCCTTGGCGATGTAGTCATCTGCGCCCTGACGCATGGCATCCACAGCCATTTCCTCGCTGCCGTAGGCGGTCATGAGAATGCAAATTGGAGACTTGGAAAGGGACTTGGCGCGCTTGATGAGGTCGAGCCCCCCCAGACCCGGCATGCGCAAATCAGTGAGTAGCACATCGAAGGGATCCTCTTCCAGTAATCGGATAGCACTTTCGCCATCCTCTGCGATGTAAACATCGTAACGATCCTCCAGCGCGGCGCGCAGACCTTCGCGGGTTGGCTTTTCATCGTCAACAATAAGTACGGTGGGTTTAAGCATGGTCAATCGGTGGTTTCAGTTTCGCCAGCAGCAATGCGCAACGGTTGATGCTCGGTAAGGGGGAACCACAACCGGAATGTGGTGCCTTGGCCGGTGTTGCTCTCCAGTTCAATACGACCGCCATGCTCGCGAACGATACGTTGTACGATCATAAGGCCAAGGCCGCTGCCTTTTTCCTTGGTGGTAAAATAGGGCTGGAAGATTCGGTTGATTTCCTCCTGAGGAATGCCGCCACCGGTATCGGTAATGTGTACCCATACACCCTCATCATCGGCCAGCGTGGTAAGCGTGAGTGTGCCTTCCTGCGTCATGGCCTGGACGGCGTTCTTGATGAGGTTCACCAGTGCCTGCTTCACCTGCGCGGCATCCAGTGGTGCAGTGGGAAGATCATCCGAAAAATGATGCTCCAGCGAGATATCGCGGTTGGTGATTTCGGGATCCAGCAACAGGATCGTGTCGGCAACAATATCATTAAGCGAAACAGGCTTGAGCTCTGGGCGCGTGGGACGAATTGCCTGCAGGAACTGGCTGATAATGTAATCTAGTCTATTAATCTCGCCCTTGGCGATGTTTAGATAATTCTCAAGCTTGTGCATGGAGGCCTCGTGGTTGGCCTGTGCATCCGGATCGGTGTCACGCTTTGGCGTTGGAACATCGGCATCGGTGGCCTTGAGTTTCTTGATCTCGCGCTCCATGAGCTGCAGATGGATATGCAGCGCATTGAGAGGATTGCCAATCTCGTGTGCGACGCTGGCGGCCAACAGCGTGAGTGCCTCGACGCGTTCGCTCTCGATGACCTCAAAGGTTTTCTGCTGCTCCTCGGTAGCGTCATTAATTATGACCGCCAAGCCGCTTGAGCTTTCGCTTACTAGTGCGGCTGTGTATACGCGCAGGAGTCGGCGAATGGGATAAGTGATCTCCATTTCATGTCGCGTAACTGTGCGGCTGTCGATTGCCTTAACGGTACAAAGTTTATCCCAGTCGAGCGAGGGAAGGTACTCGGACATTGCCCTGCCGTCGGATTTCTCGAGCGGGAGGCCAAGAAGATATTCAGCAGATTGGTTGTGCCAGGAAATCTGGCCCTTGGAATCGAGCACCACCACACCATCCTCAATGGTATCGAATAAAGTACCCAGAAAATCACGCTCACGCGCCAACCGCTGGACTACCGTCTGCAAACCCTCAGCATCGAGTTGATCAATGCGCCCGGCAATTCGGTCGAAAAAACTGGTGTGTTCATTAGCCATTTACATATGGTGCCATTTTGCTACGCTATGCTAAAATGATTATAAGCGCCAAAATGGCTCACTACCCTAGGGTTACATTCTGGATAAGACTAGGGTTTTTCTATTCGGAGAAACCTTGACCCACTGCGGGTTCCCTGTTGAATTGTCTGCCTCACAGATAAGTCTCAATACTGACTCCTTTTATGAAACACACATTTCGTTTTCTCTTACTGGCCGCCTTGAGCGGGTTAATGCTTCTGGATGTGCCGATACAGGCCGCACCGAAAAAGATTCTTGTGATTACTCAGTCACGTGGTTTCCGACATCAGCCGGTGAATCGGAAGGGGCAGGAAACTTGTCAGGTGGAACGTATACTGGCGAAGATTGGCAAGGAGAGTGGCGTGTTCACTACGGTCAATTCGCAGGACGCCATCAAGTCCATCACGCGGGAGAACCTCAAGCAGTTTG
>CAYUXV010000342.1:0-41839 GCA_964448875.1 uncultured Verrucomicrobiota bacterium
GCTATGGCGCCATTTTGTCCTGACAAATACGACTCAGGCAAGCATTTGCCTCTGGCTTGCACTAAGGTGGATGGACGCCTATCGTGTTCGCAAATGCAGGTGGTGATTTTATGCGGTGGGCTGGGGACACGATTGCGTGAAGAGACGGAATATAGACCCAAACCTATGGTGCCAGTGGGAGGACAACCGATGCTCTGGCATATTATGAAGACTTACGCCCATTTCGGGCATCGCGAGTTCATCCTGTGCTTGGGATACAAGGGCGAGGTAATAAAAGACTACTTTCGCAACTTCCTCTGGCACACGCACGATGTGACATTGCGTTTGGGGCAGCAACCGCAGATTACCTATCACGACCAGCGCGGCGACGAGGATTGGACGGTGACATTGCTGGACACTGGCGAAAACACGCAGACTGGAGGGCGCCTTCAACGTGCTCTGGCGCACCTAACGGGTGATTCCTTTCTTTTCACTTATGGCGATGGTCTTGCGAACTGCGATATTAATGCGTCCGTGAATTTTCACCAGAATGAAGATGGATTGGTGACTTTAACCGCTGTTAAGACTGGTGGTCGTTTCGGGGAATTGTCATTGGACGGGCATTCTATAACGGCTTTTCGCGAAAAGCCGCAGCGCGCCGACGGTTACATTAACGGCGGCTTCATGGTGATGAATCGCAGCATCAGCGAATACCTGACTGGCGACGATTGTATTCTTGAGCAGGCACCTCTTGTGAGGTTGGCAACGGAAGGAAAGTTGAAGGCATTTACACACGATGGCTACTGGCAATGCATGGATACTTACCGCGAGCAGCAGCAACTTGAGCGTCTTTGGGAAGCTGGTGATGCTCCGTGGAAAGTTTGGGACTAAACTGGTTTCTGTTGCCCCTTGTAATATGGATTTCTACATTGGCTGGGCATGAAGATTCTCATCGCTGGCAATCTTGGTTACATCGGACCGGTGGTGACATCACATCTGCGTGCGGCTCTACCGGGTGCTGTACTTGCGGGTTTTGATACTGGTTGGTTTGCTCATTGTCTAGCTGGGGCGGTTGTCTTGCCGGAGACGAATCTGGATGTGCAATTCTTTGGTGACGTTCGTGAACTTCCGAGGGAGGCGTTGCGTGATGTAGATGCGGTGGTGAATCTTGCTGCGGTGTCGAATGATCCTATGGGCAAGCGTTTTGAGACGGTTACAGCCGAGATTAACCACGAGGCTGCTTTGACGTTGGCAGCAAGCGCGAAGGCAGCAGGTGTAAAACGATACGTGTTTGCCTCAAGTTGCAGTGTTTATGGCTGGGCGGAGGATGGTGCACGTACGGAGCAATCGGAGGTTGCTCCTGAAACAGCCTACGCGCGAAGCAAAGTAGCTGCCGAGGAGGGTTTGGGGGATCTGGCTGGGCCGGAATTTCAGGTAACTTGCCTGCGTTTTGCGACGGCCTGCGGCATGAGTCCCCGACTGCGACTTGATCTTGTGTTGAATGATTTCGTCGCAGCGGCCATGACTTCCAAACGCATTGTTGTGCTAAGCGATGGTAGTCCGTGGCGTCCACTAATCCACGTTCGCGACATGGCTCTTGCCATCGAATGGGCGGTTAAGCGTGAGGCCGATAATGGAGGCGAATTTCTTTTGGTTAACACTGGTGCTGATGCTTGGAATTGCCAAGTGAGTGACCTTGCGGCGGCTGTAGTGACAGCGATACCTGGTACTGTGATGGAAATTAACCAAGAAGCTCTACCGGATCGTCGTTCGTATCGCGTTGATTTTTCCCTCTTCAAAAAACTCGCGCCTGATTATGTGCCGCGGATGGACTTGGATGCCGCTATTTCAAATCTTGAAATGGGTTTACAGGAGATGAATTTTAAGGAATCTGACTTTCGCCAATCGACCTGGATACGGTTGAATGTATTGGCAAAACATGTGGAGAGTGGTGTGCTGACATCCGATCTGCGTTGGCAGGATAAATCGAAGGTAGCTTGAGATGAAACCTGCAAAATCTTCTACCCAGCCCGAGTCCGAGGCTATCGCTTTTAATGAACGGATTACAGAGCGCGTGACGGCTGGTTTTATTCCTGATCTGCGCAGAGCGGTAAAGTGCGAACATTTCTACCAGAGTTTCTGGCGAGATCCGCATTTTATCGATCTGTTCATGAGTGAAAATGTTAAAAATTTTATTAGCATTATGCACAAGCACGGTCGACCAGGCATGCGTGTGCTGGACGCTGGCTGTGGGCCGGGCTATGTGGCTCTCGAGCTTGCGCGCGCGGGTTTCCATGTGACTGCCATCGATGTGGCTGATGAAGCCATCGATGTGGCCAAAAAGACCGCTGAAGAAAATCCGTTTGTCGACGACTTTGGCTCGTTGACATACGAGGTGTGTTCGTTCCTCGAATATGAGGGTGAATTCGATACGGTTCTGTTTCGGGGAGTGGTGCATCATTTTCCCAATCCGGATGAAGTGCTAGAACATGCAGCTAAGTTATTGAAGTCCGATGGCTTATTGCTCTGCATGGAACCTGCTCATGAGCGATGGCGTGAATCTGACGCGGCACAAGTGGCTTTGATCCGCGGCCTACTTGCTTTCACTGGACACTGGCACGAAACTGATTTGGTGGCTCGTTTAAAGACACAGGACGACATCGCCCGGTATATCGCGGAGGTTCACCGGGAATACATTGAGGAACGCGACACCTGTGAAAAAAGCCAGTCGCCGCATGACAATGCTTGTGATGGGAAGGCTATCCTTGCCGCCGCACGGTCGTGTTTTCATGAATTGGAGTTGCGTCCTACCAATGCTTTTATTCATCGATTGCTTGGCGGCTTGCGAGGATCTGACGAAACGGCTCATTCGCTTGCTGATTTTATTACCGGATATGAGCGCCACGCAATTTCTTCTGGCTACATGAACCCGAATGGTTTTCTTTTTGTCGGACGGAAGGCCACCTGAGTGAAATGTTGGCGGGTTTTCAATGTCGATCCTGCGGAGATGAACAAGGTGATCTGCTGCTCGATCTTGGCAAACAACCACGGGCCAACCGACTCTTGACTGAAACTGAGTTAGGGGAGCCTGAACCGGTACATCCGCTACGTTTGGCAATTTGTCTTAACTGCCATTTGCTTCAGATTATAGACCTCGTTCCACCTGCCGAATTGTTCAATAACTATGTTTACTTTTCCTCTTATTCCGAGACTTGGATGCGCCACTGTGAAATGTCTGCAAATCAGTATATGAAGGAATTTGGATTAAATGCGGACAGTTTCGTGGTGGAGGTGGCAAGCAATGACGGTTGTCTTTTAAAACATTTTAAGGAAGCTGGCGTAAAGCATTTGGGTATTGAGCCGGCGAAAAACGTAGCAGAAGTTGCGCAAGTAAGTGGGATTCAAACAATTACGGAATTTTTTGGTGAAGCAACCGCCCGACGCGTTCGTGATGATCATGGTGCGGCAAATTTGCTATTGGGCAACAACGTATTTGCTCACGTGCCGGACATCAACGATTTCACGGCTGGAATAGCCGTGTTATTGGCGGATGATGGAGTAATGGTGTTGGAATTTCCGTATGCGTTGGAGATGATCGAAAAGGCGGAATTTGACACCATTTACCATGAGCATGTGTTTTATTTCACATTAACGGCGATTAATCCGGTTCTGGCTCGGCATGGTCTTACTGCTTGGCGTGTGGAGAGGCTGCCCACACACGGCGGGTCCATACGATTGTTTCTAGCTAGAGAAAACGCGAAGCCCATAGAGGAGTCGGTGACAAAAATGCAGGCCGATGAATTAGCGCGTGGCGTGACTAGCTTGAAATATTATAAGAAATTTTCGGATAGGGTGGAGGTTATTCGAAAGTCTCTTATTGTGGAAATCGATGAATGGAGAAAACATGGAGAGGTGGCGGCCTACGGGGCAGCGGCAAAAGGGAGCACGCTACTTAATTATTGCGATCTAGATACTGACTCGATTGCATTCGTCGTTGATCGAAGCCCCCACAAGCAGGGAATGTTTATGCCGGGTGTACAGATACCAATTAGGCCTGTGGAAGAGTTAGTTTCTTGTCAACCTGCGGCGGTCGTATTGCTAACCTGGAATTTTGAAATGGAAATTTTAGCGCAACAGGCAGCTTTTCGCGAAGCAGGCGGGAAATTCATTATTCCAATTCCAAAAGTGCGGGCAGTATAATTTTTATGTAAATGTAATGTAATCCTCGTGGACGTACAGGCAATCGACGTGTTGAGTTTCACCGGTGCGGGGGTTGAGATAAGAGCGTCCAATTTGGTGAGTGTCGGTGTCCAGTAAGGTATATAACCAATAGCCGGCCGGTTGCAGTAATGCCTCGATTTCGCTGAAAGATTCGTTGGATTCGTAATAGCGCGAAAATAGCAGCTCAATCTGAAAGATGCCTATACTGCCGGCCTTGATGAGTTCGTGCGCACCTGTAAGTACTTGGCGACTACAACCTTGAGTGTCGATCTTACAGAAGTCGATCCGATTTAAACCGTCAGTTTCTGCGTAGGTATCTAGAGTGGTGACGTTGACTTCAATCGTTCCGGTATGCTCGATATCCTTGCTAGCATAAAGGCCATCCATAGCCATTGGGAGTAGGCTATCCATTTGGTTGATTGAAGTTAGATGAAAAGTGCTTTTCCCTTCCGATTCGCCGATAGCCATCTGATTAAGTATTACGTTAGGTTTATCAGATAGGTTCTGTTCCAGTGTTTTAAATGTTTTTGGTGAAGGTTCAAAGGCGTGGACAGTGGCTTGCGGAAACAGCTTTATGAACGAGGCGGTAGACTGGCCCTCGTTGGCTCCGATATCAAATATGACTGGCGCATCGCCATCAATGAGTAACCGTAGCACATCGTCGCGCGTAATGGGTACAGGCAGTTTAGGCAAGGCTGCCTCGTTGAGTGTACGTCCCATGTCGGTGGCATTCTGAAGGAACGTTGAGAAGCTTGCAAGGTCATGACAATTTTGGCTGGCTTAGCCTCTGGTGGTCAGGATACTGGCTGTGGTTGCATGAAGTTCATAGAGACAAGAATTCCCGGAGTGTGGGTCTTGGAGGCCGAGCCGCAGAAGGATGAGCGTGGTTGGTTTGCGCGTTCTTGGTGTAAAAAAGAGTTTGCGTCGCACGGTTTGAACACGGATCTGGTGCAGTGTAATGTCTCGTTTAATCGACGGAAGGGCACGCTGCGCGGGATGCATTACCAGTCCGAGCCACACGGCGAGTGCAAGGTGGTACGTTGTCTGAACGGGGCGCTGCACGATGTGGTGGTAGACCTGCGGCTCAATTCGCCGTCGTACAAGCAGGTGGTGGCTGTGGATTTGACACGAGATAATCTCACAGCGCTCTATATCCCCGAGGGGGTTGCACACGGGTTTCAGACACTCGTGGACGATACGTTGGTGTATTATCAAATGTCAGAATATTTCGAGTCCTCCGCTGCGTGCGGGGTGCGATGGGATGATCCAGCTTTCGACATTGACTGGCCACTAGCGGCTCCTATTTTGTCGGATAAGGATCAAAACTGGCCGAGTTTCAGCGGATGAGTGCCAAACGGACGATCTGGGTACTGCCAGGAGGGCGCTTCCAAGTGCCATTAATTGAGGCGGCACAGGCGATGGGATGCCGTGTGGTATGCAGCGATCGCAATGCGAATTGTGACGGGTCGGTAGTTGCAGATGAGTTTGTTCAACTGGGAGTGGATCAGCGTGATGCGTTGTTCGCTGCGATGAAGGAGCATCGACCGGATGGACTTGCCACTGACCAGACCGACTCAGCGGTAGCTACAACAGCCTGGCTTGCTGATCAGCTCGGGTTGCCAGGGATTGGGCTGGATTGCGCTCAGACCTTCACCAACAAACGTCGTATGCGGGAGGCGTTCAGCCGGCACGGCTTTCCCGTGCCTAAGCACGCCACGTGTGACGATTTTGAGGCGTGTGAGACGGCGGTAAAACGCATTAGTTGGCCGGTGATTTTGAAACCAGAGGTTGGACAATCTAGCAAGGGCGTGAACCGGGTGGATCTGCAGTCTGGTTTAACGGCGGCTTTTGAAGATACCCTCGGATTTGGACCAGTGATAGTTGAACAGTGGATTGATGGGCCGGAGTTCACAGTGGAGGGATGGATGAGTGGTGGGCGACATCACAGTTTAGCGGTATCTAAGAAGTCGCATTACTCGCACCGGCCAATGGTGGCCGAGTCACTGCTTTATACACCAACACATGCGGACTTCGATTTCCAAGCTCTCTGTGCTCAGAACGATGAGCTGGTTGAAGTTAGCGGGTTGTCGTTTGGGATAACGCACGCAGAATATCGTTTTGCAGATGGTAAATTCTGGCTAATGGAAATCGCTGCCCGAGGATGCGGCTCGCTTGTGACTTCGCATTTAGTGCCAGAAGTTTCCGGAGTAAAAGTTTACGACCATTATTTGGCATCGGTGCTTGGCCATGAAGTGCCACCGGTTCGAATTCGGGACAATCCACGCTTCGCGGTGCTGGAGTTTATGGGTTTTAAGCCTGGACGTATTCAAGCTATTGAGGGATTAGATGAGGCTAGGTCAATTTCAGGAGTGCTTGAAGTGGCAATGAATTATGATTTGATGGAGTGTCTTCCATTGCCGACGGATGATACAAACCGGCCAGGATATTTTATTGCGGTAGCTGATACATTGGATGAACTTCAGTTGTTGCGTGGACAAGTTAGCGCGTGTGTGCAGGTGATTTACGATGAATAGTATTCCAATATTTGACTGTCTTACGCATCCGTCTTTGGATGGGAGTTGGATCCACTCACGGTGGGATGGACTCAATTCCTTTGAAGGCTTACGTAAGAAAATGTCATCGGCAGATGTGCGCTGGGCTTTTGCAGTGTCTATGGGGACTGTAGATGGTTGGAATGTGGGAGCATACCCAAGTGAGTGCGGACAGCCCGGACCAAAACTTTTTCCGGTGGCGTATTTGGATCCGGACACGCCGCCGAATTTTAAGAGTTTATGTGAGCAAGGGTTTGTAGGGGTGAAGATTCATCCACGGAAAGGTCGGATTAGGTTTGACGACAAACGACTGCCGGACTGGATTTCTGCTGCGCAAGAAGCAGGCTTGATTGTGTTGCTTTGTACGTATCCGTTCGGCGATTTGGTAGGTATACCAGGAGGTTTAGAGGATTTGCAGAATCTGCTTGTAGCGACGTCTGACTGCAAAATAATCCTTCTGCATTCAGGAGCAGTGCGATTGAGGGAGGTTATGGAGTTGTCACGCCCGTTTAAAAGCACACTGCTCGATCTGTCGTTTACGCTCTGCGAATACGAGGGCAGTTCGATGGATGAAGACCTTCGGTTTATAATGAAGCGGCATGGGCATCGAGTCTGTGTGGGGTCGGATTCTCCGGAGTTTTCGTCAGATGATCTGCGCCGCAGGTTCGATTTGCTTACGGAAGGGTTGGATCAGGAAATCTGCGAAAACATTGCCCATCGAAACCTTTTCAATTTTACTGGACTGTCTCTAGATGAAGATGCCGACGACTGATAGGGAAAGAATGGTGGCGATGTACCGCGCGCGGTTGGCTGAATACGGAACAACGCCGCAGGCACTGGGTTGGACAAAAGGCAAGCAGGACTTGCGCTTCAAAATACTACTGTCGCCGTTTGAGACAGAAAATTGTTCTGTATTGGACGTTGGTTGTGGTTTTGGTGATCTCAATAAACAACTAGGTTGTGGTAATAATTCTTACCGTTACTTGGGGGTGGATGTGATGGACGAATTTATTGGGCGTGCGGAAGAGGAATACGGTGGAGCAAACACGCAGTTTCTCGCTGGGGAGTTCTTGGAGATGGAGTTCGACGAGCCGTTCGATATTGTGGTTGGTTCGGGTATTTTCAATTTCGCAATGGATGGAATTGAGAATGGCGAATATGTGGAGCGTATGCTGCAGCGTATGTTGGAGCTAAGCCGAGTGGGAGTGGCCGTGGATTTCCTTTCCGACCGCGTCAATTTTGAACAGGCACATTGTGCACATACGAGTCCAGAGCGAGCATTGTCAATTGCGCTGGGATTGACGCAAAGTGTCCGGATGCGGCACGATTATATGCCGTTTGAATTCGCGCTTTTCCTGTTCAAGGATGATGTTTATGACGAGTCAACCACGGTGTTTAATATGCAGCACACATGAAAAAGGAGATAACCGATTACATCCGGCGCAACCGAGTCTCAAGTACGGAGGTGGCTGACTGCCTCCAAAAAAAGGGTGAGTTTACAGGGGTGAGCGCGCTTAACCGTGGACATTTTCGTGTGGGAAATGTGCACTGGATTTATGCTTGTGACCAATCGAACTGGACTGTCCATGAGCAGGCGCAAGATGTTCAGCCTGGAGACGTTGTTGTAGTAGACGCGTTTGGATGCGGACGGCGTGCGATTTTTGGCGACCTCGTTTCGAAATATTTACTTCTCTATAGGCAGGCTGAAGCGTTGGTTGTGCGTGGTACGCTGCGGGATGCTCCGCGTCTGATCAAGGAACATTGGCCAATTTGGTGTGCGGGAGTGACTCCAATAGGGTGTTTCAATCGAAAACCCAAGAAGCTGCCTGCGCGGTCTACTATCGATCGCCATCGCCGCAAGAATCATGGTGCGATTGCGGTTTGTGATGACTCGGGAGTGGTGATTATCGAAAAGCGCCACCACTCCAAGGCGTTCATCGAAAAGCTGGAGTTCATTGAGAAGCAGGAGGACGCTTGGTATGATTGTATCGACCGGCGGAAATGGTCGACTTTTAAGACAGTCTGCGAAAAGGCTTATTTAAAGGACTAATGAATCCGTTCGAACAGTTCGAGGCCGAAAAAAAGGCGCGAGTAGCCGTTTTGACGGAAGATATGGCGATACGAGAACGTTCGCATGATTGGATGGTGGCTAGTGCTCCGCACGGCTATACATATAATTTTACTTGGCTGGGAATACCGGTGATTCAATTCCCACAGGATCTTGTTGCACTGCAGGAAGTCATCTGGGCAACACGCCCTGATTTGATTGTGGAAACCGGCGTGGCACACGGTGGATCTTTGATTTTTTCGGCATCGATACTTGAAATGTTGGGTGGTGGCGGTCGAGTGGTTGGGGTTGACATTGATATTCGAGATCAGAATCGCGTGCGGTTAGAGGCGCATCCATTATTTAAACGGATAGAGCTAATTGAAGGCGACTCAGTCAGTGAACCGGTTGTAGCACAAGTGCGCCAACTGGCGGTAGACTGTGAACGGGTGCTGGTGATTCTTGACTCAAACCATACCCACCAGCATGTCCTAAGTGAATTGAAACTTTATTCGCCGCTGGTGAAGGCGGGTGGTTACCTCGTGGTGTTTGACACATCGATTGAAGAGGCACCTGACGAGCTTTTCAATGATAAGCCGTGGGGGAAAGGCAATAACCCAATGACGGCTGTGCATGAGTTTTTACAGAACAACTCGCGTTTCGAAGCGGATGACGATATCGAAGCGCGATTGCAGATCACTGTGGCACCGGGTGGCTACTTGAAGTGCGTTGCGGACTGACCATGGAACGAATTCCCATCGCCGGGCCGTCGATAACAAAGCTGGAGATTGACTATGCTGCTGATGCCGCAGCGAATGGTTGGTACGATCGGGCAGGCGAATGGCCTAGACGATTTGAGTCAGCATTTTCAAACTACCTAGGTGTAAAGCATGCGGTAAGTCTGCCATCGTGTACGTCTGGACTCCATTTGGCGTTGGCGGCTCTGGGCATTGGGCAAGGCGATGAGGTGATAGTCCCTGAGTTGACGTGGATCGCCAGTGCAGCACCGATTAGCTATGTGGGTGCTACACCTGTGTTTGCCGATGTGGATGAAAAAACGTGGTGCCTGTCAGTGGCTAGTTTGGAGGCATGCATTACACCCCGCACTCGGGCAGTCATTCCAGTGGACCTTTACGGAGGCACACCTGACTGGGAGGCGATCCACGCTGTGACACAGAAGTATGGGGTTGCCATAATTGAAGACGCG
Source organism: uncultured Verrucomicrobiota bacterium (assembly GCA_964448875.1). Taxonomy (GTDB): domain Bacteria; phylum Verrucomicrobiota; class Verrucomicrobiia; order Limisphaerales; family UBA1100; genus UBA6614. Next base: position 10,007 of record CAYUXV010000342.1, read on the forward strand.
GCGGAGGCGTTAGGTAGCGAGTCCCTAGGGAGGAAGACGGGAACATTTGGTGATGCGGGCACGTTTAGTTTCCACGGCTCCAAAACTTTTACTACTGGCGAGGGAGGTATGCTGGTAACGGACCGTGACGACTTGTATCAGAGGGTACTTTTTCTGCGCGATCATGGGCGACCTCCTGGCGACACAGAGTTTTTCAATGCCGAGGTCTCCTACAAATACAAGATGAGCCCTGTGCAGGCGGCTTTGGGTTTGGCACAAGTGGAGCGGGCAGAAGAACTCGTGGCACGCAAGCGCGAGATTTTTTCGTGGTATAATAAAGGCCTGTCGGATTGCCCGGTGGTTATGAATCACGAACCCGATGGCACTTTGAATACGTACTGGATGGTTACCGCACTCTTGCCGATCGAACTTGGGCTTGATAGAGCGGAGATAGCCGAAACATTGTCAAAAGAAGGCATCGATAGCAGGCCGTTTTTTCATCCGCTGAGTAGTTTGCCGGCATATGATGGAGCTTCGGAAGATGCGCATAAACGAAACCCCAATGCATATGCGATTAGCCCGAGAGGAATCAATCTGCCGTCGGCGTTATGCTTGGAGCGCCCGCAAGTAGAGCGGGTTTGCGCTGTCTTCAAAAAGGCGCTTGGAGGATGAATTCACCCTTCTTTTCGGTTTTGCTGCCGACGCGCAATCGTAGCGAGATAGTCGGCGGTGCAATTGAAAGCGTACTTGCCCAGAGCTTCAGCGATTTTGAGATTATCCTTTGCGACAACGACGATTCAGATACTGCCACTCGCGAGATGGTAGGTCAGTATAATGATAGACGTATTCGGTATGAACGTACCGGGGGGTTGTCGATGTGCGAAAACTGGGATCACGCGCTAGGGCAAGCCAAAGGACGGCATGTACTTGTACTGGAGGACAAGCAGAGATTTGTGCCGAATGCACTCGAGATTTTGCACAATCACTTGGATCGACTGGGTGATGTACCATTGATGTACGGTTTAAGTTTTGCGACTGGCGAATCTATCTCCAAACCTCGTGGCATTCCGGCTGCACAAAAATACGCCAGCAGGGATATTATCGATTTATATTGCCGGTTTTCTTACCGTTCATATGCATTGTTGCCAAAGGGACTGGACAGCACTGTGCCGCGTGAGTTGGCGTTAAAATTGAAGACTGATAGCCAGACCGAATATTTCTTCTCCTATGTCAATCCGGACTATGCTTCGGCATTTCAGGTGCTAGGGGCAGTGGAGTCGGTCTGGAAAATCGACGCTGGATTGGTTTACATCCCGAATAATTGGATGTGGGGCAGCCGCTACTCGACCGGATTATCGGCATATCGTAAAGCAAAGGAGGCGCAGAATTATCTTCGTGGTTTGCCTTTTGGCGAAGATGAGTATCTCGCCCGGATGCCAGTTAAGGCTCCGCACCTGTGGGTGAACGCAGTGTTGTACGATTTTTTCATATTTTACAAACGCTCGGGCCATGAGTTGCGAATGGACTGGGCCGGGTATCATGCGCTTTGTTGGTTGGTGATCCATGTTTTTGGACGTCGGCTGGGTGCAGACATGAGCAGTGATGCAAATGCACTTCGAGACTCATTGTCGGAACATGGGTTTGGCTTCCGTTTGCGGTACAGGTGGCGAATTTTATGCTGCTTGATAGCATTGGCATGGCAATCGATTTCGGCTCGATTGCGTTGAATGACGTTGACCTCTTGGAAGCTCTCACAGAAAGTATCGCTGCTCGTGGCACGATCCAAACGCAAAAAGAAACTCGCATCGGTAGAAGAGTCTGTTGAGGCTCCTCCTGAAGAACAATCAGAACCGACGCAATCGGAACCGACGCAATCGGAGGATATCCCGACTGAAGACGAAAAAACTCCTCACGCGCCTGGCTGTCGTGCTGCGTTGTTGGCCTCTGCGTTGTTGGCATTAGTATTGGGTTTTCTGTTTCGCGAGAGTTTCGACCTGAGTAAGCTTCTTTTTGCCAACGATGCTCCATGGGGTGTGATTCATCACAATCTGACCAAGGGAGAAGGCAGTTGGGGTAGCTGGTCAGATGGCAATTGGGTGGGGCGAGCAGGACCGGCTGCAGGACCATCCTTTACGACAGCGTTCGGAATTGCCTGCCGCTGGTTTGGTGAGAATGGCTCGGTGATCTTCTCAAATTTTTACACGCCGATATCGCTATGGCTGCTGGGGATGTGTGCATGGTTATTCTTCCGGCAACTGGACTGCTCGGCACCGGTATGTTTGTTAGGAGCATTGGCTGCGACCTTAAACGGTGACTTTTTTTCCTATGCTTGCTGGGGGTTGCCATCGGTGGGGCTTGCTGCAGGCATGACATTCCTTGCGCTTGCGGCGATTGTCAGTATTCGTCCGGGCTGGTTTTGGGGTTTGCCGGTTCTTGCTGGTTTGGCAGTCGGTCAGGCCGTGATCGAGGGCTATGATGTTGGCGCACTTTTCAGTCTGTATGCTGCGGCATTTGGTATTTTCTGGGTGTTGAACACAGGTGGCCTTAAGGTGAAATGTTTTGCCAAGGGAGCATGTTTGGTGGCGGTGATGGCCCTCTTTGCAGGCTTGATGGCTTATCATTCCATCCACAGCTTAAAGACAACCGAGATGGATGGCGTGGTGAAACGTGAATTGAAGCCGGAAGACAAATGGACCATGGACACCCAATGGAGTCTGCCAATGGAGGAAACTTTTCGCGTAGCCATCCCCGGTTTGTTTGGTTACCGGATGGATACACTTGAAGAAGGTGTGTATTGGGGCCGTGTTGGGCAGCATCCAGAAGTGGCTAATTATTTGAATCAACAAAAAGAGGAAGTGGAGAAGTTGGCATTGCGGGCGCCACCAGAGCGACGAGGTATGATTAGTGAAAATTCAGGTGCCATTGCCATGGCGCGAGTGAGACAATTCTTGGGGCCTAGTTTTCCGGGGTGGAACCATTCTGGTTACGGCGTTTATGCCGGAGTAATGGTACTCATTGTGGCGTTCTGGGCATTGGTCAGTTCATTTCGTTTTGGGGAAAACGCACCGTATAGCGGTGTGGAACGTCGGTTGATTTGGTTTTGCGCGACACTGACGCTAGGATCGTTGTTATTAGCCTGGGGCCGCCACGCTCCATTTTATTCGATGATCCACGGATTACCGTTCTTCAGCAGTATTCGTAATCCAATCAAGTTTATGCATCCGTTTAGTATTCTGATAGTCGTAATGTTTGGTCTTGGGTTAAAAGGAATGGCGCGATTGTATCTTGAAGGATCAGCCACACGGGTTAAGTTGCAGTACAATACACTGCGCGATCTCGTAAACCCATTGGGCAGTTTTGAGTCGCGCTGGTTAATGATTTCAGTTGTAACACTTATTTGTGCTACTGCTGGCTTGTTTTTTTATACCCTGTCAGAGGGCTCCTTGATGAGCTATCTACAGCCATTTTCCGCCATGCTTGCGAATATAAGTGGCACCAATCCTCTTGAATTCCAGGAGGTATCAGGTGTGAGTGGTGACATAATCAAAGATAGTTTTTCCAGGGCAACTTTGTCTCTTGGGTTTATGTTTCTTTTCTTGTTGATGGTAGGTTGGATAAGTTTGGGGCGTTTGACCGGCTCCAAGGTGATTGCTGTGTGGGTGGTGATGCTGGGGTTTATGGTTTTGGATTTAAGCCAAGGCAGTGCCCCTTATAAAAAATACGAGGATAAGGCTCTCAAATATGGCGACAGCGCATTGTTTAAATATCTGAGGACGCAGCCAAATCGTGGAGTGGGCCCCAGTTTCCCGGGGTCGGAGGAATTACAAAAGGAAATATCGCAGCTATCCGACCGGGTGGTGCTCATGCCAGGAGACGTGGATAGCCAAGTGCTGAATTCTGCGATTGTCGTTCGTGAGGCTACCACAAATGGACTAAACAACTTGGAGATGCGGGAATTCATGGGTTTTGGTTCCTACCTTATGTCACCAACCAACAACACCGTTGCCATTCGGAAAAGTTACGAAAGTTATATGCAGAGTCTGTTGAAACGTGGCTTTGATAATCCGACATTTTTTCAACGCTTGAATGATATGACCACTTTAGCTCTTTCAAGAAAAATGTCCGGAGCTATCGGCAGATTGTCGATGGAAGCGAATACCTGGCGCCAACATTCATTTCCAGAACATGGTATTTTCACATTGGATATTGTTCAGAATCCGCGTCCTTTGGTGAAGGATGAGAACTACATGGCTGCTTTCCGACCATCGCCTTTACCTCCTGAACCGACGGATAAGCAAAAACAAGAATATAATCAACGCCGCACTGAACTGCTCCTGCGTCAATGGGAACTAACGTCCGCACGTTACATCCTCTGTATCAGCGGAAACACATGGTTTGATTTTATTGCAAACCGTCAATACGGAGACATAGGTTATCGTTCTGCACTGAACTATGTGCTCGATCCTTCGGAACGGCGTTTCAGGACGGCGAGAACATACGACAAACAAATGGTGAACATTGAAGTAGACAAGCGAATTGAGCGGAGGCCCCGAATGGTGGTTGAGCCTAATGGAGAGGTTGCCCTTACGGAGTTCACTGGAGCCTTGCCGCGAGCCAAGCTATATTCAGATTGGCGGCAGGGCTTGGACGACAATGCCACTCTGAAGATGCTGTCTAGCGCCGGGTTTGACCCTCATCAGCAGGTGCTGCTTGCCGATGAAAATCTGGAGGCGCCGATCGATCCTCAACGCACTCAGGATTTCGGACCTGTTGAGATGTTGGGTGAGCAGACAATCAAGCAGGTGCGCCTGAAGACTCCGCCCACCACCGTGTCCGCTGTGCTGTTGTTAAATGATCGGTATTCGCCAGACTGGAAGGTGTATGTTGATGGGAAAGAGAAGGACTTGTTGCGTGCTAATTATCTTATGCGAGGCGTTCACCTTGAGCCGTCAAAGGAAGGGCATGAGGTAGAATTCAGGTATGAACCCGATACTGGACCATTGTATTTCAGCATAGGTGCAGGTGTGTTTGGACTTCTGATTGGCTTTGTGGGCTGTTTTCGACGTGATGCTGATGAGCTTTCCAATGTGCAAAGTGAGGAGGATTCAACTGAGATTGAAGAATCGGTTAATGATTCTTCAGGCGATGAAGAAGAGGTTGAAGATGTGGGCGTAGAGGGGGTTGATAAAAAAGACGACTGATTATAATCCTGTTGGGTGATCGATAAAGTTCCATGGCAGTTTGAACTTTTTAGAAAGATGTGCTGCCAGCGCCTTCACCCCAAAGGTTTCTGTGGCGTAATGGCCGCCATAAAAAACATTAATCCCGAGTTCCTCGGCCAGCGCGGCAGTCCAATGAGGGCCTTCGCCAGTGATAAATGTGTCTACACCTTCTTTTGCCGCCTGCGCTAGGCTTGAGCCGGCACCTCCGGTGACGATGCCGATCTTCCTGCATTCGTTGGGTCCGCCACTTAGTAATACAGGCGGTGCACCGAGGAGGGTTTTTAGGCGGCTGGCCAGAACATTGCGGCGGAGACTTGTGGTGACGCGTAGGCCAATAGAATTGGCTTTTTCCTCAAAGAACGGTTTAGGTCGCGTGAATTTTAGTGCTTTGCAGAGGCCTGCGTTGTTGCCGAGTCGTGGATGGATGTCGAGCGGCAGGTGGGCGCTATAGATGGCCATGTCATTCTTGATTAGTGTGCTGATAAGATCGCGCTTTTTGCCGGTCCACGGATGTTGAGGGTTCCAGAAAAGACCGTGATGGACGATCATCAGGTTTGCCCCTACATCGACGGCTTTGCGGACGGTGGCAAGGCTGGCGTCTACTGCGGCGGCTATGCGGCGCACTTTGCCATTGTTTTCCACTTGTAAGCCATTGTGTGCGCTGTCGTAGTCGGCTATTTCATCAATCTGCAGTTCGTAGTCGCAATGTTTTATAATGGCTTGCAGATTGGTCTTCGTCATGTGGAGATGAAACCACATTTGGGTTCCTGCGCAAATTTTTTCACACGCTGATTGCAATCGGAGGCGCGCTTTTCCATTATGTCTCACCCTAGAATGAGTAAAGTCGCGAATAACGGTGTGTGGTCCATTGATGACGCACGTAGCCTGTATAATATCGACCGCTGGGGTGTGGGGTATTTTGATATTAACGCGAAAGGTTGTGTGGAGGTACATCCGTTGCAGGAAGAAGGTGCATCGGTGGAGATTAAGGCAGTGATTGCCGAGGTCCAGAAGCGTGGCCTGCGCTATCCGATGTTATTGCGGTTTCAGGATATTGTTCGCCACCGTGTAGCGGCTATAAATGGTGCATTCAAGGAATCGATCGATAGACATAACTATAATTCGCGTTACCGCGGCGTATTCCCTGTGAAGGTCAACCAATTACGTGAGGTGGTAGAGGAGATTGTTGATGCAGGGAAGAAATTTGATTTCGGGTTAGAAGTAGGCAGCCGGCCGGAGCTTTTCGCAGCTTTGGCAATGATGGATGACCCCGGCAGCTTGATCGTTTGCAATGGATACAAGGATGACGGTTTTATTCGCGTGGCACTGATGGGGAATCAGCTGGGAAAGCAGGTGGTCCTAGTGATTGAAAAGCTTGAGGAGTTGCCAGCCATCATTCGCGTTGCGCGTGAAACCGGTGTGGAGCCAATCATTGGAATGCGACTCCGATTGCTCAGTAGGTCTGCTGGTAAATGGGCTGACAGTGGTGGCGAGGACGCCAAGTTTGGCTTAACCACTGCCGAGTTAGTGGCGGCTGCTGATTTATTGCGCAAAGAGAACCTCACGCAAAGTTTTCGTCTGTTGCATTTTCACATTGGTTCTCAAGTGCCGGACATCCTCACCGTCAAAAAGGCAGCCCAAGAAGGCGCGCGTTTTTATGCCAAGTTGCGAAAGATGGATTTCCCTATCGAATATCTTGATGTTGGAGGTGGTCTTGCGGTGGATTATGACGGAAGCCGTGCTGCCTTTGAGAGTAGCACCAACTACACTTTGCGTGAGTATACGGACGGGGTAGTGAGTACCATCGGTGGTGTATGTAATGCGGAAGAGGTGACGCATCCGGACATTGTAAGTGAAAGTGGTAGAGCTATTGTTGCGCACCATAGTGTATTGGTAATGGAGGCTTTTGGGGCAATCGATAAGAAGGAGAAAGCGCGCCTAAAGTATGGCGATAAAGAGCATTCACTGGTACAGCAATTGTTGAAGATTCGTCGTAATTTTTCTCGAAGCACCAACAAGTTGGCTGCTTATCACGCCGCGCAAAACTGCAAGAGAGATGCTCACGACATGTTCACGCTGGGTGTCTTGGAATTGGATGCGAAAGCCAAAGTGGAAACGTTGTTTTGGGAAATCTGCCATAAGGTGATCGAGCATTTTCGAGGTCACAATCATGTGCCCGAGGAGATTGTGGAACTTGTAGGCAGCATGAGCGACCAGTACGTGTGCAATTTTAGTGTGTTTCAAAGTCTGCAGGATCATTGGGCATTGAATCAGCTTTTTCCAATCATGCCACTGGGTCGATTGGACGAGCGACCCAATCGAGAGGCTACATTGGCAGATATCACCTGTGATTCTGATGGTGCAGTCAAAAAGTTCATCGACCTCGAGGATGTACGTGACACATTGCCGCTGCATTCGCTACGCAAAACTGGCAAGGGGCTTGAGTGTTATCCACTTGGCATTTTCCTTACTGGCGCCTATCAGGATATCATGGGTGACATGCACAATCTCTTCGGCAGTGTTAACGAGGTGCATGTCTTTCTCGACCCCGATGAGTCTTCCGGCTATTACGTGGAGGAGGTAATCCGTGGCCACACGGTAGTGGAATCGTTAAACACTGTGCAGTACGATGAAAAACAGCTGAAACGCTGGATGAAGCAGCAAGTCGATATTGCCATAAAGGCCGACCGACTCAAGCCAAGCCAAGCCATGCAGTTACTGAGTGATTACGAAAAAGGCCTGCAGGATTACACCTATCTTTCAGTTTAAATACGGATGTCTAACGGAGTTATCCCAACTGGTCCAACGAATGATGCTCGCATTCTCCTAAGAGTGCTGAATGTATTATTGTGGGGATTGCCGCTGGTATTGCTTATGTCCGTTCCCGGCGCAATGAGTCAGTGGTTTCATATGTTCTTTTTGCTGGTGGTGCAGGATTTTGTTACCCGTGGCTTTTGGTTGCTTGATATGATTCCCACCCTCGGCTCGATGGCTTTGCTTGGCTACGGCATCTTTCTATTAGGTCGCATCAAGCCGGATGATGAAAATTGGCAGACGAGCCTCTTTCAAGGACGCCTAGTAATCATCCTGCTTACAGGTATGGCACCTTTTCTGATGTGGCGCAACTGGGTGCCCAATGAGCCGGTGTTCCTTTTTGGCTGCCAACTTTTTGCATTTGTGGGATGCGTATTCATAATTCATCTAAATTTTCTGCTGCACCGTTTATCGTCATTCCTCCCGAGTCCGGTTCTTGAATCAGACACACGCATGTTCGCTCGGTTAAATCTCATATTACTGACCTTGGTGCTGATTGTGGTTATCATTTATCTTGTGTCCAGTCGCATGCAGCTCTTTGTAACCTCCGATTTTTTGGACAACATCTTGCAGGCTATTGACGAACAAAGCGGGCTGTTACTCATGCTGCTGGTTCTGCCATCGGTTTCCACGACGATGAGTATGCTGTGGAAAACGAGACAAACTGTTATGACCATGGTTTTTGAGCCGGAAGCATTACAAATGCCTTCCCTAGCCATTACATTAGACAAGAATATAGAGAGTTCTAACAAAGAAGAGCTTGAGCAGAGTGGAGACGAGGATTCAGAACAGGATGAGCCTGTTAGTTCACCAGATGATACCAGTTGTCCCTCTGATGAGGTTCATAGCCAAGATCGCGAATAAGTCGCTGCATATCGACCACGTCCATGCAGTAGGTGGTACCTGCCTGCGAGACAACATTTTCCTCGATCATGATACTGCCTAGGTCGTTTGCTCCGTAATGTAAGGCCACCTGCCCAATCTCTCGCCCCTGTGTCACCCAAGAACTTTGGATATTCTCGATATTGTCCAGGTAAATCCTCGAAAGTGCCTGCGTGCGTAGGTATTCGTGCGAACCTACTGTGGGGGCCTTCAGCCGTGTGTTTTCTGCTTGGAAGGTCCATGCAATGAACGCGGTGAAGCCGCCTGTCTCATCCTGCTGCTGGCGAACGCGCTGGAGATGTTCAATTCTCTCTTCTATCGTCTCCACGTGTCCAAACATCATCGTGGCGGTCGTCGCCAGCCCCTGCCCATGCGCGATCGCCATCACCTCCAGCCATTCATTACTCATTGCCTTTAGAGGTGAGATTTTCTTCCTCACACGATCCACCAGAATTTCCCCACCACCGCCAGGGATCGATCCCAGTCCCGCTGCGCAAAAATCTCGGATGATCTCCTGAAGTGGCTCATCAAACACCTTTTGAAAATGCACGAACTCGCTCGGGCTAAACCCGTGGATGTTGATCGAGGGAAATTTTTCGCGAATGTGCGCCAACAGGTCAAGATACCACTGTTTGGAGAGCTTCGGGTGGTGACCGCCCTGCATGAGAATCTGTGTGCCGCCCAGCGCCAGCGTTTCCTCAATCTTGCGGTCGATCTCCTCGTGCGTGATCACGTATGCATCGTCATCCTTCTCTGTTCGCATAAATGCGCAGAATTTACAGTATACATCGCACACATTGGTATAGTTGATGTTGCGATCGACGCTGTAGGTCACAATTTCATTGCCGCGCCCCTCGTACGCAGCCGCTTTGGCCAGCTCACGACGTCGGTCCGCCAGGCCGCCCAGTGTCTCCAGTGGCACTCCATAGAGTCGAAGCGCTTCCTCATGGGAAACACGTTCACCCTCCCACGCTTTTTGCAGCAGGGCATCAATGGACGGGTTGCAGCTCACTCAGGTAATGTAGGACGTGAAAGCAGGTGAATCAAGAAAGTGACTAAAGAGAATCAATATAGGCTAAACTAAGGCCGGGTAGAAAATTGTTTGGTTGCTGTGCTTTTGAAGTAGCTCGATAAACTTGGCCAAACCGGCCTTTTCATTTTCGCCTAGGTTATATCGGATATGTCCGCCGAGATAGGCGCGTCGAAAATCTGCATCATATTCCGGATAATCGGCAATAGTCTGTTCCAGCCGGTCAAGGCCGTCGGCTTTGGCGGCACGAAGTTTATCACGCAGGGCAGTATCGTGATGACCGCGCCGCAGGGCCCACACGGCATAGACAAAGGGCAATCCAGTCAGTTCATGCCATGCGGTGCCAAGATCCCAGATGGAATGCTTATGAGGTGCATGCAGGAAATTGATACCGGTATTGCCAATGAGGAGAACGTTCTGGAGCAGGGCGGCTTGAGAGTAGTTGGATAAAGGTTCAAATTTTGGCTTTAGTCCATGTTCTGCCAGCAGCACGCGCAGCAGGTTCACGCTGGTGAGGCTGGCGGTGTCGCAATGGATGGCTTCGATTTCGTCAAGTGGTTGCCGGTGAGCAAGAAAGACACTTTTAACTTCACCATGCGAAGTGACGGCAACGTCATCAAGTATATCGTAGTCATCATGGAAGAGCGCTTCAGTGATGCTGACTAAAGCAGCATCCAGTTTGCCGGCTCGCAGCATGTCGGCGAGTTTGGAAGGCACAACGAAAAGAGTCTCATCTTCCATCCCGCAGGTGAGAGGAACGGAGTTTAGGTAGGGAACCGAGCCTATGCGTTTACTCATGCGGTGGCGAGATTGTCCTGTAGAACTTTAACGGGCACAGATTGGCCGGTTGAATCTGTTGAGTTAGTCCATTCGCGAATGGGTTCGTAGAAGGTATTACGCTGGATTGGTACGCGGCCGGCTTCCTGGATGGCTTGAACCATTGCGGCGATGCTTTGCGCTTGGGGGCTGTCAGCCCCGGCCATGTGGAAAATATGTTCTTCCTCGATGGTGCCGTGGAGATCGTCGGCACCATAGCTTAGCGCTACCTGTGCCAGTGGGAGGCCGAGGCCCACCCAGTAGGCGGTCACATGATTAATGTTGTCTAGGTACACGCGGCTGATGGCAATGGTGCGAAGGATATCAAAACCGGTTGGGGGATGGTCGACGGGCACTGGGTTGTTCTCCGGCTGGAAAGGGAGCGGAATGAAGCCGGTGAAACCACCAGTTTCGTCCTGTAGTTGACGCAAGCGTTGCAGGTGGTCCACGCGATCGGCAAGGCGCTCTATGTGGCCAAACAACATCGTGCAGGTGCTACGACCGTCGAGTTGGTGCCATGCGCGATGGACATCGGCCCATTCCTCGGCTGTCTCCTTGCCTTTTGCGATTTGTGGGCGAATCTTGGGTGAAAAAATTTCAGCACCGCCACCAGTTAGTGAGTCCAACCCCGCCTCCTGTAATTCATCTAAAACTTCCTCCATGGGCGTTTTTGTGAGCCGGCTGAAATGCAAAATTTCAACCGCAGTGAAACACTTTAGGTGAAGTTTGGCGTCAAGAGCCTTCAGTGCTTTGAGCATGTCCGTGTAGTAGGCGAAGGGCAGTGATGGGTGCAGTCCGCCGACAATGTGTAGCTCGGTGACGCCCATCTCTAAGGCCTCTTTGGCCTTTATCACCATTTCGTTAAGAGTCAGCTCGAAGCCGTCGTCGTTACGCTTCTTTCGTGCAAAGCTGCAAAACTGGCAGGAGAGGATGCAGTAGTTCGAGTAGTTGATGTAGCGGTTGACAATAAAGGTGGCTTTGTTGCCGACTTTCTTTTCGCGCGCTAGATTTGCCAGTGCACCTAGGGCGTTTAGGTCGCGGCTTTCGAATAGTCGTAGTGCGTCATTGTCTGTGATGCGTTCGCCTGACTCGACTTTTTCATGCAAGTCAGACAGCGGGCTATTTTGTGCGAGTACTTTCATTTAATATCCACGGAAGCTCCAGAAATCCGGCAGCATCACTTCGGCCATCACTACAGCCAGAAATACCATGCTTATGACGGCGTTGAGCTTGAAGAAAGATTTCTCCGCCCACTCCAACGATCGTTTTCTGACAATCCAGTGCTCAAGCCCAAGACAGCCGATGATGATGAATAGTCCGATCCAGTAGGGGAGTTTGAAGAATGCCAGAATTCCGAAGAAAGCAAGTAGAACCAACATTATCATGTGCGATATTAGCGAAGCATTAAGGGCGTTTTCCGGTCCCCAACGCACGACGAGGGATTTTAGGCCGGCGGTTTTATCGAAGTCGTGATCCTGAATGGCGTAAATAATATCAAAACCAATTAACCAGAAAAAAACGAGTACAGCCATGGTGGCAGGGATAAAAAAACTATGACGCATCTGCTCGATCAAACCGCCTTCCGGTAGAGCGGTGCCAAAGCTGCCAGTTATCGCCAGCCACGCGCCCACTGGTGCGATCGCAAGCGCAATGCCAAGGAATATATGAGTGAAGTGCGTGATGCGCTTGGTTAGTGAATAAAATAAAATGAAAAACAGTGCCACAGGTGCGAGCGGCAAACAAAGGATGCGGCCAGTGTTCACATCTCGGTTTATATCGATGCCCCAAGCACATGCGACAAACCCAACAGCCGAAAGGATGGTCAGCGTCCAAGCGCTGAACAGACTGATTTTCCCGGCTGGTAGATGACGTTTTCGTGTGCGCGGGTTGGCCTTGTCGAATTTACGATCAACGATGCGATTGAATGCCATTGCACACGTGCGCGCGGTGACCATTGCAGCCAGAATGAGCAGAAACATCTTCCACCCCGGCCATCCACGTTCCATGGAGCCTGGCGGGAAGGTCCCATCCTCTAGCAGTCTTTTATAATTTGCACGAGATGCTAAGGCCATGGATGCGATGGCAAAAGGTAATGCAAAGAGTGTATGTGAGAATTTGACGAACGAGCCCCAGTTGTACAGCCAACCAAAGGGTCCGACGGACTTTTTCTCCTTGGCCTTTTTCTTCGGCACGACCCGACGGTGCGCAATGCGCGGTCAAAAAACAAGCTTGGTGTCAGTCAGTTTCTTCTGTCCAGCGTGGACCGATGTCATGGGCGATACCCATTTGATCAAGAACCCGTGCGACAACAGTGTCAGCGAGGTCCTCCAGTGTTTTGGCACCACTGTAAAAAAACGGATTGGCTGGAAGAAGGATAGCTCCGGCCTGCATGAGAAGTTCCATGTTTTTGACATGTACCAGGTTCAAGGGTGTTTCACGTGGCACAAGGATCAGCTTTTTATTTTCTTTCAACACTACATCTGCCGCGCGAAGCAAGGCATCCTCGCTGTAGCCATGCGCAATGCGTCCCATTGTTCCCATGCTGCATGGGATGATTACCATCACATCTGCCGCACTCGAACCACTGGCGAAAGGCACGTTCATGCTCTTCGCAGCGTGCTGCTGCGCGTCCTTCGGAATGTTCAGGCCCTCGGGAAGTTCCTGTTTTAAGACGGTTTGTGCATAGCTGCTAAGTATGATGTGTACCTCATGTTCGGCACCGTTCAGTCTATCTAGCAGTCGTTGGGTGTAAATGGCACCACTTGCACCGGTTATGGCAATAAGAATTCGCATCGGTGAGGTGAGTATGTGACATAGAGTGTGTAATCAGCAAGAATAGGCTCGACTGTTGGGCTTTTTTGAGGAGAATCCGTTCTGTCCGTGCGTTTGTGTGGGCGAGGAGGTGCGACTTTTTCCACAACAAAGAGTTACTTTGGCTGCTGGCTTGTTGGTCGGGTTCATGGGGTGTGATTCTGCCCCGACGAGTCGCCGGCCAATTGAATACCGTGCACCGGATGCGCCAATCATAAAACCGGTGGTGGCTCCAACGCCTAAGCCAACGCCGACACCGAGGCCGACACCGAGGCCGACACCGAGGCCAGTGCAACCAAGGCCAGCGACTCTTCGTCCGGCAGTACCCGTTTCACCCAAGCCAAATCCTTCAGTTTCTCGCCCCATACCATCTCGGCCTTCGGCAAAGCCTCCATATGTGAGGCCCGCACCTGCAACTTTGGCAGGGCCAAAAGTAATAAAAGTAAAATTGCCGGCTCCAAAATATACCGTGAAATTGAAAGGTGTCTCTTGGGTGTCGTTGGAGGCGTGGGGGCGCAAAATGGGACGAAGTACGTTCGCGCGGTTAAAGCTGAAGAGTGAGGTGATTCACCGGCTTATGTTGGGTCGCCTTCAGTTCAACCTGATGTCTGGCAATCGGATCGCGGATTGTCAGGGGATGCAGCTTTGGCTGGGATTTGCGCCTCAATTAGTGAAGGGACACTTGTACCTGCATCATCTGGATGTAACAAAACATCTGCAACCACTGGTGGGAAGCATGCCCCGTCTGGGGCGGGTTGTGGTGATCGATTCCGGTCATGGTTCTTCCAACCTTGGCACCCGGAGCGTCTACAATAAGAAATACGAAAAAGAATATACGCTCGACTGGGCGTTGCGTTTGAAAAAGTTACTACAGGCAAAGGGATGGCGGGTCTACTTGACACGTACGACCGATAAGGAAGTAAGCTTAACCGATCGCGTTCGGTTTGCAGATAGAATGAAGGCGAGTCTCTTCATCAGTCTACATTTCAATTATGCCGCAAGGAAAATTAGAGGATTGGAGACATATTGCATCGCACCCGTTGGTATGCCGGCGCATCTAACACGTGGCAGCCCAGACAATGTAAAGCGTTCACTTCCAAATAATCTTTACGACTCTAGAAATTTGCAGCTGGCCTCGCGGGTGCATAGCAGCCTTTTGGCAACCTGCAGGATGCCAGATCGTGGTGTGCGTAGAGTCCGATTCATGACAGTACTAAAAGGCCAAAAGCGTCCTGCTATCTTGGTGGAAGGTGGTTATCTTTCCAATCCAACAGAGGCTAAACTGGTGGAATCTGCTGCCTATCGCCAAAAATTAGCTCTAGGAATTGCGAACGCCCTTCCATAGGCTCCGCCTGTCGCGTTTCACCAGTCTACTTCGACCGTGAGCTTGTTGCCGAACCTGTTCGTGTAGTGAAGTTTTTTATTAGCAGAACCGTACTCGTAAACGAGCTTGGTGATTTTCACGTCAAAACAGCAATATTCAGCGATCTCTTCCAGGCGTCCTTCCTTGTACCAAGCGAGTGCTTGTAGTCCGTCAGCGATTTTTTCCACGCCAAAAGTTGCGTGTGCAATTGAATCTAGAGGCAGTCGATGATTCAGGGTTTTCTGTACTTCGACCAGCATATCCAGCGAAGGAATTTGGCGAAGATCCAAGGGTGTGTAGCCATGCAACACCTGATAATCGAACCGAATATGGTTAAAGCCTACCACTAGGTCAGCACGCTGGAGCTCATCGATAAGATCATTCACCTGTGCTTCTCCGTAGATGGTATAGCCGCCTCGAGTCGTGCTGTAGGTGACTCCGACGCTCATACCCAAGCGATCAATATGATCCCAGCCACCAACTTCTTGGGCACTGCGCTGCGTCTCAAGGTCGAAGTAGACGATATTTTTCATCGACGGATAGTTTGTGAGGCATTAGCAAAAAACTCCTCAGGAACCTTGAGTATAGCTACGATAAGAGTGAATTGATTAATTAACTTTGCATCATAGGCACCCATAATGGCTAAGTTGATGGGATTCGTGCTCACTCCCAGAATTTAACCAAGGATTTGAGGGCAGGAAACAAAAACAATTAACAGGCTGCAATCTGCCTTGTAATCCTGCTAAAATATTATAGAGTCCGATCACCGTTACACCACTGGTGGTGGGGCGGTAATATGACCGGGCCCGAGGTGACCACGGAACCTTCCTCAAATGGAAATGAGGGAGAGCCCAAAATATATTTTCTGCCTAACCTTTTTACGGCTGGCAACCTCTTCTGTGGATTCTTGGCATTGACGAGGATCGTCGAGGCAGACCTCAGCAAAGGCTACGGACCCATTCAGGAGGCGCTATTACTGATCCTTTTGGCGTGCATCTTTGACGCGCTGGATGGTCGTGTCGCGCGTATGGGAGGCTACGAGAGTCCATTTGGGCGTGAGTTTGACTCGTTGGCTGACATTGTATCGTTCGGTGTTGCACCGGCTTTTCTCGTGCATCGCGTGGTTTTAAAGGACGTCTTTGGGGCACATGCTGAAATAGGCTGGTTTATAGCCTCGATTTACGTCATCTGTGGTGCACTGCGTT
The DNA here is from genome assembly GCA_964448875.1 of uncultured Verrucomicrobiota bacterium. GTDB lineage: Bacteria > Verrucomicrobiota > Verrucomicrobiia > Limisphaerales > UBA1100 > UBA6614. The sequence goes on from CAYUXV010000342.1 coordinate 26,129, forward strand.
TGGCACGATTCAATTGCTTAGCCGCGATGCCTGGGCGTGACAGCGACAAGGAGTTTGTGGGTTTCCCCATTCCGGCGGCGGCGGGCTTGGTGGCGTCGGTGACTTTGTTCCTGATCTGGATGGAAACAAATGCTTATGTAGCTCCAGTGAACTGGAAATACGCGTTACCGGTCCTTCTCGTTTTTCTTTCCATTATGATGGTGAGTCGTGTGAAGTATCCCACCTTCAAGCGCATTGATTGGCGTGCACCTAGATCTTTTGCCAAGATGGTGGTGGCTACATTAGTTGTGGGTTTTCTATTTACTGTAGGACGTCGCTATTTGCCTGTTGTGATGCCGGTAATTTTTATCAGCTACCTCATTTACGGCTTTGTGCGACCGTTTATTTCGCGCCGTATGCGGAGGGATATCGAGGAAGATCTGGCAGGAGTCCAGTCGTAGCTTATTGGCCTGCGCCGGCCGTCTGCCCTAGTTCTTTTAGGCGTTGATTGGCGGCTTGAATGGCGAGAGGGATTAGGTTGTCCCGTTCATTTTCCAAGGTCGGTATTTGCCCCATCAGAATCCCTCGCTGTTGCTGAATTGGGCCAATCTGGACATTCAGTTTTTGCATTTCGAGGTGCAGACCTCCGATTTTTTCATCAAGTTCAGTCATGTTATCCTCACTGGATGCTCTCTTATTGGAAAGTGTTTGCAGTTCGTTGTTAACTCTATCCCACTCGGGCCTTAACTCAGCCCACTTTGTGTTAAGGTCTGTTACCCGTTTCTTAAGTTCAGGACTTTCTTTTAACTTTTCTTTCAGCGTGCCATTTTCAATTTCCAGTATCTCTTGGATTTCGTCCAAGCGTCGCGATTTTGCTGACAAGAACAAGTCAAGCTGTGCGATTTCCACATCTCTTCGCATCCAGTCCGGCCAATTGCGTCCGGTGTTGACCGCCATAGCCATCGGAATAAAATCCTGCTGCCTTCTGGGTTCAAAAATTCGCTGTGTTGAGGCAACTTCGTGTTGCATACGATAATTGAACATAATTTCACCAAGTTCCTTTGATAGTGACTCAGTGTTGGGTGGTGTGTGCTTATCCAGGAAGAGGATGTATCCCTGGCTGTCGCTACTGGAAATGCTGTTGTATTGGGCTAGGCGCTCGGCGGGCTTTCCAATTTCATCTACATTGATTTGGCTTGCATCTCTTTGTAGAGGGCTAAGGTTGAGATTATTGGTGGTTAGCATGGCTAGCTTCGGATCGTTCGGCTGGGACCGCATTGTGAATGGAGGAAGAGACAAAAGATGTGCATTGGTATTTGCTTTGCAAATCGCATCAAAGGTTTTGCCAGCATTAAGCTCGTTGACGAGGTTTGTTCGAAAACTTTCGCCAGCTTCATTGGCCAGTTTTATTGCTTCGCGTCCAATGAAGTCTCCGCGAATTTCTGCCACTCGTTCCGGTTTCAATGTGCCGAATTTGGGAAAAACCTCTTCCAGATCGCCTACTTTCCCAGCAAAGACAAATGCGTTCTCCTGGCGGATGAAATTCGGATGTATATAATTTGTTTTTCCGCGACCACCTTCGTTTTCGATCACTTTGCCGAGCGGGTGTTGTCCGAGAGTCGCAGCTTCAATATCGTTCGTTTCAATTGTTAGCTTGGGAATATCGCTGTCCGTAGCAACGATACTTTGCAGGGCAGTAACCGTATTATTGGGCTCCTTTAATTGCTTTGTGAGTTTGTTAACCCGTTTGATTGCAATGTTGCGTGTGGCATCATTGGTGTAGGCAAGTCTCACTTGTACGAGGCGAGTTTTGACTGGTGGCCGATAATTATTCGTATAAAACCCAGGGAGTTGTTGAGTTGCATTGTTAACACTTCCGTTGAAGTCCTCCGCCTTAAAAATGGCCACCTTGGTTTCGTATTCAGTGTATTGTGCGACAAGTTGGTCATTGGCAAGAGGCATTATGGCTTGGTTGCTCAAGAGGCCACCAGTTGTCCCCATGGCTTGGTGTAGGTGACGCAGTGTCAACTCAGTGCGAACATATCTCTTTAAATCGTCCTCGGACAACCTTCTCTTCTCCAAGAAATCGAGAATATTGTTGTATAGATTCACATCGAACTGGCCGTTTGTTCCTGAAAAACGTCGTTCCAGATCATCTCGTATAGCTTCGTCATCAAACTCGATACCCAGTGATTTTGCTTGATTCAAGAGACGCAGCCTGACCAATCCTTCGTAGGCAATTCGGTCTGCTTCAGGCGGATCGTTTGCACGCGAATTACCTTGTCCAAGCGTTTGCATCAGGTCGAAGTTGTCGAAATTAACCTTGTCAGGGAGTGGCTGTCTTCTTTGCAATGTCCGCAGGGCATCTGCAACCATCACGTCCCGTTGTGCGTCAATTTCCTCCTGAGTGGGGCCGCCACTTTGCCCACCCGCAAACCAATCCTTGGGATCTACTGCAGGAGTAAAGAAAACGACGAAGCTGATCACGATCACGATGATGATCACGATCCACATCGACTGCGAGTGTTTGCGAAAAGTTCCATACATGACTTAAGTATAGAAACCGCAGCCTACTCACCGTCGCACACACGGGTCAAACGAAATCAATGTCAGGCCAAAACCCCTTTACAACACTGCACGACGGTGCAAAGCTCCCACGGCATTGGACATGATTCGCACACCTCAATGGATAGGAGCGTTGTTGTTGGCGTTCTTTTGTGTTGGTTGCACAACTTCTGACATCACCAACATCACCCCATCCCGTTTGCAGCGTAATACCACCGGACTTTACAAGGTGGAGATGATTTGGGAAAGCAATGCTGAGGCACTCATGCCAGAGACAATTGTGGGTGAGGTGCAGGTGCAGGGTCATAATGCTACTTATCCGATGAAACGCACCGAGCTTTTGAAAAACCGCTGGGAAACGCTTGTTGGTCCTTTGGCTGCCGACGAAAATATTCTTCGTTACCGCATCAAGGTGAACTGGAAATATAAGGGTGTCCCTGAACCACGAGCCAACAGCCAACTTACTCGCCAATTTCGGCTCATTATCATCGATTAATTTGATTGAATGCCGGATTGAATGCCGGCGTCTTTCTTTCTCGTTACTATGCCCAATCAACGTGCAATTAAGGCTGTTGCTGTAGCTCTGCTGGCTTTTTCACTGGGCCTGCATTGGCTGGTATTGGAGTCGGTTGCTTGGGTGGCTATGACGCTCGATTTTTCGCGAGAAACCGCCATTGTTCAGGTGATCCAGAAGACTTTTGATGATCGCAATACTTGTAGCCTTTGCCATGCCATCGCCCAAGGCCAGCAGGCTGAGGATGAACAGGCTGATAACGGCAACCTCGTAAAAATTGAGGCTGTGGTGTATACTGGTGCCGCTTCGGTGGATTTCCCAAGATTGTTAGAGCTTTCAATTTTACAAGCGACTGGTTCTGCTCATCAACGCGGTGATCCCCACTCACCGCCTCCTCAAGTGTAAATCTGATCGGCAATTCGCCGAAAATCACCCTTAGAACGAACAGCTTCGCAAAGCCGCGGTGCTGTGTTGACCCCTTGACAGTCCAATTTAATCAAAATTAACGAACATGAACATTAAGGATAGAATCAAATACAGGAATGGATTCACGCTCATTGAGTTGCTGGTGGTTATTGCAATCATCGGGATTCTCGCTGCTATGCTATTGCCTGCGTTGGCCAAGGCCAAGATGCGTGCTAATCGTGTTAAATGCGTGAACAATCTCAAGCAAATCGGCAGCGCTTTTATTGGGTTTGCCGGCGATAACAACAGCCGTATGCCATGGCTGCTCGAAAAACCTTTGGCCGAAAGCTACTACCATGGCCACTGGGAGGAGGCCATGCATATTGAGCATCTCTGGCATGCGCCTGGACTTGGCAGTGCATTGACGCCCAAGATTCTTCACTCACCTTGCGACCCAGAGATTCAGGGCAATAATGATTTGCTCGGTGCAACAATTGGGCATCACTTGCCATGTAATGCTCAAAGCTACTCTGTGCACCTTGGCGCCGATGAATTGAAGAATGGTGTGACCATTCTTGCTACTACACGCAATAACCACGGTAGCGATGCCTATGGCTATGCCTACCCCGCCTGCCGCCCTCACAAGCACATCCCCGAGTTTGCTGTTAGCTATCGTGGGAATATGCTCGACCACTGTTCCTTCGCTGGGCCGGATGCATTTAACAAGCACCATTGGATGCACGGCTGTGTGATGGCAGGCTTGGAGTCCAATAAAGGTCAGATTGCCTTCGCCGACGGCAGTGCCACGCAGGCGAATGATGCAGGCTTGAAGAATGCCGTTGCGGCGCATTCAAAGGCGTTAGGTGGCATCACCAAGGACGTTAATGAAAACCTCGTTCGCCCCTCATCACTTGCAGCTACTCATGGGGGCATGGGAGGACATGGTCATGATGACCATGATCATGATGACATGGATGGACACTAGTAGTATGCCCTGAAAATTCACCAGGCGTCCTTCGGGGCGCTTTTTTTTGTGGAAAAATGTCGCTTGACCGAGGGGTGTTCTAACCGTCACACAAGGGTGCTGCCTTTCCTCGGATGAAAGCCAAAGTTATCATTACCCCAAAGGCTGAGGTGTTGGATCCTCAGGGAAAGACCGTGCAAGGAGCTCTGGAGCAGATGGGCTGTGAAGGCGTTCGTGATGTGCGTGTCGGCAAGTATGTCGAAATTGAGATGGAGGGCGACCGTGCATCTGTCGAGAAGAGCCTCGATGAATATGCCGACAAGTTTCTTGCCAATCCCAATATTGAGAATTACCGGCTGGTCTTCGAGGACTGATGAACTTCGCCGTTGTCCAGTTCCCCGGCTCCAACTGCGATCAGGATTGTGTTCATGTACTGCGCAACGTGTTCGGTTACTCGACGCGACTGCTCTGGCACAAAGAAAAAAGCTTGGGTGATGCGGATGCCGTGTTCATACCGGGTGGCTTCAGTTATGGTGATTACCTGCGCACTGGTTCCATTGCTCGTTTTAGCCCTGTTATGCAGGCGGTAAAAGAGTTTGCCGAAAACGGTGGTCACGTGCTGGGCATTTGCAATGGTTTCCAAATTCTCTGTGAGGCCGGTCTGTTACCCGGCGCTCTCATCCGCAATCGTTCGTTGCAATTTCGCTGTGAGCATGTATGGCTGAAGCCTGCCAATCACAATACACCTTTTACCAGCCAGATACCGGAGGACAAGCGGCTCCGCATTCCTATTGCACACGGTGAGGGTAATTATTTTTGTGACGCGGATACTCTGCAGGATATCGAGGCCAACGATCAAATCCTTTTCCAATATGCCAACTCCACCGGCGAACTCATTGATGATGCCAACCCCAATGGCTCACTCTCAAACATTGCCGGTATTTGTAATGCAGCTCGTAATGTTGCCGGCATGATGCCCCATCCCGAGCGAGCTTCTGAGGATGCTCTTGGTAGTGCCGATGGACGATTGATTTTCGAGAGTCTCTTTCATGCCCTGCAATCCACTCAACCCGAACTTGTCCCTGCTTGAGTGTCAGCTGCCCCCACCATCACTCCAGAGCTGATTGAAAAGCACGGCATCACGCCCGAGGAATATGAACGTGTTCAGAGCATTCTTGAGCGCGAGCCGAATTACACAGAATTGGGTATCTTTAGCGTAATGTGGAGCGAGCATTGCTCGTATAAAAATACACGTGCGTTGCTCAAAGGGTTCCCGACGAAATCACCGCGCGTGCTGGTGGGGGCAGGAGAAGAGAATGCAGGGATTCTTGACATTGGTGATGGGCTCGCAATCTCATTTAAAATAGAGAGCCACAATCATCCCAGCGCAGTGGAACCATTTCAGGGTGCGGCGACGGGTGTGGGTGGAATCATTCGCGACATTTTCACGATGGGAGCGCGGCCGGTCTGCGCGGTTAATTCACTGCGCTTTGGTGAACTGGACCATCCCGAGGTGCGGCGGCTTTTTGCTGGTGTGGTCAGCGGTATCGCGCATTACGGGAATTGCTTCGGCATACCAACGGTCGCGGGTGAGGTCTATTTTGACAAGAGCTATGAGGGAAACCCACTGGTAAACGCCTTTGCGCTGGGGGTGCTTCGGCATGACCAGATTGCGCGTGGTGCGGCGAAGGGTGTGAGCAACCCGGTATTTTACGTTGGGCCTGCTACTGGTCGCGATGGACTCGCGGGGGCGGCGTTTGCATCACAGGATTTGACAGAGGAATCGGCCGAGCAACAGCGCGGTGCGGTGCAAGTGGGGGATCCCTTCATGGAGAAGCTCTGCGTGGAAGCGTGTCTGGAACTGCTTGCCACGGGCGCGGTGGCGGGGATTCAGGATATGGGTGCGGCAGGATTGACGTGTTCAACTAGCGAGACGGCTGCACGTGGTGGAACGGGCATCGAGATTGATCTCGCTAAGGTGCCACAACGCAGTCCGAACATGACGCCGTATGAAATTCTGTTGAGTGAATCACAGGAGCGCATGCTTATCATTGTTGAGAAGGGTCGTGAGGAGGAGGTGAAGCGTATTTTCGACAAGTGGGATTTGCCATGGGCAGAGATTGGTCACGTGACTGCCACGGGACAGATGGTGGTTAAAAATAACGGCGAAGTGGTGGCGGATTTACCGGCGAGTAAATTGGCGGATGACGCCCCTGTTTATCATCGGGAAGCGACAGAACCAGCTTATCTTGCCGGTGTGCGTGCTTTTACGCTGGAAGGCATCGATGACCTCTCCGACCCAAAACCTACGTTGGAACAGTTGCTCGCTTGGCCGAGTATTGCGTCGAAGAACTGGGTGTATCGCCAGTACGACCACATGGTGCGCAACAACACGATAGTTAATCCCGGTAGCGACGCAGCGGTGGTCCGAGTAAAGGCTGACAGTATTCCTGGCGGCGATAATCGCAATGGTGATTTTCCGGAAAAAATTCTCGCCATCAGTGTGGATTGCAATGCCGTGCAGGTTTATCTCGATCCATTCGAAGGTGCGAAGGCTGCTGTAGCTGAATGCGCGCGCAATCTCGCCTGTAGCGGCGCGACACCAATCGGTACCACCGACAACCTTAATTTTGGCAATCCGCATAATCCGGAGTTGTTCTGGCAGCTCAAGGAATCCGTGCGTGGTTTGGCGGAGGGCTGCGAGGCCTTTAATGCGCCGGTAACGGGTGGCAACGTGAGTTTATACAACCAGAATCCTGATGGCGCAGTTGATCCCACGCCGACAGTTGCAATGGTGGGACTCATCGAAGATGAGTCGCACGTGACCACGCAATGGTTTAAGGACGAGGGTGACGCCGTCATTTTGCTCGGTGAACCGGTGGACGCGGATGATTCATTACAGAGTCTCGGTGGCTCGGCGTATTTGCAGGTAATGCACACACAGAAGATCGGCACGCCCCCACGCTGTGACCTGCCATCTGAGAGGATGCTCGACACCACGCTGCTCGGGCTTATCCAAAGCGAGTTGGTTAAGAGTGCTCATGATTGTGCCGAAGGTGGTTTGGCTGTGGCCTTGGCGGAGAGTTGTATTTCCAATTACGAGGGACGCAACACATCGCGTCTTCTCGGGGCAGAAATCGACTTGAGTGAATTCAAGGACTTCCGTTTGGACGCGCTTCTTTTTGGGGAGGCAAATGGACGCGTGCTCATCAGCACCTCTGAACTTGATGCGGTGAAGACCGTGGAGCGCGCGAAACTCATGGGCGTGACGGCTGAGCGTATCGGTACGGTGGGTGGCGAGACCTTAAAAATCAAATCGACAACGGGTGAGCACACATGGGAGGTTTCGGGATTGCACGATCTCTGGTGGAATTCGATCGGCAAAGCAATGGGATGATGGAACAGGATTACCCCAAGCATTATTGCGGCGTGTTCGGAATTTATGGTCATCCGAACGCTGCGGAATTGACGTATTACGGCCTCTACGCACTGCAACATCGCGGCCAAGAAAGTGCTGGTATGGTTGCATGCGACAATCAGCAATTTCGGATGCACAAGGGAATGGGGTTAGTTTCGCAGGTATTCAAGGGTAAAATCCTCCATGAGCTTGTTGGCAAAATTGCTGTTGGCCACACTCGCTATTCTACGACCGGTTCCTCTAATATTGGCAACGCCCAGCCGTTGACGGTCGATTGTGCAAAGGGACAGATTGCTATAGCGCATAACGGCAACCTTACCAATGCTGCAGCACTGCGCGAGGAACTGGAGGAACGAGGCTCTATTTTCCAAACGACCGTTGATAGTGAGATCATCCTACACTGGCTCGCTCAGCCGACGAATAACGGTGAGCACAATTTGATCTCTACCATTCGAAAAGTGGAGGGTGCTTACTCGCTGGTTATCATGACTGAGAACGAGCTGATTGGTGTGCGTGATGCGCACGGATTTCGGCCGCTGTGTATTGGCAAGGTGGATGGGGCATACGTGCTGAGTAGCGAGACTTGCGCGTTGGATCTTATTCAGGCGGAGTTTGTCCGTGACGTGGAGCCGGGCGAGATAGTTATCATCGACGAAAACGGGCTGCGCAGTATTCAGGCGTTTCCCGAGCAAGAGCGGCGCGCACTTTGCATTTTTGAATACGTTTACTTTGCGCGTCCGGATAGCAACATCCGCAACCAGAATGTATATAAAGTGCGAGTGGAGATGGGGCGTGAGCTGGCACGAGAAAATCCTGTTGAGGCCGACATTGTAGTGCCAATTCCAGATAGTGGGAATTGCGCAGGGTTGGGCTTTGCAATGGAGAGTGGCATCCCATACGAGATGGCGTTCGTGCGCAATCACTATGTTGGACGCAGCTTTCTTCAGCCGAGCCAGCTTATTCGTGATTTCAACGTGCGCGTGAAGCTGAATCTCATCACGGATTTAGTGAAGGATAAGCGTGTTGTTATTGTTGATGACTCCATCGTTCGTGGTACCACGTGCAAGAAGCGTGTTAATAGCTTGAAGGAGGCTGGGGCAAAAGAGGTGCATGTCATGGTTAGTTGTCCGCCTCATAAGAATCCGTGTGTTTACGGCATCGATTTCCCTGATCGCAGCAAACTAATGGCGGCAAATTATGATCTCGAGGAAATTTGCCAGTACCTTAACGCTGATTCACTCAATTACCTTTCGCAGGAAGGGATGGTGAAGGCGACTGGGCAGCCAGAAGATTCTTTTTGCATGGCTTGTTACGACGGAAAGTATCCTGTGGAATACGATCCGACGGTGGATAAGCATATAATGGAACGCCGCCGTGCCCGAGTGGAAAGCTTGGGTGAAACGCTGGCGAATGAGGAGCGGCAATCAAAGCTATTGTGATTCTTTTTTCTCTTGGCCAAAAATGCATACGCAAAATCTGGTGTCGACCTCAGCCTAGGCAACGAGGTTAAGGCGGGACTATCGAAGCTCATAAAATCTGCCTCGCGGACAGAGGTGCTGGGTAAAGTGGGTGGCTTCGGAGGGCTATTTGCATTAAAAGCTAACAGGTATAAACAACCAGTACTGGTTTCAAGTGTGGATGGCGTGGGGACGAAGTTGAAGATCGCGTTTGCGATGAACCGGCATGACACAATTGGTCAGGATTTGGTGAACCATTGCGTGGATGATATCGCTGTGCTTGGTGCAGAACCATTGTTCTTTCTCGATTACCTTGGCACGGGTGTCTTAAAGCCGAGTGTGTTCGAGGAGATTATTGCGGGCTTCGCAAAAGGGTGTGCGGAGAACAACTGCGCTCTAATCGGTGGTGAGACGGCGCAAATGCCTGGCTTTTATCAGAAAGGGGAGTACGACGTAAGCGGTACGATTGTCGGTGTGGTGGAGAAATCCGCGATGCTGGACGGGCGCGGCATCAAGCCTGGCGACGCGGTTATCGGCATAGCTTCCAGCGGATTGCACACCAATGGCTACTCGTTGGCTCGTAGGGTCTTCTTTGATGTCATGAAGCTTAAGCCTCGTTCCCGTGTACCCGAGTTGGGCTGTAGCGTGGGCGAAGAATTGCTGAAAGTCCACCTTAGCTATGGGCCGCTTATGCAGTCATTGCTGAAGAGCTTTAATAAGCCGCGCCGTGTGCGTGCAATCAAAGGCTTGGCCCACATAACCGGCGGCGGATTTATTGACAATATCCCGCGTGTGTTACCAAAAGACAGTGACGTTGCCATTCGCAAGGGGACATGGCCGGTGTTGTCCGTGTTCGAGTTAATACAGAGATATGGAAAAGTCGATGAGGAAGAGATGCATCAGGTTTTCAACATGGGCATCGGGATGACCGCCATCGTCAGCGGCTCAAAGGCGGATAATGTTCTCCGTAGTATTCGACGGCGCGGGCATCGGGCGTGGATTGTGGGGGAAGTTAGAAAGGGATGCGGAAAGGTGAAGCTGGTCTGATGAAAGTGCTTTTAATAGGCGGGGGGGGACGAGAACATGCGCTGGCATGGAAGCTGGCGCAATCGGATCGGGTGGAACAGCTTTGGGTGGCCCCGGGAAATGCTGGCATAGCGAGTGAGCATACGCGCAATGGGGTGCCGGTGGAGTGTGTATCTATTGGAGCAGAAGATTTACCGGCATTGGTAATGTTCGCCAAGGAGCATAAGCCAGACCTGACAGTGGTTGGACCGGACAATCCCTTGGTGCTGGGGATTGTGGATTTGTTTGAGGAACACGGGCTTCGGATTTGGGGTCCGAACAAGGTGGCGGCGCAGTTTGAGTCGTCAAAGGTTTTCTCCCAAGACTTCATGGCTAGGCATGGTATTCCCACGGCACGTGCGGGCACTTTTGATTTTGCATCCTCTGCAAAGGCATTTGCGACAGAACTGGGAGGGCGCTGCGTGGTAAAGGCGGACGGATTGGCGCTGGGCAAGGGTGTGTTAATCTGCAAATCGCTAGAGGAAGCGGAATTGGCGATAGATCAGGTGATGGTCGACAAACAATTTGGCGAAGCAGGTGATCGGGTGGTGATTCAGGAGTTCCTGGAAGGGACAGAGATTTCGCTGCACGTCCTATGTGACGGGCAGACAACGATGTTGTTTCCGACCTCGCAGGATCACAAAAGAGCGCTGGATGGCGATGAAGGGCTGAATACCGGTGGTATGGGAACGTTTTCACCGGTACCATATTTGAATGACGAAGAATTGCGCGAAGTAGCGGCATCGGTGGTGAATCCATGGTTGGCTGGATGCCAGGCAGAAGGAATTGATTTTCGTGGGATGCTTTATCCAGGTCTTATGCTCACTGAGGATGGACCGAAGGTTCTGGAATTCAACACACGCTGGGGCGACCCGGAGACGCAAGTGTACCTTGTACGGCTGGAGACGGACTTGGTTGACCTGTTCGAGGCCTGTATTGACCGGCGGCTGGTAGAGATGGACGTTAACTGGAGTAAACAGGCGGCAGTGTGTGTTGTGATGGCCTCAGGTGGGTATCCTGAGAGCTATCAGAAAGGAAAAATGATATCCGGATTAGGGGATGCAGATGCGATGGAGGGGGTTAAAATATTCCATGCGGGTACAAAATACGATGGGGATGACATCGTGACCAGCGGCGGGCGCGTGCTGGGGGTGACGGTGCTGGGGGATGGATTGACAGCGGCCTGTGATACGGCATATGCGGCGGTGAATAAAATAAAGTTTGATGGTGCACACTTTCGTGGGGATATTGCTGGCAAGGCGCTGCATGATTGACCTGCGCGTCATCCAACCCGAGGCATGAAAAAAGTTCTTTTTGTCTGTACGGGCAATATCTGCCGCAGTCCGATGGCTGAAGGTTTCTTCCGCGATTTGACGAAGGAACGCGGTGGCTATGAGGCACTGTCGGCAGGTATTGGTGCGATTAACGGCCAGCCGCCCAGTACTCATGCGGTGACAGCGCTGGCGGAGGAGAACATCGATATCACGGCCCAACGCAGTTGTCAGCTAACGGCAGAGATGGTTGCGGGTGCAGACTTTATTTTCGGGATGACGCGTGGCCACATTGAGGGAGTCTTGTTGTTTTTTCCGCAGGCGGCAGACAAGGCATTTCTGGTACGGGAATTTGTGCAGGATTTACCAACTGGATCGAAGGATATTGCCGACCCGATTGGCGGCGATCTTGCGGTTTACAAACAGTGTCGCGATCAAATTAAGCAAGGAATTAATGCATTGATGGAGTTCGTGGAGCAGACAACAACGAGTGGAGCGATGGCGACACGAAGCAGCGCGTTGGCAATTGGCTCCGATCACGGTGGATTTGAACTTAAGGAAGCACTCAAAGTGCACCTGACTGAGCGCAAACTGGAGGTGCAGGATTTCGGGCCTTCTAGCGACGACTCGTGTGATTATCCAGATTTTGCCCAATCTGTGGCGCGTAGCGTAGCCAGTGGTGAGAGCGGATTGGGTGTTTTGATTTGCAAATCCGGAGTTGGAATGAGCATTGCGGCAAACAAAGTGTCAGGCGTCCGTGCGGCACTGGTAGGCAGCGAGTCCATCGCCACGCTGGCCCGACAGCACAATGACGCGAATTTGATTTGTCTTTCCAGTCTTAACACTAGCACGGATCAGGCCAAGAAAATCGTAAACGCATTTTTCGAGGCAAAGTTTGAAGGGGGACGACATGAGCGTCGTGTCAACAAGTTTGAGCCAATGAGGTCAGTGGCGGCCGTGGATCCGGAGATTGCGCGTGTGCTGCAGTTTGAGACAAAGCGCCAGCAGGAGAACATCGAGTTGATTGCGAGCGAGAATTTCACCAGCCCGGCGGTCATTGAGGCGATGGGATCTGTGTTAACCAACAAATATGCAGAGGGTTATCCCGGCAAGCGTTGGTATGGCGGTTGCCAGCATGTAGACACGGCAGAGCAGTTAGCGATTGACCGTGCTAAGGCGGTTTTTGGTGCTGAGTATACGAACGTGCAGCCGCATTCAGGCAGCGGTGCGAATATGGGCGTTTATTTTGCCATGCTACAGCGGGGCGACAAGATGCTGACAATGGACCTTAGCCACGGCGGGCATTTGACGCATGGAAACGCGGCAAATTTTTCCGGCAAATTTTTTGACATTGTCCATTACGGCGTTCGCGAGAGTGACCATCGTATCGACTACGATCAGTTGGCTGTACTGGCGGCGGAGCACAAGCCGGCGATGATCACCGTGGGGGCAAGTGCGTATTCACGATTGATCGATTTCGAGCGCATGGGTGAGATTGCGCGTGAGAGCGGCGCAATGCTGCTGGCGGATATCGCGCACATTGCAGGGCTTGTTGCGGCAGGCTGTCATCCGAGTCCTGTTCAACATGCGGATTTTGTTACGACGACGACGCATAAGACTCTGCGAGGACCTCGCGGGGGTCTGATCATGGCCAGGGAAAAATATGCTAAGCAACTTAACAGCATGGTATTCCCGGGTATTCAAGGAGGACCGTTAATGCACGTGATTGCGGCGAAAGCGGTTTGTTTGAAAGAAGCGTTGTCACCAGCATTCAAGGAGTATCAGCAACAGGTTATTTTCAATGCCAAAGCACTAGCTGAAGGGCTTGAACGCAACGGTTTTCGGCTCGTGAGTGGTGGGACGGACAACCATCTAGTGCTTGTTGATGTGCAATCCAAGGGGTTGACTGGCAAAGAATGTCAGGAGGTGCTAGACGAAGCGGGTATTACCACAAATAAGAACACTATCCCTAGTGAGACGCTTTCACCGTTCAAGGCCAGTGGTATTCGGTTGGGTACTCCAGCGATGACAACACGTGGGATGCGCGAGGAGGAAATGCATGCGATTGCGGATATGATTTCCGAGGTTTTACTGGATGTAAAAAATGTTGACGGCGCTCGGAAAGTTCGCCAGCGTGTACGGGAACTGACCACTAGGTTTCCGCTCCCATACTAATTTTGAGGGGGGCTTAATGGTGTTCCCATCACGATTTCCCTCCAAAGCAATGGGCGTGGCCGGGCGCATGGATTTTTCCGTAAATTACAAAGGACAGGATAATGCCCAGAATAGTTAGAAAACCCGCAAAGAAAAATTTTCGGCGAAGGCGGCAAGGCCCGAAGAAAGCCGCCGGGTTGCCGAATGATGCCGAACTGGCCGCCGAGGAGGCTGCTTTGGAGGAAGAGGACGTCGATATCGACGAATTGGAGGCTTCTGGTGAAGTGGTGAATATCAGCGAACTACAGAGGAAGGAAATCACCGAGCTGAATGAGATGGCCCGCGAAGCGGGAATTGAAAACTTCGGCACGATGCGCAAGCAGGATGTGATTTTCAATATTTTGCGCCGGCATGCGACAGAAGGTGGTGTGTTGATGGCTGATGGTGTGCTGGAAATCTTGGGCGAGGGTTTTGGTTTTCTACGTTCGGCGAGCTATAACTATTTGCCCAGCCCTGAGGATGTTTACGTATCTCCGTCACAGATTCGGCGATTTGACCTTCAGTCAGGTGACATGCTGACAGGTCGCATTCGGCCGCCGAAAGAGAGGGAAAAATACTTCGCACTGTTAAAGGTGGAAACTGTGGGTGGTGAGGATCCAGATATTGCTAAGGATAAAACTCATTTTGACAATCTCACACCGTTGTTTCCAGAGGAACGGTTCCTTCTTGAAAATGATCCTGAGGAAATGTGCACCCGATTGGTGGATTTGATATGCCCCATTGGAAAGGGCACACGTGGTATCATCGTCGCGCCGCCACGCACTGGTAAAACTGTGTTGCTTCAGAAACTTGCGAACTCCATTCTTGCAACAGCCAAGGACACCTATCTTATCATCCTGCTGATTGATGAGCGCCCTGAAGAAGTCACTGACATGCAACGAACCTGCTTGGGGGCAGAAGTGATAAGTAGTACTTTTGACGAGCCGCCCGAGCGTCATGTGCAGGTGGCCGAGATGGTCATCGAGAAGGCTCGCCGTATGGTAGAGCACAAAAAAGATGTCGTCATTCTACTCGACTCCATCACCCGCTTGGCGCGTGCTTACAACACGGTGCAGCCGCACTCAGGTAAGATTCTTTCTGGCGGTGTTGACGCAAATGCATTGCACAAGCCCAAGCGTTTTTTTGGTGCCGCACGTAATATTGAGGAAGGCGGTTCGCTTACTATTATGGCTACTGCACTCGTTGACACTGGCAGTCGTATGGATGAGGTGATTTTTGAGGAATTCAAAGGCACCGGGAACATGGAGGTACATCTGGACCGCGCACTGGTGGATCGCCGTATTTTTCCGATCATTAATATTCCATTTAGTGGCATTCGCAAAGAGTTTCTATTATATCACCCTGACGAATACGAGAAAGTGGCCGTTCTCCGGCGTGCTCTCACCGACGTGCCTCCGGTGGAGGCCATGGAACTAGTGCTCTCAAAACTGAAGCATGCCCCCAACAACATCGCTTTCCTAATGTCGATGGATCTGAAGTAGGTGAATAGGAACAAATTGCGTTCCGTCTCATGCGCCTAAATTCATAGAGTTATGTTTACAATCAGGCAGAATACATCGCATCTGCATCACGTTCTGGTGCTCACCAATATGATTGTCCTGATGGTGGCGTGTGTCGGTTGTGAAAAAGCGCAAATTAGCAGTTATTTTGTCCCCAAGGAGAACTTGGCCGTTTCCAGACCTGATGGACTTGATGAATGGAAGGTGCCCGAAGGATGGATGGGATGTTTATCTGCTGGACCCGTGGTGGCTACATTTCGTGTGTATGATTCTCCTTCACAAGGAAATGAAACAAATAAATCTTTGGGTGGAGAAGCTATCATCACGGTGGCGACTTTAGATGGGAGCATGGGTGAGTTG
>CAYUXV010000343.1:0-8040 GCA_964448875.1 uncultured Verrucomicrobiota bacterium
CCGATGGCAGCTTGACCGATAACGAAACGACTGGCTCAGGATTCCCTCGAGTCTTTTATCTTAATTATGTCAGTTACCGTAATACATGGCCCATGCTCGCACTTGCCGAACAACGCGACCTATTAAAACTTACAATAGTACGCAATGGAGTACACCGTCTCAACGGCCACGGAAAATCTCCGAAAGAAACTACACCTCACAGGTAGTTCCATCACATCTCTGTCATCCATCCTTTTTTGCTTTGCCGTTATGGACGAGGCTAGGTATTTCCGAGCTCAAACAAGATCTCCTATTCTAATAACGGGAATTGGCAACGATAATGCGCGCGCTGCTTTAGAAGACACACTATCAGAAATGCGAATATCCGCAGTTCTGACTTGTGGATTTGCCGGGGGATTAAATCCAGCACTATCAGCCGGCACAATTCTACATTCCTGTGATAAAAAATTTGAATATTCCAAAGCTCTGGAGCGCGCCGGTTCACAAGAAGGCATTTTCTACTCTTCGAGTAAAATATTGGTAACACCACAAGAGAAAGCCTCTGCCTACCAAAAAACAGGTGCTGATGCAGTTGAAATGGAATCAGCTGCAATTCACGAAATATGTAAAATTCATAATATTCCTTGTGCTACAGTACGTGTTATCAGTGATCCAGCAAATGAGGAACTCCCTTTAAACTTCAACTCATTTATGAGTGCTGAAATGAAGCTATGCTATTCGAAGATGGCTCTGGCCTTATGCCGAAAACCATGGCGTGTTCCGAAATTAGTTCGATTTAGCTCCCAAGTAAAACATTCAGCAAAACAACTTTCAGACACACTCACCTTGGCTAGCCGCGAATTTATTTAACCCATACCGTAATTTGGCATTTTCGACCCGGAGCGAACCCGGAACCAAGTTCGAAGAATAAGCCATATTTTATGGAGTTTTCTCAGGCGAATAGGCTCTTCGCCAAATACATTAAAACGTTCACGCTCAATTTGCTTAAACAGCTGCCAGTAAACTGCTCCCATTGATTCAGCTGCGATCATTGAACGACGATCTATTTCCGGCAAAACCTCAGTTGCCTTTTGATAATGATCCCTAGCTCGTGCAGCAACTTCTAAAGCAACTTGATAAAACCCATCTGTGTAATTCAAATTTAGCACTTCAATCTCATCAACATTATGTTTTTTCAGTGTCTCAACAGGCAGATATATTCTTGATCGAGCAGCATCATTTCGCACATCTCGAAGTATATTTGTAAGTTGCAATGCCCTGCCAAGATGATGGGCATATTTACAGCAGCCTTTATCACAATAACCAAAAATCTCGATACTCAAAAGACCAACAACTGAAGCAACCCGATGGCAATAAAGGTCCAAATCTTCCCATGTTTTGCAACGATCCTGACTCAAATCCATTTCAACCCCTCGAATTAATTCGTCAAACAAGGAGAAGTCCAACCCATATTTCTCCACTATAGGCTTCAATTCCTTGTTGAGTGTTTTTTGGGGTTCATATCCATCACATGCTCGACGGACATCATCACGCCAACACTTCAGGTTATAACGACGCTCCTCTACCGAGCGACTGTCTTCATCTGCCACATCATCAACCTCACGGCAAAATGCATATAACACCTCCATTGCTTCACGTTTTTCACGCCCAAGGATTATAAATGACAGAGCCAAATTAGAGGCACTTTGACGTGTAATAGTAACGCTGTCCTGCATCAGCACACTCGAATCAGTCACCACTCCCGTCGCTTCCCTGCTGCGCAAGATTGAGGCGTTGCATCCGATATCGCAGAGCATGCCGGGTCATCATAAGCTGCTCAGCGGTCTTATTCACATTGTGCTGGTTCTGATCCAAAGCATCATTGATTATGCGACACTCGAAGCCAGTAACTGCATCCTCAAACGATTGGCCAGGCGCAATTCCTGACGCACCAACAGCTTCATCATCCTGACGCAATCGCGCTTCAACAGAAAAGTCGGGCAAACTTTGTGCATATATTTCACTTCCCGATTCAAGTATTACTGCACGTTCAATAACATTACGAAGTTCTCGCACATTCCCGGGCCAATTATGCGAAAGTAATTTTTTCTTTGCATCAGGCATAATTTCCATATTTTGACGCCCAAGTGTATAGCAATGTTGTCGCAAGAAATAATTTGCCAACGTCAATATATCTTCTCCCCGTTCGCGAAGCGGCGGTGGCCTGAATTGAACGACATTCAACCGATGAAATAAGTCTTCCCTAAAATGATTGTCCTGTATTGCCTGAACAATATCGCGATTGGTCGCAGCAATTATTCGCACATCGACACGTTTTTCTTCGTTACCTCCCACCCGTGTAAAAGAACCGTCTTCCAGAAACCGGAGCAACTTGGCTTGTAACGGACGACTCATGTCTCCAATTTCATCGAGGAATATTGTTCCGCAATCCGCTTCTTCAACACGGCCATTTTTTTGCCTCAATGCACCTGTAAAGGCGCCTTTTTCATGACCAAACAATTCACTTTCCAAAAGGGATTCTGGAATTGCAGCACAGTTGATGCGAATATAGTTCTTATCTCGCCGACTGCTTAAGAGGTGAAGTGCACCTGCGATCAGCTCTTTACCGGTCCCGCTTTCACCTAGAATTAGAGCAGTTGCATCAGTTGGGCCAACGGTTTCAATTAATCGCCGAACTTCTTTTACCTTTTCGTATTCGCCGACAATCTGTTCCACCTTGTAAACCTCACTGGAATGAGAGCGAAGAGTGGCATTTTCTTGAACAAGCCTAAAATTTTCAAGGCATCGATCAACAGCATGGAGCAATTCCTCAGGTGCAAATGGTTTGGAAAGATAATCAACAGCACCATTGTGAATAGCTTCGACCGCAAGCTTAGGTGTGGCAAATGCTGTTATAACAATTACGGCCATATTTGGAGAATCTTTTGTGATACGCTTCAATAAATCGTACCCACTCATGCCCCCCAAACGTGCATCAGTTATAACCATGAAGTACTCACGTTTTTCCTTGGAAATAAATTCCAGCGCTTCTTCCGCAGATTCCGCTAACTCAACCGTATAGTTCTCAGCAACAAGTATATCACGAACCGATTCGCGCATATTCAACTCGTCATCAACTACTAATACTGGTGGGATGCTGGGTTTCATGGCTATGCTTCTTGAAGTGCGCGAGTAGGTAAGGTTACGATAAACTCCGTGCCTTTTCCAAGTTCGGATTCCACCTGAATAGACCCTCCATATAATTCAATATTTTGTTTCACTATTGCCAACCCCAACCCTGTTCCTTTTTCCTTGGTGCTGAAGTAAGATTCAAATATACGCCCGCGATGATCCTCCCGAATGCCATCGCCCTCATCTTTAATCCGGAATTCGATCGAAAAATTACGCGTTGAGCGTGCAGATATATACACCTCTGATTTCCCGTCTGAAACTTCACGCGCGTTGACTAATAGATTAACTAAAACTTCTCGCAAGTGGTTGCGCTGCATCATCAATGGTGGCAAATCTGACTCTATTTTAACATTTGGTTTAACGCCAAAGTTTGCGGATGCAGGGAACGCCTCATCAACGGACAAGTACATTTCCTCTTCAAAATTCAAGCGCTCAACCTGCCCTTCTGACAATTGTGCATACCCCATTAGCTCCGTAAGTATAAAATCTGAACGTGCAACTTCGTCACGAATCATACCTAACTGTTTTTGCACTGTACTATCGGCATCATTTAATTCGCGATTAAGTGAGAAAGCCGAATTATTTATTATAGCAAGAGGATTTTTCAACCGATGTGCAATCTCTGCTGCCAAACGTCCTGTAGAACGTAATTGTTCTTTGCGCAATGCGTATTCTCGCCCCTCTCTTTGTGCCTCCCTATCCCGATCAAATAAAACCTGTACGCCATAACATAATGCTGTCCATAGGATCAAAAAGCACACACGGATAACAAAAAGTGAGTAGGCCATCCGGCTTTCCTCCTCATACCCAGAATCCAAAAATACCAAGTTTGACGTTCCTCCGCGTCGCCTAGTCGAATTAGATTCGAAAGAAGTTACATCATCGGGAACATCCGACCCAACACCATCGGCAGGTTGATTCGTTTTATTAGAATTCTGATGATAGGCTGTCTGATTACCTTCATCTGCAACAAAGTTAAACTGATCTTTCGGCGTGTAAGTCCCCAACCATTCTTGATGCGTCATTTTTTCGGCCGGCCTTTGCATCGGCTGTATGTATTCCAACCAAAGCAGAATGGAGGCTAAATAGCAGGCAGCCGTGACCAAATTCAAAGCGACCTGTGTAACTGCAATTGGAATACTGATCGCATTTCGTACCACCAAGACTAAAAACACCCAATAGACTACACTATCCAAACCTCCAGTAATCACAACCAATCCGGACACCACAAGTGCATCGAGAACACCCAAAAGAATTGAGACCCAATGAACCACTCGTAAAGGCCACTTATTAAACAAAAGGAAAAAGAAAACTGCCCCGACATTTACGAAAGCGTATGCAAAGAATAATTTTTGCACTGGATCAAGAAATGTAGCTTCCAGTTTTGTGGGATCTGGCCAAACATTTTTCCAATTCAAAAGGAATACTGCCGTGAGGATAAGTACCGCTATTTTAACCGGCACCCCTATGTCGCGCTCCATTAATTTCAAGCGCTTGGTATGCTGCTCATGGTCGATAGACGATGTTGTTATCAGCTTGAAAAAGCGTTTAACTGGAGCGAAATCAATCATTATGGTTTGGCACAAACGGCCATCCTATCAGTCTTGGCTCGCCAATTGCAACGCTCGATCAGCAATAGCTCCTATCTCCCACAAACGCCCCATGCCTTCATAACCACAGGCAAGAACCCCTTCGGCTGGACCAATAAACTCAACACCGCGCTCTTTCAAAATAGCAACATTTGCTCGCGTAGCTGGATGTTCCCACATCTTACCATTCATCGCAGGCGCAACAAGAATCCGGGTTCCTGGCTGTAGAGCCAAAGCAATACAGGTCATTGCATCATCGGCAAGCCCCTGCGAAAGCTTTGCAATAATGTTTGCGGTAGCCGGGGCTATAACCATTAGCCTAGCCTCGTCGGCTAGTCGAATATGCGTTGGACGCCAACCCTCCTCATCATCATAAAGGCTTACAACAACAGGATTTTTTGAAAGCGTCTTGAACGGCAACGCTGTAACAAATTTTTGAGCATCGCGCGACATTACCACGTTTACATCTAACCCCCCGCCGGATAACAAACTGCACAAATCTACCGCACGATGGGCGGCAATAGATCCGCACACTCCTAATACCACAGTTTGTTTTTGTCCATCGCTCATGTTTTGCGACCCGCAATATAAATATTCTGCACTACACGCCAGTCTTCATCCTTGCTTCCGCTGATAACCGTATGATCAAATTCATTAGCGCGATCTATTTCTGATTGAGCGGTTTGGAGGCGTTCGTCGATCACTGAAATGTCATCCAATCCGCGCTCGATCAGACGACGACGCAGTTCATCTACACCGTCCGTAACAAGATATACGGTTACCAACGCCTGTCCCAGTTGCTCATCTTCACTAGCCAATTCGCAGACCGCTTCCGCACCTTGTACATCATTCACCAAAAGCACATCCAAACCGTCGTCAAGTCGGCTACGGACCGCTTCTATCATTGTCCCATAGCGGTTTCCATATACCTCAGCATGCTCGAGGAATTTACCTGCATTAATGCGGCTTACAAATTCCTGCTCATCCAGAAAATGGTAATCCACCCCATTTACCTCTCCATCACGCGGATCTCGTGTAGTACAAGTAACCGCACGAATGAGCTTTGGATTCTCTTTAAGCAACCGTCGAGCAGCGGTCGTCTTTCCGACGCCCGATGGACCGGACAACACCAACAACACAGGCCCCTCCATTACTCTACATTCTGCACTTGTTCGCGGAATTTCTCCAACTCAGCCTTTAGGTTTACGACCAGCTTAGAGATTTCAGCATCGTTGGCCTTTGAGCCGATCGTATTTATTTCACGATTCATTTCTTGTGTGAGAAAGTCCAAAGTTCGCCCCACTGGCCCATTTTTTTTAAGGGTGTCATCAAACTGAACAAAATGACTTTGTAAGCGCGTCATCTCCTCCGTGATATCCGATCGCTCAGCGAACAATACTACCTCTCGCAGCAAACGTTCATTGTCTTCATTCGTCAGTTGAATACCGGCATTTTCAATCCGGCTCAGAAGCTGCTTCCTGTAACGTTTAACCACCGAAGGAACTCGCTTTTGAATCTGTGTAACACCTCGCCGCATAATTTTCACACGTGCTACAAGATCCTTTTTAAGATGCCCGCCTTCCTTTTCCCGCATGGCAATAAGTTGCGCAAGTCCTGTCTTGAGACTTTTCTGCACAACAGACCAATAATCCATTGCGTCAACCACTTGTTCAGAAACTTGGAGCACACCTGGTGCACGAAGTAAATGTTCCAGCCCCAATTCGCCTGTCAGGTTAAGGCTTTTAGATAATTTACGATATTCACGTGCATAGCTTTTTGCCAACACAACGTTGATGACAGCCTGACCACCACTACCTTCGTCAGACTTCATTGTGACACGGACATTCACGCGTCCGCGAGACACTTTCCGATTGACTTCATCACGCACACGCGACTCAAGCACATCTAGGTCGCGCGGTAAATGCACTGCCACTTCGCCTTGGCGACGATTTACAGAACTGATCTCAACAGTAACTTTACAACCTTTCCGAGAGCTTTCGCCACGACCATATCCGGTCATTGATTTCATGTGGCGTCAAGCATCTCAGAAATTGTTCACTAATAAAACGGTAAATCATCAGCCTTTTGGCAAGGGCTTAGAAATCCGTTCAATTGAAGTAGCCCTTCCATTGGCACCATCTATATCAATAACCACTCCCTGTAGTAATACCCGACCACGCGCAACATTAAATCGTTGCGGTTGGTTAGTAAGAAAACGCGCCACAACGGGCTCCACTTCACGTCCGATTACGCTATCATGCGGACCGGTGAATCCAGCATCACAAAGGAATGCAGTACCCCCGGGAAATATTTGTTCATCTGCAGTCTGTACGTGAGTATGCGTGCCAACAACTGCACTTGCTTGACCATCCAACATGCGTGCCAATGCGATCTTCTCGGAAGTTGCCTCAGCATGAATGTCCACAAAAATAACCGTTGCCCGTGATTGCAGACGCTTGATTTCTTCGCGTGCTGCATGGAATGGGCTCTCCAGTTCCTTCATAAATGTACGCCCTTGGAGATTCATAACAGCCAAAGTTGGCTGGCCTGCCCTCTCCAACACAAGACTTCCTTGCCCAGGTGTGCCGGGAGGGTAATTCAAAGGCCTTAGAAATCGTGCTTCAGCATTGAGAAGGTCTATCACTTCCTTTTGATCCCAAAGATGGTCTCCGGTTGTGATTATATCTACTCCTGCACTATAAATTTCCGCTGCCTTGACAGGGGTGATGCCATTTCCTCCTGCGGCATTTTCACCGTTTGCGATAACAACATCAACTCCATGCTTTTCGCGCAAGCCCGGCAGCAGTTGCTTTACAGCCTTGCGACCAGGTGCTCCAACGATATCTCCTATAAACAGAAGCTTCACACGCACAATCTAGCTGCAGTTACACTTTCGCGCAATGTGCTTGTAGCTGTTGGCTCTCTAATGATAAATATCGCGTATGAAGCACCCTCAACTTTTCTCGATCATTCTCTCCCTGCTCTTTACTGCAAATGCATATGCAGATGTTGCTTCAGACATGGCTAAAGCCGCAAACACATTGATGGCCAGCCTTGATACTAAGCAAAAGGCCCAGGCCGCATTTAAATTCAATGGCGAAGAACGTACATATTGGCACTTTATTCCTGCTGAAATGCTCAAGGGTGGCAACCGAAAGGGACTTCAGATCAAGCACATGAGCACCAAGCAACGAGAGTTAACTCACACCCTGCTCAAGACCGTTCTGAGCGAATCGGGCCACACAAAGATGAAGAACATCATGTTTCTTGAAGACATCCT
>CAYUXV010000344.1:0-4229 GCA_964448875.1 uncultured Verrucomicrobiota bacterium
GTTAATTATCCTACATACCCTACATACACTACACTAAATAAGATACTCTTTCATTTTTGTTTTAACACAAACCTGCACTGACCCTACACCACCCTACATTGTTCTCCGCCACTTTCAGTTTCGTTCGCACTCGGCACTTCAACACGTTAGTTAATATTATTATCCTTACTAAGGCAACAATCACTTGCCCATCTTAAAACCGCCGAAAATCTTCTCCGGCTTGTAGCTTAGTTGCTTCTTTCGCGCTTCTCGTTCGGCGAGTTTGGCGAGGTGGTTTTGGGTCAGCAAACGCTCTGACTTTCTCTCCGCTTTTGTCTTCAGGTGGTTATTGACTTTGAAAACATCCATATAAATATGATTCAGAAAAAATATCTTATTTATTTATTATATGAGTTTAATCGTGTTGAATAGTCACGGTCAAGATCCTGCGGAGTTCGAGAACCACTTTGGAAGAGGTTTAAAACTACCGCGCAACGCTGAAATTTGCTTATGTGGCGTCAACCTGAACAGGTACAACAAGCACGACGAAGCCGTTGTAATTCAAGACAACAATGACGCTTTTATTGTCCTTGTTTCTGGGGGCTCAGCCAACCCACAAGATTACGCCCCATTTGGTGCATACGCAGTAAAGTTAAAGCCAGGTTCCTTTACTTTTGGTGACGTCGCTAGCCAGCTGTCGAACGCTTTAGCCGTAGGAAACTATTTGTACGGGACAAAGAACTATATGGACATACCGGTGTCGCCTTTACGGATGGGTTTGCTCAGCACGTACGATGCAACCAATAAGAAAATAAAATTTACGTGTCAAAGGAATTATATAGTAGACGAAGTTACTGCAAACGTAAACGATTGGCTGTCTACTTGTGGCAGTTCCGACGGCTCTTCGACCAACACTGTCGGAGGCGTTGGGCTGAAGGTTGGACTGAATCCAGGAGACGATTCGTACGTCGATTGGGTACCAACTGTCACTTGTCGAGCAGTACTCTGCAAACGACCGTTATGGAACATGAGTAATGGAGCGGGTATTTTTCAGCCTGCCAATGCAAGCAGTACTTTTGGTGGAGCAAGATACGTCACCGCACAAGAAATTGGCTACAGCTGGGGCTATCTTCTGGACGATGGTTTGCCCAAAGAAGAAGTTTTTAAAATGAGAGGCGGTATTATGAACCAAAGACGTGTCGGTCTAGTGAATCAAGCAAATAGTAATATCGAATCTGTCAATAGACAATCGTTGCGACAAAACTGGGCTGTTGGTGGCAATAAATACGATTTATGGTGGCAAATTGACACGTTTGTGCCCGCGCAAGGTGGTGCGGGGACGTTCATTGTAAATATTTATTACCAACCCATTCGAAACGTTGACACTGGCTTTAATTCCGCTCAAAGTTACGACCAACCTCCAGCGGTGCTTGTAGGACAAGGAAAGCTAATTAATGGGATCTACAACGAAGTTGTCTTTCGACCCGTAGATGGAAAAGGCGGAACCGATGCAAATGCGCCACAAGCGACTGTCGCGGCTGATAGAGATAAATGTTGTATTGATTTTAGGACGGTGAGCACGCCAAACCCTGGTGCTGCGACACCAAACACTGTATTTGTAGCAAATGGGAGCAATACGCCTGGTTACATTGCTGTTACCGAAGACGGTGATTTTGACCTGTACAAACATTTACCCATTTATATGGGTGCATCGAACGAAGGCAAAGAAGTATCCCCGATAATTATGAATTTAAAAGGCATTTACCACGACGCAGAGAACGCGCAACTACAAAATATGCTTGGCATTAATGGAGACGCGGAGTACGTTACATCGCCAGCGGTTCTGGCTGACATGGTACAACCATTTTTGAACGTGAATTTTGCATTTTCACCTTTGACAGAATCAAATTTTATTTACAAATCTCAAATAGTGGACTCCGCAAATCGCTACTCAAATATAGCGTCTTTAATAGGCTTTCGGCAAAACGTAGTACACAGTTTAACGTCTGCAAACTCAGCGACCGGACTTAGTTCGGATTTTGAAGCAACCGCGTGGGATGAAGGAGAGACCATTTGCGTGGTACAACTTCCAAATACACCAATCGAGGGTGAATTGGGTGGAGGAAGTGGCAATTTTGGTGGCGCGAACACCGCGAACATTTTAGGCGTAGTTGGCTTAAGCTTAACGTCCAGTGATCCAGGTAATGTGTACCGGGAACCATCCTTTGAAAATTGGGTCAAGATGAAAAACCTTTCTTGCGACAGTCTGAATCAATTAAAGATAAAGCTGACAGACACGACCGGTAGAAAGTTAACAAGTCTGCAGCCAGAGAGTACGATTTGGATTAAAATTCGACAAGGCAAGGAAGAAATGAAAATTGGTGGGGTAGACCCCATCGAGCATAACTCAGTTCACAATCGAAGTATACGATTTGGTCGGTACTAGATTTTTTATATAAAATCATTTTTTACAGAAAGTTTTTGCACAAAATTAACATAAATTTTGTACAAAAAAAAAATCTTTTAAACAAGTATATTAAAAAGATGAGCGGAAAAGTATTCGACAAAAACTACGATGCACTGCCAGACTTAGAGCTAAAGGTAGACCCGTCTCGAATGGTAGAACCAAAGACACCAGTAGAAGAAAAGGACCCTGGAAAAGTGTTGAAGCAGCACACGGCGAGCCAAATATTTGTCATGCGACAAAAAGAGAAGACAGAAGAGACACTTAGGAAGAGTGAAGGGACTGGGATACAAGAAGAAAAGGATTTAACGAACATAAAGACAGAAATTGAGCCTGAGCCAGTCCTTACGAACCGAGGTAAGCGAGGAGTAGACAAGAAACCTCGAAAGAAACGAGAGATGACGGAAAAGCAGAGGGAGACTTTACGACTAGCACGAGAAAAGTCAGCCGCGGTGAGACGAGCCAAGAAAGAATCAAAACTTGCAGCAATGAAAGCACCAGTTGAACCGAAACCAGAGCCAAAAACGCAGACTGCACCGGTTACTGCACCAGTAACTGCACCGATGGCGTTTGATCATTTTTGTTCTTTGATGGACCGGTACGAAGATCGAAAGAAAAAGAGACACTCTACAAGCAAGGAGCCACATCCCAATAAAATAATCGAACATCAACACAAGCCTCGACCACCCGTACAGAAAGTTGAGAGAGCCCCGCAGCAGCCGTCGATGATGGACGCATACAATATATTGAGACAAGGAGGACGCAATTCAAGCTTGTTCGGTGCTGCATTCAATAATTTTTAATTGAACCGTAAAACAAATTTTCCATTTTCCGTGGTCGTGGGCAACGGTTGCAATTCCTCGCCTCGGTGATTGCGATTGGACTTCTTCACCACCACGTAAGGTAAGTGTGACTTTAGCTTGAAATAATAGTCAAAATAGCCGTCTTTCATCGACATTGCCGTGATTTTGTAGAAAGTTCGTTTGTTGTAGTTCAAGGTGCTGCTGACTTCGTAATCGTAATCCACGTTTGCATTGGTGACCACTTGCCGACGCCTGTCTTTGTAGTAATAGAACCGTGTCCAATCGTTTTGATTTTCTTGTTTATGGTTGTATTTAGCGACAATTTCAGGAGAACAAAATATTTTTAATCCATCTAATATTTTTTGATCTTCGGGATTCATAATATATTAAAACGTGAGAAAATAAAATAATAAATCTCAGGTTATAGTATATGAGCAGCAACGACTTGACAATATTACAGATTCAACCACCAGAATCCGAAAAGAAAGCGAGGAAACAATTGCACCCAAATTTACCCGATATTTACAAAGGGCAGTTGATTGTGTGCGCGGCGCCAATTCGAAGTGGTAAGAGTGTTCTTTGGAACAATTTTCTGCACAACCCCAACTTTTACGATGAGTGTTTTCAGGACGTGCACGTGATTTCGAACACGATACACAACGATGCCACGAGTCGATTTACAGCGGCAAAATACCCCAGTACGTGCCACGAAATGTACAGCGATGACATTATTCACAATATTATTAAAGACCAAATGCGAAAGAAGAAAGAGGTTGAGGAAGGCGGTGCTGGCGATACCAGTTTCTGTTTGATTTTGGACGACATTTGTGGGGAATTAGGTAAGGGACGACTGAACGCCAAAGCGGTGCATTTTGCGACTCGGTTCCGCCACAGCGTCCACAAAGGTGACCCTGTGATGATGTTTTACTCCAATCAAAAGTACAACGACATCAGCACCATTATTCGGAACAATGCGACAGGAA
>CAYUXV010000345.1:0-21966 GCA_964448875.1 uncultured Verrucomicrobiota bacterium
CACCATGACTACTATCTAGATCTTTTTGATTGCCTGTTTCTTTTATTGTATGCAGTGAACACCTTGCCAATTAATGTCTAGATTTTATTCCTGAATATCTCAAGACGAACAGGTCTGATCAAAAAGAGCCCAGAAGATCGCCACAAATACGAAGATGATGCTTAGTTTGAGCATCGCCATGATGCCCTCTCTACTTAGAACCTCCTTGAGAAAAGCCGGCCCCTTGGGCTGAACATGAATGAACACGTTACGCCCCATCCAGAAGGCCACCGTCGCAATAGCCATTAACACTCCTGGGATTCCAAATGAACAGTGAGGACCATACAACTCCAAGAGCCAAGGCGTCAGCAGCGTAGAGATAAAGGCCACGACAATTATCGACATGAAAAACCAGCCAAACACTTTCGAGAGCCACTTCTCGGCGTTGCTTTTTCCGAACTGATCGCCGACATGCGCCGATACGCAAGGCTTGATTCCTCCTGAGCCAAGGGATATCAACAAGAGACCTGTCATCATCCAGCTTTCTGGCGTCATCCCGCCAGTCCCCATGAACGCAAGAGCCAGATGACCCAGACAGTACACCATCGACAGACTCATGATGGTCCTGTATTTACCCAAAAAAGTATCAGCCAAAAGCGCGCCCAGAATTGGCGTCAGATACACCCACGTTGTAAAATTGTGGTACTGTTCAATAGCCGCCGCCTTGTTCATTGCAACAAGGTTGGGATCATCCGTGAGTAGATGAAGATACTTGTGCATGAAGACGACCAAAATTCCCTTCATGCCGTAGAAGCTGAATCTTTCTGCTGCTTCGTTACCAATTATATACGGAATACCCTTTGGAATCTCCGTGCTCTTCACTGGCGCGGTAAGGTATTTAGTGTCAGGCATGTGCGCGAGATGGTGGCGAATGCATTAAGTGCTGGCGAGGGAAATTGTTGTAACCTTTAACGGCACCCGTTTTGGTATCAGATTTAGAGGTAGAGGTGTAGAAATTAGCTAAGAGCTTCACTTTGGCAACTGCCACACTTTCACGGTTTTGTCCAAACTTCCGCTCGCAATATGCCTCCCATTAGGGCTCCAAGCCACGCTCCTAACCCAATTTTTGTGCCCTTGCAATGTGTAGAGCTCTTTTCCATCAGCAACTTCCCACACCTTCACTGTGTCATCGTGACTTCCACTGGCAATGTGCTTTCCATCCGGACTCCAAGCCACACTGACAACCCAAGCCGCATGTCCGCGTAGCGTACGCGGTTCCTTGTCTTCAACTGCATCCCCAGCTTCCCACACTTTTATGGTTTTATCATAACTGCCACTGGCCAATTTCATTCCGTTCGGACTCCAGACTACGCTCATGACTTCGCCTTGATGCCCTTGCAGTGTCCTTAGAAGCTTTCCATTATCCGCATCCCACACTTTCACCGATTTATCCCAACTTCCGCTCGCAATTTTCCCTCCATCCGGGCTCCACGACACGCTCATAACCCAGTCCTCGTGGCCCTGAAGTGTATGAATTGCCTTACCATCAACCGTATCCCAAACTTTCACGCCGTAATCATTACTTCCGGTCGCGATTTTCTTGCCATTTGGACTCCAAGCCACGCTGTTAACGTCTGTACTATGCCCTCGCAACACATAAAGTTCCTTGCCAGTTTCCACATTCCAAACCTTGACGGTGTCATCATGGCTCCCGCTTGCTATGCGCTTTCCGTCTGGACTCCAAGTTACACTGTACACATACACCTTATGCCCATCAAATGTACGAATCATCTTTCCAGTAGGCACATCCCAAATGCTTACTGTCCCGTCCCAGCTTCCGCTTGCAATTTTTTCTCCGTCCGAGCTCCAGGCAACACAGTTGATGTCACTATCAGGCCCTTTGAAAGTGCCTGCTGTTTCTGAAATTGCCTTGTCGGTATTCCTTTTTGCCTCGGCTTTTTCTCGGATAACCTCCAACGCCTTTTTTCTTGCTGTTTCTGCCTCTTTCCTCGCTGCCTTTGCCTTCTTTTTGGCAAGCATTTCCATTTCCTCTATTGCCAAAGCCCGTGCCCTAGCGGCCTCTTCTGCTTGTCTTTGTTTTGCTTCCGCTTTCTCTCTTTCAAGGGCTTCTCTTTCAGCCTTTTCCCTAGCGAGAATCACCTTCTCCTGATCTTCTCTGGTCTCTGCTTCTAAAAGCCTTTTCCCTGTACGGATGTTTTCCGCGCTTTCTCGGATTTGTTTTAATGTGTGTCCTGAAAAAATTGGTTTGCCTTGCGCAATGTCAACGGCAAGATCAGATCCTCGGTGCTCATCTAAAATCGTATCGGCCGCGCCAAGTGCTGCATCGTAAAATTTGACAGCTATATTCTTGTTGTCTCTTTCTAACTCTTTTTCAGCTTTTTTGATTAGATCGACGGCGTCCACAAACAGTCTGTTGGCGGCCTCATTTGACGACCCATGATTTTCGGCACGACGTGAAGCATCTTTCTTCCCGCAACCCATGCAGAAGATCAATGTAACGAACGTGATGAGCACCCTTAGATTCACGGCTCCCATTATTATCTGCTCGAATATTGTTCGCAACGGCAAATATATGTGGCCCGTGCCGCGCCGCCTAATTCGATTGCTTTTCGCCCCTCTTGTAGGTATTACCCTCGGCCATTATGAGGAGGGCACAATTCATTCTTTGGGTGTCGTTATTGCCGGTATTGACCTTGGCTAAAGTGCCGATCCGATTGGCGTCAGATTTAGCGGTTTCGCCAAATGGTAAACAGATCGCATTTTTCTGGAAGGGCGATGTGTGGTCAGCCTCGATCAAGGGAGGAGCGGCACGGCAGTTGACGCGGCATCCAGCAGTGGATCGTCAACCAGCTTGGTCGCCGGACGGCAAGCAGATTGCCTTTGTCAGTGAGCGCGAAGGCGGCAAGCAGGTTTGGGTAATGCCCGCAGGCGGTGGCGCGCCTCGAAAGTTGACACTGCACACCGAAGGATTCGTGCTGGAGGAATGGATGCCTGATGGGAAGGAGTTGCTGACAAGTATTACGCGGGACCATTTCTGGCGTCGTGGCGAGAGGTTTTCAGTCATCCAAGCTCACGTGAAGCAGGGACCAGAGCAGGTGTTGTTTGACGATTATGGTCAATACCCAAGCGTGGCACCGGATGGAAAGCGTATCCTTTACAATCGCGAGGGGGAACGCTGGTGGCGCAAGGGCTACACGGGTAGCCGCTCTGCACAGATCTGGTTGTGGAAGCCCGGGGACAAGTCACATGCCAAATTGCTGGATGGGGAGGACGCTCGCTGGCCGCTGTGGAAGCCGGATGGAAAGGCGTTCTATTACGTTGGCGCGCGCGGTGGAGTCTTGAACCTCCGTGAATATGTGCTGGCAACCGAAAAGGATCGGCAAGTCACGAAGTTCAAGGATGACAGCGTGGTATTCCCCGCCATATCACGCGACGGATCGGTCATCGCATTTCGCCACCTGTTTGACTTTTATCATCTAAAGCCTGGATTGGCTGAAAAGCCGGTGAAGATCAACCTTTGGGCTCCGGGCGATGTAACGGTGGCTCAGAAGCAACGGCGGATTTTGAATAAGGCGACCGAAGTGGCCTTCAGCAAGGACGGGCTGGAAGTGGCTTTCATCGCGGGCGGCGACGTGTGGGTCATGGACACCGAACTACGTGAGCCAAAACAATTGACTAACACGCCGGAGGAGGAAAGTGAGCCGGTTTGGACGAAGGACGGCAACGCATTGGTTTTCCTCAGCGGCAAAGGCGGGCACGAGGATATCTGGCAGAGCGAACGAGCGAACGAAAAAAAGTATTGGTGGCAGAACGATTCATTCAAACTCAAGCGCCTGACAAATGATGCGTCAACTGAGTATGGATTATCGTTAAGTCCGGATGGTGGGAATTATGGGTACCTCAAAGAACGCGGCGATTTCTGGGTGATGGACACAAAAACCCACAAGGCAAGGCGTGTATTTAAGAGTTGGAACTCCTCGCAGTACGACTGGAGCCCGGATGGCAAGTGGATTGTGTACGCAGTTTCGGACAATGATTTTAATCGCGATATCTGGCTGCGCCCCATTGATGGCAGTCAGGAACCGTTTAACCTGTCGCGACATCCAGACAACGAATACCAGCCGCGCTGGTCGCCGGATGGGAAGATGATCGCCTTTACCGGGCGTCGTCGTGATCAGGAAGTGGATGTATTTTATGTTTATCTACGCGCAGAAGATGACGAGAAAAACAGCCGAGCACGCAAGCTGGCCAAGGCATTGGAGAAGATGAAAAAAGCGCGTCCCCTCAAGCCCGCTACGCCGCCGAAGACGGAGTCCAAAAAGCCCGAACCTAAGAAAGAAGAAAAGCCAAAAGCGAAACCTGAAGAAGCCAAGAAAAAGGATGAACCAAATGCTGCGGCAACAAAGAAATCGGAGTTGAAGATTGATTTTGACGGCATTCATGAGCGTATTCGCAGCGTGTCGATCCCGGACAGCAGTGAGTCGAATCTGTTCTGGTCTGGAGACTCGAAGAAGCTTGCGTTCACTTCAAAAATTGCGAGCAAGCAAGGCACTTACACGATTACCTTTCCCGACAGCCTCAAGCCCGCGCTACTGACCCCCACGACCGGCAGTGGTGCGCACTGGGTGGGTCCCAATATTCGTTGGATGGCAAACGGCCTTCCTTCCACCATGAGCACCACTGGAAAACCGACGACATACAGTTTCAGTGCCCGACAGGAGATCGACCTTGGCGCATGCTACCGCGCGGCCTTTGACATCTGCTGGCGATCTATGCGGGATCACTGGTATGACGCCGCCATGGCCAACCGAAACTGGGATGCCATCCGTAAAAAATACGGGCCCATGGCTGCGTCCGCGCCTGACGGTTACACACTCTCATTGGTTATCAACCTGATGCTCGGAGAATTGAACGGATCACACCTTGGCTTCACCTATCGTGGGCCTGAAACCGCTCCGGTTGCACCCAAGCCGGGCTGGACGGACATCACGGCACATCTCGGCGTGCGGTTTGTGCCCAACTTCAAGGGCCCCGGGCTCAAGGTGCACGATGTGTTGCCAGACGGCCCAGCTGACCGTGAGGCCAGTCGCATCAAACCTAATGAAATTATCACACACATTGACGGCAAAAAAATTGGGCCTGATATTGATCTAACCCCGATGCTCACTGGTCGGCTCGATCGCGACATCGTTTTAAAGGTGCAGTCCGGGGCGCGGCGCAAAAAACAGGTACGCGAGGTCACGTTACGCCCCGCCTCCTACGCCTCTACGCGCAGCCGCCTTTACGAAAAATGGATTCGCGACAACCGCGTTGCTGTCGACAAGTTTTCCGACAACAAGCTTGGGTATATGCATATTCGCGGCATGAATATGCCTAGCTTCTTCCGGTTTGAGGAAGAGCTTTACTCGGTCGGCGCTGGGAAGGATGGGCTTATCATCGACGTACGCGAAAACGGTGGTGGTTCAACCACCGACCATTTGCTGACCATCCTTACTCAACCGCGCCATGCCATTACCGTACCACGCGGTGGTGGACGAGGTTATCCGCAGGATCGCAAGGTCTACGCCACGTGGCACAAGCCCGTTATCGTGTTATGCAACCAGAACAGTTACAGCAATGCCGAGATCTTCAGTCACGCTATCAAGCACCTCAAGCGAGGCAAACTCGTGGGTGTGCCCACAGCGGGTGGTGTTATCAGTACCGGTGGACGCAGCATCATGGATCTGGGTTTTCTAAGGATGCCATTTCGCGGCTGGTATCTCATGGGCAGCGGAGAGGATATGGAGCTTCATGGTGCTGTCCCTCACCACATCCTTTGGCCAAAGCCTGGCGAGTTGCCTGCCGGCAAAGACACCCAACTTCGAAAAGCCATCGCCATACTGAAAAAAGAGGTCAAGAAGTTCAATAATCGACCTCAGCCTGACCTATTAAAGGCAAGCGGACGCCCAATCAAATAATTATTTATCGATTTTCATCGGCGTTCTGCTGAACGCTTTCTTGTGGTAGTTTCTGGTTTTCTTCGCTGCCCAGCGTCCCTTGGCAACAATGTAAGTTTCCTTCACGGCTTAGCCCAACGAACCACGTCATCGGGCTTCAGAATAGTATCGAAGGTAGCTGCAATTGTTTTTTTGCCGCGCAGCAATTCGTAAGTTTTAGGTGCGGCTTTGATCGCTAAAGTACGTCGGGCTGTGTATATGTTCATCCCTTCACGCCATAGCAAATCCTGTTGTATTCCGGTTTCAGGATTAATGATGGTGACAAATTTTTTCCCTTTATGCCCATGTGTAGCCCCAGAAACAATGTCAACACCTGTGCCTATGGCCGTGCTAGTAGCAGCACCTGCAAAGTTGCCGCCACTGGTGATGCTGGCACTTGCAAACCGTCCCGTAGCACGGATCGTGTGCTGTGCCATAGACAGCGTGCAACCGGTTCCCCATAAAACCATAATTATACACACCACATGAGCAGCGTTTTTCTTCACATTGTGCAAACCAGATCGCGCTCGGGCACAATTCCCCAACGTTCACCGACTTCCTTATGCTCGGGCGTCAGCCTCCAGCGGTCCGGCAAAGGCTCAGGTCCATCGTAGTTAGGGTTAGCTCCTTTCAAATCCATACAGCCCTGATTATTGCCGATGTTGGAAATAAAGTCTCGCGCGTCTGCGCTCAGCTCCACCTCAGGCAACGCGGCCAACTCATCAAGTTTTGCCTCGATGGTTTTGGCTTCATCACCTGCCTCCTGAATGAGTGTTGGGATAACGCTTTCCACACCTTCGTGGGCAAGATTCCACGAACAGGCGAGCTGCAACATCGTT
This sequence comes from uncultured Verrucomicrobiota bacterium, assembly GCA_964448875.1. GTDB lineage: Bacteria > Verrucomicrobiota > Verrucomicrobiia > Limisphaerales > UBA1100 > UBA6614. The sequence continues at coordinate 6,815 of CAYUXV010000345.1, forward strand.
AGCCCGTGTTTTGCGGCAACATCACGCATGCCCTCCATTTTTTCGTTGCCAGCTTCCACCCAGCCGGCAGGGCGGTATACGCGATGATCGCCTTCTGTAAATTGGTGACCGGGATGAACGTCGCCATGAAACAGCCCTCCATGGTCCACAACTCGAGTGACAACCTTTACATTATGTTTCACTGCCGCTGGAAAGCAAAGGCTTCCGGGCCACGGTTCAAGCGGGTTTAGAATTACCATCGCCCAGTCAATACGATCACCGAAACGCTCAAGGCACAGGATAACATCCAGCGTGAAGCCATTCGCCGGACCGGGCGCGATACCAATCCGATCCGCAAGTCCTGCGTCCTTTAAAGACGCCATGCCGTCCCATACGGCCTCGCTTGAGTAACCGGTGGCATCAGGATTATGCAGCAGCAATAGGTCAAACTTGTCCGCTCGACAGCGTGACAATGACTTTTCCGTCGCGTCACGTAAATAGCCCGCATATGCATTTTCTCCACGTAGTGTGGCATCGGTAAAGCGGGGAAAGCCGCGTGCTCCTTCACGTTGGCCATGATAAAAATCATGGCCCACCGCACCCACAAGACAGTAACTTTCACGTGGCTTACCATCTAGTGCTTGGCCAAGCATTTCGTCGGAGGCTCCAAGGCCATACACATCGGCGGTCATGAAGCTGCGGACACCCCCATCATACGAACGCTCAATGAGCGAAAGAAAGCGGTCTTCTTCCAATTTTTCACCAAAATGCATGTAGAGACCGCCACTCCACGTGCCAAATGCTGTGCGGGTCAAATCCATCCTTCGCGCGGAATGTAACGGGAAAACGCCAATTTTTGCAATTCCACAATTGCCTCCCAGTAACACATGTCTCCATTTTTCGTCTAAAGATTGCATTCCTTGACCCGATTACTAAGAATAACCACTATGAAGCCCATTTTATTGGCCGCAATCGCGGCTGCCTTGACTACGAACGGCTTGACCGCAGATGACCCGAAACCGGGCACGTCTCCTGTTCCCAATAAAGCTGCACCTGCTGAGGAAGCTCCAGCTGACAAATCCCAGCCCAAGGTAGACCCTACCGGACCCTCCGATGTTCCCCCCAAATTGGACCCTCCGAAACTAATTCCACCGCCGGATCCGTTAACCCCTCCTGTTGTTAAGCCTAGTGAAGATAAAACGGACCCTCCTAAAACAATCCCGGAGGCCAAGCCCGATGATGAAACTGTACCGGCAAAAAATGTCGATCCCACGACTGAAGATCCGGAAAAAAAGGATAAAGGTGTTGGAGAGATCGAACAAAAAGGTCCATTGCATTTTGCGGCCGGCCAAAACCTGCCTCTGAATGGGAAAATGGTGATTTTTGGTGATGACGGTGCCAAACAACGGGAAGTTGTTTATAAGGATGGGAAAATTCAATCGTGGATTGAATGGCAAACAAAGGACGTAAAAATCGAGCGTACTTATCAAGACGGGCACGAAGTCAAGCGCACTGGCTGGAAGGGTGACATGAAATGGTTTGAAATCTCCTTTGGCACAGACGCCGACGGAGATCACGAAAAGACTGCGCCAAAAACTGTCGGTTCAGATCCCGAACCGAAGAAAGCTGACCCGGTCGACCCAGAGAAGAAAGCTGACCCGGACGACCCAGAGAAGAAAGCTGACCCGGACGACCCAAACGCAGTTGCCAAGGTAGAACCTGTTCAAAAAAACAAATGGCCCGCTTTTGTCCCTGGCAATCCAATTTTCCCTGAACCCGCCAAAAAAGATGATGAGACAAAAACCGAATCGGATATCGACGCCCCCAGCAACCTAGACAAGCTAAAAGGTGCACTGACAAACCCTGAGACTAAAGACTCCCAAAAGGATAACGCTGAATAATCTAAAAATGATGATGATGTAAAGATCCCCACAGAAGCTCAAAACACCTCAAAGAAAAACGCCCCCCCCGGATTTCTAGAAATCCGCGACAACGAACTCGTTTATTCGAATGACTCAAATGTCCCGTTCTCCGGCAAATCAACTTTATACAAGATCAACTTTGCAAAAATATATTTTGGTCTCCTAAAAAATGCGGAGTCGATCAATTCGCTGTCTCACATATTTTCAGAATCAGATCTTCAGGAAATGTCAGAGACCGAACTCAGGAAACTGCTCAGAGAAAATCTTTCTGAACAGGATCTCCTTTCTCTTTCATTAGCAGGGCATGGTTTAGCTCATAAACAATTTGAAGGCGAATTCACGGATGGTCGTCGCAATGGCTTGGGGATTGAATACTACCCTGATGGAACCAAAAAATATGTCGGTGTCTTTAAAGGTGGCGAGCTGCATGATGGCTGGGTTTATTGGTACTATTATGGAACGACTCAGAAGAAAATGGAAACTCAATACAAGGGCGGCCAGCTTTTCGAGGCACACAGTTGGAGCCGCGACGGGGTGCTACGCTGGTAAACTGATTTATTTAAAATTTTAGGCCGAACAAATGTCCGGCTTTTTTTGTTTCCTTAAAGCGGCCGGATGACTGAAATATTTCGGTAGTAATCCAGCAACGTTTCCAAGCTCACAACGCCTCCCCCCATTCCGCTTTTTTTAACACCTGCATAAGGCACGCCATGGACAACCACGTTGTGCGAATTGATCCAACCATTGCCAGCCTCAAAGGTCTCGGCCACTCGCCTGCACCGTGCTAGATCACTGGACCACACACTATTTGCGAGTCCATAATCGGTATCATTGGCCAAGCGCAAACCCTCTGCCTCATCATCAAATGATGCACAATAGGCGACGGGGCCGAAAATTTCTTCACGTGCAGCCACGTTGTCCAGCGAGCCTGCCAGCAGCGCGGGTTTTACAAAATGTCCGGCACGTCCGCTGACCTCTGCCGCTCCTCCTTCGAGGAGCACCTCAGCACCACCAGCTTTCCCTTTTTCGAGATACCCGAGCACGCGCGCGCGCTGCACTTCACTTACCACTGGTCCCATCTGAATCCCTTCATCCATTTGGTGGCCGATGTTCACCGCCTTTAAGCGTTCGGTGGCTGCACCGATAAAGTCGTCATAAATATCCTTTTGAATCAGCCAACGCGTTGCATCACAGCAAACCTGACCTGTGTGGAAAGTAATTGCTTCAACAAGCTTTTCAGCAGCTTCGTTGATGTCCACATCGTCAAAGATGACCGCCGCACCCTTCCCGCCCAACTCAAGTTTCACGGGGATTAGATTCCGGCCACAATTGCTGGCAACCATTCGCCCAACCTCAGGCGAACCTGTGAAGCTCATTCGCTTGAGATTTGGGTTTTCTGAAAGTGCCGCTCCCGTTTGTTCCCCTATCCCGGGAATAACGTTGATCACCCCATCCGGATAACCGATCTCTTTTGCCAAGTGCGCTACATACAATGTTGAAAGCGGCGTATCTTCGGCCGGCTTTACCACACATGTGTTGCCCGCTGCCGTTGCCGGTCCGATGCCCCATCCGCATAGCAGGAACGGAAAATTCCAGGGAATGATAAATCCGCATGGTCCCCAGGGATGACGGGCCACCGCCGCCTCGTGCCCCTTTACCGCAATGACTGTTCGAAGCTCAAGGTTCTGCGCCAATCCCGCGAAATACCGGTGCGTCTCAATGAAATTCTCCACGTCAGCGATAGCCTGCTCGTAAATTTTACCGCAATCCAGTGATTCAATCTGAGCTATGATCGCCTTGCGTTTTTCCACCTCGTCGGCCATTCGCTGCAAGTACACGCAGCGTTCATTCACCGGCATCTTCGCCCAATCACTCTCATCAAATGCCCGCTGCGCCACTGCCACAGCGCGTTTAACATCCTCCCCCGTCAGGTTTGCCACCGTCGCAAGCTTCTGGCCGCTCCCGGGGTCGTGCGTCTCAAACGTTCCGCCGTCGCTGGACATAATCTCCTCGCCGCCAATCACGGCGCCATGGGTTTCCTTGCTTAAAAACTCCTGCACCTCGGGCAGTAGATCGGTCTGGGTAACAGTATCCGTAGTCATAGGGATTCCTTTTGATATTAATAAGTGCGCCGCTTATCGGCAGTAATTCGGATGCAAAGATTCTGGCTACGAGCAACGAGCATCGTCAAGGGTAGATAAGGCTTTCAGTTGCTAACTCGACACTCCAGAAGTAACCTCCACCGATGCGTATGGGTTTTTTGATATTTTCAGCAGTGTTATTTGCTGCCTGTGGGCAAAACAATAAAATGGACGAGGTCAAGCTGTCGCCCCTCGATCTATTTTCCTCCGAGGAATCAAATGCCCCGGAGGGATATAATGCTCCTCCCTTGGCCGACAACGTGCGCTTCGCCCGGATCAACCCCGATGTCTTCAAGAGACTCGACAGTACAGGCATGGGTATTCGTCTGAACCTTGTAACCGATCCTGTCGGTACAGCAGCACTTACAGACAGGCAATCCCAGGTGGATGGTGCGAGGAGTTGCCGTGGACACCTGCAAGGAGAAACGAATGCCATGGTTCACCTTTCGCATAAGAATAAACAAATCTCAGGCACCATTGCCCTGCCCGACAAGCCACAGATTATCATCCGCCATGTGACTAATGATCTCCACGTCATTCTGGAAATACCTCAACTCAACCCAGACAATCTAAAAGGTGATTGAATAGCATGAATAAAACTTCTCAAGCCGTTCTTGCGCTTTTGTTTCTGGTCGCAGGGCTTCCCGCCGTTGCCGCCAAGCGCAAGGTGCCGTCACTGGACCAGAAATTCACTCCCGCACAATTGCAGGAGGACCTCAGGGTGTTACGCAACGCCATGGAACAAGTCCACCCGGCACTCTACCTTTATTCACCCAAGGCTGAATTCGATGCTCTCTTCGACAAGACAACACGTGGACTGAACAAGCCCATGACACTGCGCGAGTTTTACCTGGCCGCTGCCCCAGTGGTTGAAACGGCCAAATGCGGCCATTCATATTTCGACCTGCCGCGCAAGTTGCTTAAGCAGCTGGACCGCGATGCTCCGGGGTTTCCAATTCCGTTATTTTTCATTGGGCCAAAAACGCTGGTCGATTTCGCGGATGCCGAATTGCCGTTGGGCTCTGAAGTCACAGCCATTGATGGAATTCCTATGACCACGCTGATTGAACGCTACATGCCTTTCATTCGTTCGGACGGTTTGAATATGACTCTGAAATATCGACAACTGTCAGATGAGTTCGCGCTGCACCATTTTCTTTTGGGAGGCAAAAAGACAGTTTTTGAGGTGGAATACCTCCCTCCCAATACAAAGGAAAAGAAAACAACCAAACTCTCCGCCATTACCAGTCGCCAATTGACCAAGCGTTTGATCAAGCGCCATTCCGCACCTGACAACCTGCGCAATTACGGCTTTCGCATGCTTGACGAAACCACGGGTTTGCTCACCGCCAATTCATTCGACTTCGGGCTCAAGAAGAAGGGTCGGCAAAAGTACCGCGATTTCCTCAAACAAACTTTCGAAGAACTGCAAACGAACAACGCGAAACACCTCATCATTGATGTGCGTCTCAACGAAGGCGGCTACGTGGGATATGAATCGCAACTCTTCTCCTACCTGGCAAAGAAACCGTTTCGGGAAGCAAAATCCAGCATCGCAAAAACCCTGGATATTCCACTGGAGAAGTACCTCGACAAAAAGGAGTTTTTCCGGGGAGTGGAACGTGCGGTTGAAAAAAGTCTGAACAAGGAATTCAAGAAGGTTGGCAACCTATATCAGGTCATTGATGAAAAAAACAAACTCTACAAGCCAAAGGCCAAGGGCTTTTCAGGCAAGGTTTACTTCCTGATCAGCGGCTGGACATTCTCCGGAGGCACTGTGCTTTGCGCCCTGGCTTTGCAGAACGACAACGTCACCTACATCGGCGAGGAGACCGGTGGCGGTCACGAATTTTACACTGCAGGCAACATGGTTCTCTACAGCCTCCCCAATACCCAATGTCAGCTGGAAGTGCCGATGATTCGTTACCAGAACGATCTTCCCGAGGGGATGTTCCCGAAAGGGAGCGGTGTTCGACCAAAACATCAGGTGATCCAGACTCAGGATGATTTCATCAAGGGCCGCGACTCCGTGATGGAGTTTACGCGGAACCTGATCAAGATGAAGTAACCGCTTTTTTTCTGCTACCCTGCCCGCCCGACATTTCCCAAGCTGATTTGTGTGGCAGCAAAAACCATTGCCAAGCCAAGCAGCTGTACGGGCAAGTTTTCCACCTGTGGAATAACCCACATCAGGACTGCGGCCCATGCAATGATAATGATGCTTAGTATTTTCGCCATGTTCGGGATTCGCTGGCCAGATGATAATCTGCTTAATGGCCCTCGCAATCTTTAAAATATCGAATTTTCGAATCCTGTTGCTACATATTTCACCGAATTATTAGGGCGGCTCATGCTTGCGCCAATCCACGCATCGCGGTAACGATGGGTCCGCGTGGATTGGTCACCACAGAGTTGGCGCACAAAGCCCATTCAGCAACAACCGCGATATGCGGACGCTGAAGCGTTGAGTAAGGTGCTCGCACGAGTGAAGGCTTTGCCTCCGCTGGTTGACGCTGGTGAGGCCGATATTTTACGCAATCATTTAGCCGCCGCCGGGCGCGGCGAAGCTTTTCTTTTGCAAGGTGGCGATTGCGCTGAGCGTTTTGCCGACTGCAACCGACAGGCCATTGAAGCAAAACTGAAAATTCTCATGCAAATGAGCCTTGTGCTCACTTGGGGAGCGAGGCTGCCAGTGATACGCGTAGGACGGCTGGCAGGGCAATTCGCAAAGCCACGCTCCCATGACACGGAGACAGTCGATGACGTAGAGCTGCCAGTTTATCGCGGCGACTTGGTGAATGACATTGCTCAAGAGGCCGGCGCGCGTGATGCAGATCCACGACGACTTTTGGAGGCGTACAACCATTCAACGGCTACTCTTAATTATTGCCGTGCTCTGCTCGATGGTGGCTTCGCAGATTTACACCATCCCGATCTCTGGGACCTCGGCTTCGTGCGCAGCTCGGACAACCGCGCTGAGTACGAGGACATGGTGGAGCGTATTCTGGACGCGGTTGATTTTGTAGAGTCCACCGGTGTACACGGCAACGATGCATTGCGCACGGTAGAGTTTTACTCATCGCATGAGGGACTACACTTGGCTTGGGAAGAGACGATGACCGATAAGGATCATGGTGGTTGGTATAACCTTGGAGCACACATGGTGTGGCTGGGTGATCGGACGCGGCAACCTGACGGGGCTCACGTTGAGTACATGCGCGGCATCCGTAATCCGATCGGAATTAAAATTGGTCCATCGATGGCGGCCGATGAACTCAGCCGGTTGCTCGACATATTAAATCCTGACAATACACCTGGCCGCATCACTCTTATTAGCCGGCTTGGCTCGGATGCAATTGGCGAAAAGCTTCCTCCGCTTATTGAGTCGGGGCGCAACCGTCAAGTCACTTGGGCCTGTGATCCCATGCATGGCAACACGCGCACGACCGATAGCGGTATAAAAACGCGCCGTTTCGATGACGTGCAGGCAGAACTGAAGGCTGCGTTTGACGTGCATGACGCAGCAGGCAGTATTCTTGGCGGCGTACATTTTGAACTGACTGGCGAGGATGTCACAGAGTGCACCGGCGGCCCACAGGAGTTATCCGAGGCTGATTTGCCACGCAGCTACACCACCCACTGCGACCCGCGCCTGAATTATGCTCAAAGTCTGGAGATGGCCTTTCAGCTTGCCCGTCGGTTGCAGCAACGTCGTCACGCCTCAACGTGATCCGCCATGGACGAACCCGGCCAGCCCGAAGAACAGCCAACAGCTGCGCGACGTATTGCGCTCAAAGTCCTGTGGATGTTCGTTTACATGGTTTCATTTGTATTGGTCGCTTGGGGTGTCGCCGTTTTGTTAACGCCCTCGCATACGAATTACCCCAAAGACCAATCACCACGTGATCCAAAGTCTCGGAGCTTCATGGCCGGTGAGCGCGCGGAATATATACTAAAGCTGGCTGGAGTGCAGGTGGGTACTGGAGTCTTTTCTGTTGCGCCACGCGTGGATTCGAACGATGCCCCATGGCACCTGTCACTTAAGCTTTCCGCGTTTGTCGGCACGCTAGCATATGAGGCCAACTCCACAATGAACGCCGATTTTACCCGCACAATCTCATATCATAATATGGAAAAAATCCCTGCGCGCGGTGTGCGTACCGTTCAGCTCGACTTCAATGATGCCAACCGAACTGTCATCCGTTATTTAAATGACAATCGCCAAGGCGAACCCATCCAATTGCCTGAGCGCTATTACGACCCACTTAGCATGATTTATGCATTTCGCGATATGGATTTTGATGCGGGCAAATCCATTGCGTGGACCGTGACCGATGGCAAATCGAAATATATGATGAGTGCCGCAGTTGAACGACGTGAGACGATCGAAATTGGAGGCCGTTCGCTCCCCTCCTTTTTGGTAATACCAGATCTCGGCAACTTTCGAGGCATATTTAACCAAGGCAAAGATGCTCAGATGCAAATATGGTTTAGCGATGCCGACGACACATTGCCCCTGCGAATCACGTTCGATGGCCCTGGCGGCGCAAAAATCACTGCTGAAAATAGCTCCTTCAAAGCACATCGATCACACAAATAAGTGCCGCGGGCATGCTTCATCATCGTCAGGCCACATACTACTCCTCTTGCCTTCTTGCGATTTTTGAGCTATCACGCGCTTAACACACGAATCAATCATCATGCCATGACTGTCTCCCGTTATATCCTGCTCTTTCTTTTCACACTTTCCATCAGTGCGGCTCCTCGGGATCCGTTCAAGCAATTGGATGATGTGTGGCCGACGCCCGATGAGATGCGGCGAGCCTCAGGCGCCCCCGGGCCGGGATACTGGCAACAGCAGGCCGATTACGTGATTGATGTTGAACTGGATGAGGTGAAGAACCGGATCATTGGCAGCGAGAAGATTACGTATCACAACAACTCCAAAGACACGCTTGATTATTTGTGGATGCAGCTGGATCAAAACCTGTTTAATCCCAAAATGATCGCAGCTCAGTCTCGACCTTCTTCAGGCATAAGTGGGCTCTCCTTCAATAACTTTGAAGGTCTTCTTCGAGCGCAAAAGTTTGATGGAGGCTACAAGATCACCGCAGTCAAGGATGCGTCAGGAAAGCCGCTTGAGCATGTGGTTGTGCAAACGATGATGAGAATAATCCCCCCAAAGCCGCTGAAACCGGGACAGCAAATGTCGTTCTCTGTCGATTGGAATTTTAACATTGTTGACGCCACCAAGATGCGTGCGCGCATGGGGTACGAATATTTTAAGGAGGATAAAAATCATCTTTATGCCTTGGCCCAATGGTTTCCTCGCATGTGCGCGTACACGGATGTGAACGGTTGGCAGAATAAGCAGTACTTGGGCACCGGAGAATTCGCCTTGGAGTTTGGTGATTACCTGGTTCGCATTACCGCGCCTGCTGATCATATTGTGGCCTCTACCGGTGAACTTCAAAATCCTGAAAAGGTTCTCTCCAAGGATCAACGAGATCGTTTAGCGAAGGCGCGAAATGCCAAGAAACCGGTTTTCATCGTGAGCCTTGAGGAGGCCAAGGCGAACGAGAAAGAAAAAGCCAAAGGGAAAAAGACTTGGGTTTATAAGGCTGACAACGTTCGTGATTTTGCTTTTGCCAGCTCTCGGAAATTCCTCTGGGATGCTATGGGAGTTGACCTGAATGGGCGCAAAATCATGTGCATGAGCTACTGGCCCAAGGAGGGTGAACCCCTCTGGAGTAGGTACAGTACCCATGCGGTTGCTCACTCCGTAGATGTTTATTCCAAGTTTACCTTTGATTACCCCTACCCGGTGGCAATATCAGTTAATGCTCCGATTGGAGGCATGGAGTATCCGATGATTTGTTGGCAGCGACCTCGACCTGAAAAGGATGGCACCTATTCCAAACGCACAAAGTACGGTCTCATCTCTGTCATCATTCATGAGGTGGGCCACAACTGGTTTCCAATGATTGTAAACTCGGACGAACGTCAGTGGATGTGGATGGATGAAGGCTTGGACTCATTTCTACAGTTCTTAACCGAACAGGAATGGGAGGAGGATTATCCTTCCCGTATTATGCCTGAAAGAGAGGGCGGTCTCCTTGGTTATTTGAAGCAGGAAAACAAAATGCCGATTATGACAGGCGCCGATTCCCTCCAGAGCACTGGTTATAATGCCTATACCAAGCCAACCTTGGCCCTGAATATCCTGCGTGAGAGCATTTTGGGTCGTGAACAGTTTGACTTTGCGTTCAAGCAATACGCACGGCGCTGGATGTTCAAGCGTCCAACTCCGGCAGATTTTTTCCGGACTATGGAGGATGCAAGCGGCCAGGATTTGGACTGGTTTTGGCGCGGCTGGTTTTATAGCACAGATCATCCGGACATCTCCATTGAGGGCATCCGCCAATACACCGTCGATAATCGCGATCCCTATACCAGCAAGGGCCGCAAAAAGGAAAAACGTGACAATGAACCCCAGAGGCTTTTTCAGAAGCGTAATAAGTCGTTGCCTAAACGCGTCGATGCTTTTCCGGAATTAAAGGATTTTTACAATGAATACGACGAGCTGGATGTTACTGATAAGGATCGTAAATCCTACGAGAAATTCATCAAGGGCCTCAGCGCAAAAGAAAAGGAGTTGCTCGGGAATGAAGGTAATTTTTACTTGGTTAGCCTCAAGAACAACGGGGGACTGGTTATGCCGGTTATATTGAAAGCAACCTACGAAGATAAAACCTCGGAAGAAATCCGTCTACCCGCGCAGATTTGGCGACGCAATCCTGATGAAGTGTCTAAGATGATCTTCACTAAGAAGAAACTCGCTAAGCTGGAGTTGGATCCCAACCGGGAAATTGCCGACGTGGATATCGAGAACAACTACTACCCTCGTAGAATCCAGAAGAGCGCATTCGGCCTCAGCAAACCTGGCAAGCCAGGGAATCCCCTTCGCGACAAGCGCACGGAAGAAGCTGAGGCAAAAAAGAAAGCAGACGCGAAAAAAAAATCTGATCAGAAAAAGAAATAGCCCAACTCTGTTATATTTTCCTGTCCGAGCTTGTTTTGTGCTCTACTCATAGGCCTAGGCCTTTTTGCTGTTCGTAAAAAGAATCTAGGATTTCCCGGCCGCTCTCGTATTTCCTTGTAGCCCAATTTTCTTCGATTGTTCGTGCGAGTTTTTTCAAAGGGCGAAGATATGGATGAACTGAAAACAAATGTTTCAAGGCTGTATGCGATCGAAGCCCGGTCCATATTTTGTCAAAGTTTCCATCTAATAAAACTTTTTCTCGCGGGGAATGTTTTTGGAAAATCCCAAATATGATCCACCCTTCTTCTCCCTCGCTAATGCTTTTTGTATCGAATCCAGATTTTTCCAAAGTTGCATTTAATGTTACTGTGTTAAAATTGTACAAATGACCTGTATGCCATTTTGCCGCAGGAAAACTCTGTTTGTGATCTACATTCGGCACCTCTATAACTAAAACTCCCCCTGGCTTTAGAAGTCGGCCCAATCTGCTAATTTCTTCAACGGGGTTTTCCAAGTGCTCAAACACATGGAACAAAAAAATCGCATCAAAATTCTCTGGTGGGTGTTTGGTGTCTTCAATGAAGCCGACTTCTAAATTCAGTCTATACTGATCTCGTGCATACTCCGCGTACCCTACGTTGGGTTCAATCCCGTGGACTTCATGCCCGCACTTTTTTAACAGGTACATCATTTCACCGCCTCCTGCTCCTACATCAAGAATACGAGCATGTTCGGAAACCCATTGTTTAATCTTTCTCCACCGAGTCACAGCAAGCCGACCCGAACGGATTATGTGTTTAAACGATGGTGTTTCGGTGCCTTTATATTCCTTGCGATATTCGTCTGAATAAAATTTTCTTACCTCTTCATGATCTGGCCTTGGGTCTGTGTATACCAACCCTGAATTTTTGTTGATAATCGTTCGGAGTGGATTTCCATGCCTGTCTTGATTGCAAACCACCACCGCATCATGTGTTCCTGTAAGAATACACGGATTGTTGGACTGTATAATTTGCATCAAACGTCGCCCTCCCTGCTCTCCTGCCTTACATTATTTCAATTAAGTAGTCAATTTCCCATAGGTCTAATATTCATTCTCTGGCGTCGCAAAGCCCCCCTTGCGGTATGAGCTTGTCGAGGTGAAACGGAATGCTAGAGTACGCACGTTATGAGGGGTTGGTCATTCGTGCTTACACTGGGTCTGTTAATGAGGTCTTCTGCAGCTGAGCCTACTCCAGCTGCTCCACCCGGTGCTCCACCAGGGATGGGCGCGCTGGCCCTAATGCTCAACGTGCTCGAAGGCAACAAACCCTTCTCTGCGAAAGCGGAGATGTTCCTGTTTTCAGGTCAACAGCTTGCATTACAGTCCGAGATGGCTTTTTCGTATCGAAATGGCATGGCGCGTATGGAAGTAGATATGGCTAAGATTAAGAGTGAAAAGATGACGCCAAAACTCCTTACAGGCATGAAGCAGCTCGGCTTAGACAAGTCGATTGCATGGATTCTTCCGGAAAATAAAACAATGCGTACGTCGTATCCCGAGTTACGCGCATGGTGCGAACTGCCTATGCCAAAAAACGATGCAGCCGTTCTTCAGGCCAAATACAAAAAAACGGTTCATGTGGAAGGCGAAGACAAAGTCTTCGGTATCCAGTGCGCAAAGGAGTTGGTAACGCTTACTCCGGATAAAGGCGACCCTGTGCATGTTCGTGTATGGCGCGCGCAGGTTTTAAATGGATTTCCCGTGCAATTTGAGCTGCCCGAAGGAGCAAACATTGTGCGAATGCGATTTGCCAATCTTCGCCTTGTCCCTCCTGCCCTTACGGATTTCACCCCCCCTGTCGGATTCGAACGCCACAAAACTTAGAGCTCTCTAATGAAGGTTGCCGCCAAACGTGTAGAACCGAAAAAAAAGTAAGCCCACGGATAATTTGTCCGCTTTGACAGGCCTAAAACCTGTCCCTAATGCATATCACCAATCTCAATCCTGGCGATGATATTGGTGCCAGCGCGTGGCTGGTTGAAATAGATGGCCACAGAATTCTGTTGGATGCCGGCATGCATCCCCGCCACGAAGGCCGTGACGCTTTGCCTTTATTCGACCAAGTGGCAAATCTTGAGGTCGACGCAATCGCCCTTACGCATTGCCATCATGATCACTGTGGTTCACTCCCCATTGCACACCGACATTTCCCTCAAGCCCGCGTGATGATGGCTGGGCCTAGTTATTTCCTCGTTGAACGAGTGTTACACAACTCGGTGAACGTCATGAAACGCCAACGGGAAGAATTGGGCATTTCGGAATTTCCCCTATTCCACCATCGTGAGCTCGATGAGCTGGCGCATTTGTTCCAAGGCTTCAAATATAGGCGAGAGGTGGAATGGGCCATACAGAACCATCCGGCCGAAAAGGAATTGCCTACGCTTGAATTCTTCGATGCCGGCCACGTGCTGGGCTCTGCGGGCATTCTTGTGCGCGGAAAAAAAGAATCTCTCTTTTACTCTGGTGATATCTGCTTTGGACCACAGACTATCTTAAGCGGCGCACGTTTTGACGACGTTCATGCAGACGTTCTGTTAATGGAAACTACCCGCGGCGCAACTCCCACGCCGGCTAACTGGACACGCAAGACAGAGACAACGCGGCTTGTCGCTGCAATCAACAACGCCTTGGAACGTAATGCCTGCGTCATGATCCCTGTGTTTGCACTCGGCCGTACGCAGGAAATCCTCGCCTTGTTGGCCTTGGAGATGGAGGCAGGCCGCCTGCCACGCCGCCCGGTGTTCATCGGCGGGCTGGGTAGGGTGTTCACGGAAATTTATGACCTTGAGGCTCCAAGGGTGGAACGCATGCATCCCGACCTGAATCTTTATGAGGCTCTTGATCTAACTGTACTTGAAAAGGGCGATGCTGACTGCATGAAGTTAAACGGAGGCAAGCTTCTCGTTTGTACCGCCGGCATGATGAGTGAACATACTGCGGCACACGATTTTGCCATCCGAATGGCAGGCGATCCGAATCAGGCAATATTTTTTGTGGGTTATGCAGACCCTGAAACGCCAGGCGGGAGGTTTAAAGCCAGCGAATCTGGAGTTCCTTTCTTTTTCAGTGACACAGCCGGGAATTTAACCCGCCACTGCGAAATGAAGGATTTTGATCTCACCGCACACGCCCAACGGGATGAGCTTGTTGACTTCGCAATGCAGGTCGATGCGCGGGCAGTTGTGCTCGGTCACGGGGAACCCGCAGCACGTGCATGGATGGAGGAAACACTTCGTGATCGCAACCCCAACCTCTCCATCCGACAACCAGCGCCTGGAGAGTCCGTTTCGGTTTAGGCGCAGATAATCCCCTTTAAGAGAAAATTTCGTCTAACTAAAGGTCTTGTGCTAATCGGCCACACAAAAGTTCTCCTCAAGAAAAATGGTGCTTCTTACATCCCGGAAACCCACTTTCTCTATGCCTATTCATTGAGGTTTTTAACAGGTGTAAATAAGTAGATTGATTATATAATTGCCTTTTCATAAGGGTGTTTAAACTGTGCCTTAGGAGGAGGGGTTGTCCTTGCTCCATCTAAACAGTAAAAGAACCATATCTACTAAAATGAGCGCAGCAAATCATCTGGAACAAATTAGATCTCAATCGCAATATCCTACCTACAGGGCAGTAACTGGTGTTGCGGTAGTCCTCGGATATATAGCCTCTGCTATTTGGGGAATAATATCTGGAATTGCTCTATCAAAAGGTGCAACCGACGCAGGCATTATTGGGCTAATTTCTTCGGCCATCATGATTTTTGTAGTTGTTCCATTCTATAAAGAAGTTTCTTTAATGGCGGTAGATTTGGTTGATTCCACTTTGGAAAGAAATTCACGATCCTAAAGGACTTTTTCCGTCGGGAATATTCCTGTTTACAAAAAATGTTGAAATGGTGCGCGGTACAGGGCTTGAACCTGTGACCCCCACCGTGTCGAGGTGATGCTCTACCAACTGAGCTAACCGCGCTCTTCCCCCGTAAAAACAAACTTGAGGGAAGTTTGCCTTGTTGCTGCACTACAAATGCACTG
>CAYUXV010000346.1:0-12879 GCA_964448875.1 uncultured Verrucomicrobiota bacterium
AAATCAGGAAGGTTGGCACTTCCCAATATGATTTTAGTAAAAGGGCCGGATCCAATCATAAACCTAGCTGTCTTTAGTAGATTTAAACTTAAGTCTACGCCTCGATCAAATGTGCAATACTTACTTGGTGGCCGCCGACAACTTGTGTCGCGGGGTTTTGCAGAGGTGGAGGTGCGTGTCTCATCAGGTTATAATTTCATTCTGCTAAATGCCCATCTGAAATCTAAGCTGTCAGTATCGTATGCAGATCAAGCAGCAATCCGTCTCGGTGAGGCAAAGGCGTTAAGGACGATCATTGATGAGAGGTTGGCAGAATCACCCAAACGCAACTTGATTGTGGTCGGCGATATGAATGACACGCAGAACAAGCTGCCTATTAAGACATTAATCGGACGAGGGAAGACAAAGTTAGTAGATCTCCGCCCGTTTGAACGTAATGGCGATAAAGCTCCGAGTTCCAACCGTTATCCACCGCGTCGCATAACTTGGACTTCCTATTATGCGTTCGAAGAAAGTTACAGCCGTTTCGATTATATTTTGGCTAGCCCGGGGATGGTGCGTGAGCTTGTGTCTGAAGACACATACATTCACGCCGCGGCCGACTGGGGGGTGGCATCCGACCACCGGCCAGTAGTGGCAACATTTTTTGATAAAGACAAGTGATCAGTAGCTCGGGGCGCGTGGGTATGTTTTTAGCGAAAAATTTAACGAGATTTGGAAATCGTCTTCCCTGGATGAGCCTTCACTATCTACGAAGCGTAGATTCAGATAACCAACCCAGCTTCGAAAGTCACGGTAAAGTGTGTAGCTATGATCAGACATTCGTCCACGCTTGGTATCATAGTAGTGGCGTGTGCTGAAGGACCATTCCTCATTGAAGCGGTATGCCAAGGAAGTGTACGCCACACTGTCTCGGTCAGCCTTCGAGGTTTTTCCAGGCTCAAGATAGTAAAAGTTTCCGAGTGAAACGGCCCACTTTGACAAGGGCGCAAAAGTGATGCTGTTGTTAATTAAACGCCACATGCCTTCGTCTACGTCGTAGCGAAGATTGGATCCCAAGGTGATCCATGATCGAGGTCGGAAGCTAATGTCATTAAATAATCCGGCAAAATCTTGCTGTCCAGAAAGAGGGTTTAGTCGCCAATCCGTATATATGGCCCAGTCAAAAAATTCATCCAACTGGTTTTTTCGGCGCGTCTGTAGACGATTGCGAAGTCCCATGCGCAGAACATTTTGGCCGTCGATTGCATCAATGGCGTTGTATTCCGGATACATTATAGGCAGTAATCTGGCACTAGTAACCTCATAATCATACTGTGGAAGTTCGTTGGGTTTTTCATTTGGGCGAGGTACGTAGACATAATTAAGTGAAGGCTCGATTATGTGTCGTAATCCATTTAATTCGAATAGCTTACTGTCAGCTCCAGCATAAAGCCTCGATGCTTTTGCTGACAACTCAACCCCAGTGTTGAGAACAAATCGGTCAGCTGTGCCTAAGGTGCTGCCGGGCCCCTCGGTTTCGCTGTAATGTGTCAGCCGGCCGCCGATACGTGGCGTCACATTTAGCCATCCGAAGTAATTATTTGGCATATAGACTTGGTGGATGGTGTCAAATCGTTGCCCACCAAACCAAGGGTTGCCATCATTAGAATATTTGCGGCGGAAATGACTGAGGGAAGTTTCCATGTCGTAGTAGAAATCGCTCTTGCCTAGTTGCTGGCGAAGGCCGGAAAAGCGCAGGTCGGGAAGCCTTTCTATTGTGCCAAAGTGGTCATTGATGCGTGCTTGTGTGAGGAGGTTAAGGTTGTAGTTGTCGTAGTTATGATTTAGTTCTAGAAAAGTCTTGGGTTGTACGTTTCTGCGGTATTCATGTTCAAAGAAGTCCCGTCGCATGTACTCGTCTGATTCAAAATTCATCACCCCCAAGGCAGAAGTGCTTTGCCCCCAATCCGCACGGTGGGAGAAGCGAAATCGTTGGCGTTTACTGTTTAGAGGATTGCCATTCGAGTCATTCATGGGGTCATCATCAAATGCAAAGTAACTTTCGAGGTCGCCTTTGCCCCATTTGCCATAGTCCCAAAATACGTCCGGCCCCAAGGCGAATCCGCGTTTGGATCGGTAATCAATATCCATCTCGCCACCAAATTTGTCGGTAGCTGGCCAACGCGTAGATGTCAGTAGAAACGTTCCCCAGTTACTGCGGTTGCCCAGCTCAATGTGGGTATTCCAAGGATGCCGCCCAAGGTTTCGTTCATAATACGGTAAATATGCCACTGGCAGTTTGCCCACATGCAGTGAGGCACCGTGAAACTTAATTTTTTTCCCCGGTGAAATCTCCACTCGCTTTGCGAGGATATAATAATCGGGATTTGGGGTGTCATCCAAAGTGTAAACTACGTTTCGCGCTGTAAATGCGCCATTGGTTTGCGCACCTTGTAGATCTTCTCCTTTAACATAGTATTTCAAATTGCCGCCGCGGAATGAAGTCGCCTTTATCTGCTTTGTCTTAAAGTTGTATTCCAGTTCCTCCGTCTTCCAAGTTTGTCCTTCCCTTCTTAACACAACGTTTCCAGAAGCTATTACTAATCCGGTGTTTTGGTGCAGTAATGCCTTCTGTGCAGTCATTTCAGCGGCGTTAGGTTCGCCTTTTTTATACGTGACTTTTACACCATTGGCAGCACTGACCGATCCGGTTTTGAGATCATATTTGATGTTGCCGTCTGGACCAGTTGCCTCAATTTTCCATGGTGATGTCTGATTTTGTGCGGACATAAGGGAATGAGCGAAAAACAGCACAACCAAAACAACGGTGCGGGGAAAATACCTCATCAACAAAACTCACTTAACCAGAACGCAAGGTATGTGCCAAACCAGAGTTATCCGCAATCCCTCGCCGCATTGACAGTCTCCAGTCAGCCGCCAATACTCAGCCTCCCTCGATGAAAACCGCCACCGGCAGCACGCTTATAATCAACGGTCAACTTATAGATGGCACCGGTGACTCCGTCATCCCAAACGCTGCTGTATTAATCGATAGGGGTAAAATCACCTATGCCGGCGAAGCTGCGAACTGCCCGGAAAACAAAGCGGATATCATTGATGCCTGTGGAGGCACCATCATGCCAGGCCTTATAGAAGCGCATTTCCACGCTACCTATTTTAACGTCGCAGAGTTGACCGATCTCGATATCAAGTACCCTGTTGAGTACGTCAGCCTTCTTGCTGCTGTGAATTGCCAGCTCGCACTGGAGTGTGGCTACACAAGCGTGCGCTCAGGTGGGTGCCTCTTCAACTGCGACTACTGGCTTCGCGAAGCCATCGAGAGTGATCTGATCCCCGGCCCACGCCTCGCCACAAGTGGTCGCGAGATTTGCTCTGCCGGTGGCCTGATGGACTGGAACCCGGGCTTCCGTAAAATCGGGATGGAAGGGCTGGTGTTCATCATCAATGGAGTTGAGGATGCACGCTCTGCCGTTCGTGAGTTGGTGAAGGATGGTGTGGAGTGGGTCAAAACCTACCCCACGGGCGATGCTGCTGCGCCAGACACCAACGACCATCATACTCTCTGTATGTCCTTCGACGAAATGCACGCCGTCGTTGAGACCGCCCATAATCACGGCATGAAGGTCACCGGCCATTGTCGCGCAACGGATGGGATCAAGAACGCCCTTCGTGCCGGTTACGACACGATTGAGCATGGTACGTTCATCGACGACGAGGGTCTCGGTCTTCTGCTTGAGCGCGATGTGCCTTGCGTGCCCGGTTTGTATTTTGAAAAGGCCAGTGTCGAGTTAGGGCCAGAATTTAACCTGCCGCAAGCCGTCATTGATGGCCATCAGGAGACACTCGAGGGAGGTGCTGCCAGTGCATTAAAAATTCTTCGCGCCGGTGGACGAATCGGCCTGGGCGGCGACTACGGTTTTGCTTGGACCCCCCACGGTACATATGCCCGCGAGTTAACCTTCTTCGTTAAGGACGTAGGATTTACTCCCTTGGAAACTCTCAGCTGTGCTACCAAGACCGGTGCTGAAATTATGGGTCGCGGCGACGAACTTGGTACACTTGAACCGGGCAAACTCGCCGACATTCTCGTCGTGGATGGCGCTGTGATTGATGATATTTCAATACTTGAGGATCGTAAAAATTTCATCGCTGTTCTACAAGGCGGGGTGCTAAAAGCCGGACATCTTGCTCCTCGGCACGAGCCCCAAATCCCCGCTGTTGGATAATTGCAAAATGAAAAGATTACTAATTTTTGCCGCGTTCATTTTAGTCTCCTCCCTTGTCGCCGCGCCGAAGGATATTCCACAACAAAAGGAGGCAGACTGGGTGGATGCGCGGTATGCGAAGGTCAAGCTTGGGTTGTTTGTAAGTGGGCACATTTCCACGCCGAAGGGAAGTGTGCACAAGGGAATTGCTATTCGTGTGGGCGAGAAGGGCGAGGGAACGATGGTGTTCGACACCGACCTCTGTGCTTGGCGTGCCGGCTGGACTGGCGGCTTCATCAAAACCGACCCTGCCCGCTACGGTCTCATCCGCGCCCTCAAGCCCGATGGTAAAATTATTTTCTCCAATCCGGCTGTGCCGGGGGTGGCTGACGTTAACGGGTCTTATGCCGATCCACGTAGCCCGAAGAGTGGCCCGTTGCCAGTAGAACATGCCCAATACAAAGGGTTGCATGTAAACGGGAGTCGGATTGTGGTTCGGTATGATTTGGCAGGAATGGAAATTTATGATTCACCATGGATGAACAAAGAAAAGGACGGAACTGCTCGTTTCAATCGGAGATTGGTAATAAAGCAAAAATCAAATGTCTTGAAGATCTATCAGTTACAAGATGCAGCTACTAAAATTAACATACATGAACTGCTCAGGCAAAAACCGTTGGGTAGGAGTGATTCAGAAAAATTGAAAGGGTTTATTGGGCCGGGATCGCAACGCTGGGGAGAGCCGATTGTGACTCAAGGTATTGTCGACATGCGTAAGACTGCGTTTGCCATTGACACGATTACGGTGCCTTACAAGAACCGTTTCAATGCGTTGTTTTTCACGGCGGGGCATGACTTTACGAGCAATGGCGACTGTTACGTGGCCACGGTGCATGGTGATGTTTGGAAGGTGACGGGTATTGATGCGGAGTTGAAAGCTGTGAAGTGGCATCGGTTTGCTACAGGGCTGTACCAGCCGTTAGGGTTGCGCGTGGTGAAGGATCAGGTTTACGTGTTAGGGCGCGATCAGATCACGCAGCTACACGATTACAACAAGGACGGCGAGGCGGATTATTATGAGACGTTTAACAACGACATAATGATCGGCGGCGGCGGGCATTCGTACGCCACTTGTTTGGAGACGGATCCGGAAGGGAACTTTTACTTCATCCGCTGTGCTGAGGGTACGCCGCATGGTGGTGTGTTGATCAAGGTGTCGGCCGATGGCGGCGAGCTTTCGGTGGTGGCTACGGGCTTTCGCAATCCAAACGGCCTCGGCGTGGGGCCTAACGGCGTAATTACCGCCGCGGATCAACAGGGCGGGTGGGTGCCTGAGACAAGGCTGGACGTCATCAAGCCCGGAGGTTTTTACGGCTATATGCCCATGCATAAACGCAAGGTGGCCCCGACCATGTACGACCCGCCGCTGATGTGGATTCCGCGCGTTCTGGACAATTCCGCCGGCGGCCAAGTGTGGGTGCCGAAGGGAAAGTGGGGCTCGCTCGGCGGCGAGCTGATGCATTTTTCGTATGGCCGCTGCACGATGATGCACATCGTTCGTGATGGTGCCAACGGCGGTGCTGTCCCTTTGCCGGGGCGTTTCCTTTCTGGTGCCTGCCGTGGTCGATTTAATTCCAAGGATGGTCATCTCTACGTTACTGGCCTGCTCGGCTGGCAAACCTCCGCCATCCGGGACGGGTGCCTGCAGCGTGTGCGTTTCACAGGGGAGCAGCTCCAACAACCCATCCGCATGAAGATTCACTCTAACGGCATCAGCTTGACCTTTGGCACCGCACTCGACAAAAATATTGCCGAGAAAAAGGACAGTTGGTCTGCAGAGCAATGGAACTACAAGTGGACAGCCGCCTACGGCTCAAAGGATTGGTCCGTAACAAACCCTAATAAACAAGGGCGTGATCCTGTCAGTATCCGAAGTGCAAAGCTCTCGCCAGACGGCAGAACTGTCTTACTGCAAATAAGCAAAGTTGTCCCTGCTCACTCCATGGCCATCAAGTACAACCTCGACACAGTGAACGGAAAAATCTTTCGCGGAACATTTCACTTAACGATTAATCAGACTGGCCCTGCCCACGAATAACTTCTGTTAGCTGTAGTTGCCAAATGCTGTCTGTGCGTTACAATGGTTACATGAAATCGCATTCGGCAATAAGGGGAGTTGCGAAAACCACTTTTATCGTTCTGCTTGCCTTAGCTTTTGATTTTAAATCAAATGCCGCACCCCGCAGTGGGACTCTTGCCCTTCGGAGTGGTGTGGACAAGATTACAGGCATGATGCTTGGCTATGATGCCAAGGATGGGTTTCTTTGGAAACACCCCGCTATTGCCGGAGATATTCGAATTGATGGAGCTGACGTAAGGAAGCTTTCTTTTGCCGCAATCGGGATGGTTAAGGGTGCACGTGTGCATACTGCTCGAGTAGCCATGGTTAACGGCGACGAAATTGCCGGTGAATTATCCGCGCTTGATGAAAATACGCTTACGCTTGATACATGGTATGCCGGTCAACTGCGCATTCCGCGCGCGTCCATTGTGCATCTCGTGCCGGGAGCGCTTTCCAAAGTAGTGTTTGAAGGGCCTGATTCCCTAAGGGGATGGGGTGCGGCTGTTATGGGTGTTTATCTTGGGGATGATGGTGAACTTTTTGGTGGTGTGACTGTTGAACGCACGGTGGAGGGCAGCCCTGCTGAAAAGGCGGGATTGATGGCTGGTGACATAATAACGGCCATTAATGGCAAACCATTTAAAGTGCGTGCCAAGTTGATTCGTTTTGTTAAAGGCCACGAGCCTGGCGACAAGATGGAAGTTGCGATAAAGCGTCTCAACAAGGAAATGAAGATCAACTTGGCGCTTGCAAGTATCCATTGGAAATTCGATGAGGGTACTCTAGTAACCAACGGGACAGGTGGTATCATTGGTCGTGAGTTTGACTGGCCGGCCCGAGCGAATGTCGAGTTTGACCTTGCTTGGCCCACCACGCTGGGCATCGACATTATTCTATGTGCGGACCAGCTCTACACGCTTAGCTACGTCAATGCTTATGCTATCCGCCTGAATAGTAGCTATGCTTACCTATATCGCTACACCAGCGATGGTAAAAATTTACAAACCAGCAGTCTTGGCAGTATTCAAATCATGCGCCATATAGCTGGTAAAAAGAAGGGACGTTTTTCTATATGCATGGATAAGAAGAAGAAGGAAATTACGCTGATGTTTGAAGGTAAGCTCATTAAGAAATGGAGAGAACCGGCCGTGTGGGCTGCGAAAGGGCGTGCCCTACAGTTTAATCCACAGACTAGCAACGCCATGGGCATCTCGAATATCCGTGTCAGCGAATGGGATGGTCGTCTGCCTAATCAGACTATTAATGCTTCTGGTGGCGATGGCAAACAGGATTTTGTGCGTTTGGCCAATGATGACACGATATCCGGTGAGATTGGCCGCATTGCTGCTGGCAAACTTTCTGTTAAGATGTCTTTTACAGACAAGCCCATCGATGTTCCACTTGCTCGCGTTGGTTTGGTGAAGTTTGGTCGGAAAAGCAATACAGCCACCGTACCACTTCCTGAAGTCATTCCAGTTGGAAAAGTAATGGAGGTTGGCCGGGAAAAACAGTCTGTTGGATTTGAAGTGTTTGCTCGTGGTGCCGCAAAGATAGGCGAGGAGCTTGAAATACATCGTGGAGATAAACTCATTGGCCAAGTGAAGGTTGAAAAGGTCGAAGACGATGCAATTCTTCCTGCCGAAATCCTCGCCGAGGCTGAAGCTATAAAAGTTGGGGATATAGTTGTGCGCCCGGCATTAATTGATTCTCAAAAACCTCTTTCTGAGGCCACAGCTTACCTGACCCAACGTGGTCGTATCACCTTTCGCCTCCACGCATGGCAAGGGAATCGCGTCATTGTCACCCATCCATACATAGGCACGATGAGTATGATCCCTGCAGCTTTGTCTTCGCTGCAGTTTAAATAATTTTTATTTTGCAACCTTCGGTTGCTATCTTCTTTCCCGTCGTTTTTGCCAGCTTGGTTAGACAATATTCGGGGTTGGCTTCTGCTTCTTTCTTTGATGTGTGCCTCGTTAATGCATCTAAATGGGAAAAATGCTGCCGTAATGTTTGTGCGTTATCCAAATGTCCGGCCAATCCAATACAGAAACAGTCATGGTCCAGTGACAATTTGGCCAACTCACCAACCCCTTTGCCCATGACCGTCTGTTGATCCATTGCTCCTTCACCGGTGATGACCAAATCTGATTTGTCTAATAGCGCTCTAAGCTTTGCTGCTTCTGAGAATATTTCAAATCCCGAGCGAATTTCCGCACCGGCAAAACAATGCAGTCCAAATCCCAAACCTCCTGCCGCACCCGCGCCCGACAGGCTTGCTGCATCCTCCCCGGTTTGCGCATGCCAAACATTCGCCAGTCTTGTTAATGCCTTTTCCGCTTTCGGCATATCCTTTTTCCGCAATCCTTTCTGTGGCCCAAACACGCGGCTACATCCATTTGGGCCAAGTAGTGGATTCTGAACATCTACGGCGACAGTCACCTTTTCCAGCAAATGCGTTATTTGTCTTTTTGAATTGGGAGGCAAGATTCTTTTAAGGCGGCAAAGATCAACCCATTGAGTGATCTCATTTCCTGAGTTATTGAGAAACTTCCATCCCAATTCTATTGCCATACCAAAACCAGCGTCGTTCGTTGCGCTTCCGCCAATTCCGATAATCGCGCGTTTGGCATTTTTTTGGCGTGACCTTCCGGATTGACTGCAATGAGAGATCAGCCTGCCCAATCCCTTTGAATCTAGGTGCATGGGATTACGTTCTTTTTTTTGTAACATTGCTAACCCCACAATCTCGGCGGACTCGATGATTGCTGTCCTTGATTTTGCTTTAAACCACCAGTTTGGATGGATTTGCTTATGTGCTGAATCACAGGATGTCGTAACACGGCGTTTTGCCTGTATCAAATTAGCCAATGACTGACCAAACCCATCTCCTCCGTCACTGATGGGTAGGAGTGTTAGCTTGTCCTTGGGGCGTGTTTGTTTCCAGCCTCGTGCGATGGCCTTGGCCGCCTGTGTTCCAGTAAGCGTGCCTTTAAATTTATCCGGCGCAATAAGAACCGACAATGACATGCCGGAATCTAGTGGATTACTGGTTAATGATGAAGCTGTAATGAACTTGCTTGGCATTTAAGCAGAATCATATTACTATCAGTCAACTTATGGATAAACCGAATATCACTTGCTATCTTAAGCCGATGTGCGGCTGGAGTGAAGGCGTTCGATCTGTGTTGCGGAAACATGGACTAGAATGGGATGAGAAGGATGTGGTGAATAATCCTGAGCATCGTGCCGAGATGATCGAGCGGAGCGGACAGATGTTGCAGCCCTGCGTGGAGATTGATGGCCATATGCTTGCTGATGTGAGTGGCGATGAAGTTGAGGCTTGGATGCTTGCCAACAATTTCGCGAAGCCCACGGATGCTGAGGCTGACGCGCCCACGGATCAGCCCTGCGCCGATGAGATGCCTCAGGAGCAGACGATTCAGTTTAAAAACTAAAGCTTTAACCATTCTGCAGACGGGCCGCGGGTTACAAGCGGCCCGTTTGCATTTCAGTGAGAACTATCACCTCAGAGAGTGCGATGCAGCGTCAGGCCAAAGCCTGGCGTCGAGCTGGCACTCGTGTGGTGTTGGTGCCTACGATGGGTGCGTTGCACGCTGGACACCGTGCGTTGATTGAGCGTGCGCAAAAACTGGCAGGTGACGGTGTGGTAGTCCTTAGTATTTACGTGAATCCCAAGCAGTTTAATAATGCTCGCGACTTGCGGGGATACCCGCGCCCATTAGCGCATGATAAAAAACTGTGCCGTGCCGAAGGTGTGGATGTGGTTTTTGCACCAAAGACCCTATATGCTAAAAATTCGACTACCTTTGTTGATGAGACGGAAATCTCACGCAGGATGGAAGGAGAATCTCGTCCAGGTCATTTTCGTGGGGTGGCGACGGTGGTGGTTAAGCTGTTTAACTTGGTGCTGCCGAGTCTTAGTGTTTTTGGAGAAAAGGACTGGCAGCAGACGCTTCTCATCAAGCGAATAATTCGAGATTTAAACTTACCGGTTGGTATTGTTGCCATCCCAACGGTGCGCGAACACGATGGTCTTGCTGTAAGTTCGCGCAATGTTTGTTTGAACGCTGATGAACGCATTCAAGCGACTGTGCTTTGGCAAGCTATTGGCTTGGCGAAAAATGCGATTAGCAGTGGAAACTTGCGTGGGCTGAAACAAAAGATAAGACTGTTCATTGAGAAGCAGCCCAACACACGTGTAGATTACGTGGAGTTTTTTGAGGGGCAAACTTTGAAATTGGTGAAACCCAAACGTGGAATCCGAATGGGGTTGGCGGTTTACATTGGAAATACACGGCTGATTGATAATGCGCGAATTTGACTACATCGTTGTTGGCAGTGGTATTGCGGGACTGACTTTTGCCTTGAAGGTTGCACCGCATGGCCGTGTGGCCATCGTGACAAAGAAGAATCTGGCTGAGGCGAATACGCACTACGCGCAGGGAGGCATCGCGGCGGTAACAAAGCCGACGGATTCGTTGGATTTGCATGTTGCGGACACACTCCGGGCAGGTGCAGGTCTGTGTCGCGAGTCAGTAGTTCAAGCTATTGTTGAGGAAGGTCCGGCACGTGTTCAGGAGTTGATTGACCTGGGGATGGAGTTTACGCGAGAAGACACAATCTCGCCAGATGGTGAGCGTTTTTATTCTCTGGGCAAGGAGGGGGGGCACTCAAAGCGTCGTGTGTTGCACGCCAAGGATGCAACTGGTCGAGAGGTGATGCGTGCGCTTCTGGCGGCAATTGAGCGTGCGCCAAATATTTCCGTATTCGAGGATCATATGGCCATTGACCTTATTGCCACAGGAAAACTAGGGCACGAAGGCGACAACCGCTGTGTGGGTGCTTTTGTGCTGAACAGGGAGACAGGCGAAGTGGATTCCTTTTCTGCGCCTGTGACAGTGTTGGCAACTGGTGGCTGCGGCAAAGTTTACCTGTACACGACCAATCCTGATATTGCGACCGGTGACGGTGTGGCGATGGCATATCGTGCGGGGGCGGCGGTAGCGAACATGGAATTTATACAGTTTCATCCCACCTGCCTTTATCATCCTAAAGCAAAGTCTTTTCTCGTTAGTGAGGCGTTGCGTGGAGAGGGGGCAGTGTTGCGGGACTTGAATGGGCGTAGTTTCATGGAAGACGCACACCCGATGGCGTCGCTTGCGCCTCGTGATATTGTGGCCCGTACCATTGACAGTGTGATGAAACGCAGTGGAGCAGACCACGTGGTTTTGGATATTACCCATAAGCCTGCTCCTTTTATCATGGATCGCTTCCCAAATATATATTCCACGTGTAGTGAATTCGGGATCGATATAACCAAGGAACCCATTCCTGTTGTACCGGCTGCACACTATCAATGCGGCGGGGTTCTGGCAGATGTTGATGGGCACACAGAATTACCGGGGTTATTCGCAGTTGGTGAGGTTGCAAACACAGGACTGCATGGTGCCAATCGATTGGCAAGCAACTCACTCCTTGAAGGGCTTGTTTGCGCGCATCGCGCGGCACAATCAGTGATTAAAACGAAGCCTGAATTCGGAGATGTAAAAATCCCTGTATGGCAATCAGGCGATGCGACGGATCCGGATGAACTTGTTGTCGTATCACACAACTGGGATGAGATTCGAAGATGTATGTGGGACTATGTCAGTATTGTTCGTACGCAAAAACGATTGCTGCGCGCGCGTAAGCGTATTGAGAACCTGCAAGAGGAAATCCGGCAATATTATTGGGATTTTAAGGTAACGGCCGATCTTCTTGAATTGCGCAACATTGCGCTCGTAGCCGAATTGATCATCAACTGTGCGCTGAAACGATCCGAGAGCCGTGGGTTGCATTACAATCTAGACTGCCCAGGTCTAGATGAAACCCTGGCACAAAATGATACCGTTCTGCGGCGGGGAATTGCTCAGCCCGCGCGTTGATCCGACTCGCACTGATATAGGATAGGCCTTAGAAGGTTCAGCTTTTCGCGAATAGTAAACGCTTGAAAACTCTCATGTCCAAGCTACCCTCCCGCTTCCCTTGCGCGCTTAGCTCAGTGGTAGAGCATATCGTTCACACCGATGGGGTCGTAGGTTCAAATCCTGCAGTGCGCACCATTATCTAATCCCGTAAATTGGGGCTCTACCTCTGATTTTCTAGGTCGTTCTCAACGGCTTTATCTTACCTCATCTATCCTAAAGTTATCTCATTTTATCATCAAAATGGTCAAAAAATGGTCACACATCTGGCCAAACAACCACAACAAAGCTAACATTATATTATGAGCAAATTGAAATTAATCACTAGAGACACCGACGCTCCTGCGAAGGATGATCCGACGAAGAAGGCATACCGCTACAAATACGAGGTGCTGGCTCCGGCTAAACTTTTTGGCAAGCGCATCCGCAAGAGGTTCAACACGAAGAGCGAGGCCAACACCTACAAGTTGGAAATGGAAACGAAGCTCCAGAATGAGAAGCTGTCGCCATTGCCCCCAGACATTCACCTTTGTGCTGCGCGATACCAGAAACGGTTAACGAC
>CAYUXV010000347.1:0-7875 GCA_964448875.1 uncultured Verrucomicrobiota bacterium
CGAACTTGGTTGCCTTGTAACACCGGCACTGCGTCATCACAGCGACCGGCGCATGCCATTGGAGTTGCGTTGTCGAGTGACTTGAGTAATTCGGGGGCACCAAGATAGTGACAGACAGGACCGGTGCAAACACGTGGTGCATTTGTTCCGGGTGCTACGCGTGCCATGTGATGGTAAAATGTGACAGTGCCGAACACCTCTGCTAATGGAATTTTCAATCCATCGGCCACGCAACGAATAGCTTCCTCACTCAAAAATCCATCGCGGTCATGGAACGCATGTAATAACGGTAGCAACGGGGCCTCCTCGTCGCGCCAGCGGTCGATGAGTTCCTCGTTGGTGGACATACTTACTTACCGGCTGGTGTGTCAGGTGCCTGTAGCAGTTCAATGGCTTTTTCCAGTTGTGGATCTTTTCCGGAGAGCCATTGGTCGGGTGTCATCCATACCTGAACGTCTGGTTTTTCACCGTTGTTTTCCATGTTGCTTCCGTCCATACGCCAAACTCCCCTTCCTGGGATTCGGCAGCGTGCTCCATTTGTTAGGGAGAAAGTTGACGTCCAAATCACGTAACCGGGTGTTGGCATACCCACTAATTTGCCTAACCCCCGTTGGCGAATTGCATAGGGAAACATTTCTGCGTTGGAGTAACTATGTTCGTTCATGATGACCATGATTGGTTTGTTCCACGCACGGCCTGGGGCTGGCTCTGGTTTTCCATCACGGGCTACATATATGCCGTGTTGTTTCCGTTCGAGCATGTCGATTAGATTATCCGAGATGCGGCCACCACTATTAAAACGGACATCAAATATGATCGCATCCTTATCTTGAATGTACTCATATACTTCACGTTCAAATTGCGCCTGATCACTCTCACCCATTCCAGATATGTGGACATACCCGATTTTTCCATCCGATATTTTTTTGACCAAATCCTGCGTACTAGAAATATGATTGCGATAGGATATTTTTCTCAGTTCGTCTGAGCTGATTAATTTGTATCGTACTATTCTGGAACCTTCTTTTTTGGGTTTATCATTAACTAAGAGCTCAACAAATTTTCCATTAAAACGATTCAGCCAGTCGTAGAGCACTTCATTGCATGTAATGAGCTCTCCATTGATGCCGAGAAGATATTCTCCTGGTTTTATAAGAGATTTTTCGAATGATGCCGGGGTTCCCTCCGGAACTGATTTCACTTTTATTCCCATGCCTTTATGGGAATAGTCAAAAATGAGGCCAAGATGAGGTGTAGTATGTTTGGGAGCACCAGTTGGCGATTTAGGGGTGACTTCACTGTGAGATGTGTCCAATTCGCCAACCATCATGGAGAGTATTTGAGAGAACTCGTAGTCCGTGTCCACACTCGAAAGGCGATTTCTATATTGTTTGCGTAGAGACTCCCAGTTCCGTCCATGAAATGATGAATCATAGAATCGGTGGTGATATGTGCGCCAAAACTGCTGGAAGGACGCAATGCGTTCTGCAGTTGCATCCTGTGTCCACTCGGCCGCAAAAGTAATACGCAGAGGTCCACCGCCAGACAGTTTCAGAAGAAACATTTGCCCTCCCTTCATAAGGGTTGATTCGTTGCGTTTCCTAAGTGTTCTAAACGCTACATGTCCACCACCCTCAGTTATGCGTTTACTTTCGCTTCCGTCATAATTCAGTCGCCACAGATTGCCTCCCGAAAGGAAGAAAATGCGGCCGTCATCCATGATGTTTAGGTCAGCGTCTGGGTTCTGGGTGGAAACTTTTCGTATGCGACGGTGGATATTCTCAAAATCAATCTTTATATCAAGCTTGCCGCTTGGCCGATTAAATTTTAAATCTCCATTCTCACGGTAGTCTTCCTCTCGAAGTGCTACTGCATACAATCCGCTACCATCTCGATCACTCTGGAAAAAAAGATAGCGACCGTCTGGTGACCATGCTTGGTTGCTGTGCAATGCATTTAGTTTCGTGATGTTTGTTTCCTTGCCTCCCTCGTATGGGGTTATCCAAATATTGTACGAGCCACTGCTGCTACGCTTGGTAAATGCCATCCATTTTCTATCAGGCGACCACTCGTAATCAATGCCTCCTTGCCCACGGGAATGGGTTCCAGGCACTTTTATAATCCTTTTAGAAGAGCTGTCTTTCAAATCTATCCGATGAAGCCCGCCTTCTGGGCCAGCGACCCAACAGAAGAGGAATTTGCCGTCAGGTCCCATGCGGAGTCTGGTCACATCTTCTTGCCTTTTCCAGAGTGGGCGAATCTCAAGTGTTGCTATAGTCGATTCATAGATACGGTTATTGCCTTCACGATCACTCGTGAAATAGATTTTTTTACCATCCTTAGACCATGAGAAATCTGAGTCATCACCTGCCCATTTCGTTAATCTTCGCGCTCGTTCAGCGAGGTCTTTTTCGCGTCCTTTTGGTTTTGCTGATCGAACTACCCAGATATCCCCCTTCAGTCCAAAAGCCATATACTTTCCATCTGGAGATGGTTCAGCCTCAGTTACGCCACTTGTGATTCGTTCGTACCGGCGTAAATTGCGTTTTGAATCACTTAAGACCATAAGTTGCACACGTTGAGGCTCTTTTGCTCCTTTAGTTAGCAACCAAATACCATCTTTATATTCAAAAGCAATATCACCATTCTTAGCCACGGACGGGTATCGTACAGCATCGCCGACCAGTTTTGTTAACTGCTCTCGCTTGCCATCCATGTCTATCAGCCAAAGATTTGGCGTGCGCTTGGGATTGTCTTTATACTCATTAAACTTCTCGCCTAACTTTGGGCTGTTAGGTGTTGGCTCGGACACTGTTACCGTAAGAAGTTTGTCTCCTTTTGGCATAAACTGTGTGTACAAATGCTGTTGTTTATTATCAGTGCCCTGAACAATCGCACGTTTTTTGTCATCGTTATCCCAGATCCAGATTTGAGCTGCTGCAGAGCCTTTGTAACGGGGCCTATACCAGGGGAACCCATAGCGGCCAAAAACCATTTTGTTGCCTGTAGGCGACCACCTTGGGTAGCGACAAATTGTATAATCCTCACAGACCAAATCCGTTCGCTTTGTCTGGATATCTACTGTGAAAACACCGTAATTGGGCGGGTTACGCCTAGCTGCAAAGCTAATGCGACTGCTATCCGGGCTCCAACCGAAGGGGATTTCATTCCCTGAATGCCAGGTTAACTGAATAGCTGGACCACCGATAGCCGGCATGATGAAAACATCCCAGTTGCCGTTGCGTAGACTGCCGAATGCGAGCCATTTGCCATCGGGTGAAAATATGGGGTAGGCATCCAATTCGAGATGGCTTGTCAACGGTGTTGCGCGACCACCTCTGGATGTGACTCCCCAAATGTCACCACGATAGAGGAAAGCTAGATTTCGGCCGTCCGGGCTTAGCGCGGGATGGCGTGCGCCGACGATTGGCTTTGGGACCGGCGGATTCAATTGCGCTGAGGCAGATAACGTAATTAAACCCAACAGACCGAAGAAAAGGAAAAGACGATTTTTCATGCAGGTGCAGGAGTGTACACGTCAAGACCCATCTCACGCAACGGCTAACGAAAATCAGTAAAACTGATAACTAGCTCCATTTTTGGAGTTCTACTATATTTCCTTCCGGGTCTGTCATGTATAGCAGTGTCAGTTGACCCGCCCCGGCAATGTCGATGGTCACCAGTTCACCGTAATCATCGCCGCCAAGTTTTTTGATTTGTACTCGTTTAGCGTCTACATCATCTACCTCAAATGCCAGATGAGCAAATCCTGGGCGATTTAATAGTCGTGGCTGATCCGGCGCATTTTCACTGCAGGTAAAAATTTCAATTGTTGGTCCGTTTTCACCGTGGCCAGGCACCCGCATGTGACGGCCTCGGATGCGAATGTCAGTCATTCCTGTTAATGCATCTGTTTGTTGACCATGATGGTCACGTTCCGAGCTTACTGGTTCACAATCAAAGACTTCCTGATAAAAATCGCAGAGCAACCTCCAATCTGCGGCAATGATATTAACATGGGCATAACGGGTAGCCATTGGGTGAGGATAGTGGCAGAGAATCAATTAGTCACCTCGATAAACACATCGTGCGTTACATGTCTCTGCAACCTCGATGGCAGTTAGTTGAGGTAATATGGGTTTGAGATAATCCCAAATCCATTTGGCGATATTTTCGCTTGTTGGGTTTTCCAAGCCTTCGATTTTATTGAGGTGATTATGATCTAGTTGTTCCCAGAAAGGCTTGAATGCATTGGCGATATCGGCGTAGTCAATAAGCCAGCCTAGTTTTGGGTCACACTCACCTTCGATCACTACATCTACTTTGAAACTGTGTCCGTGCAGCCTAAAGCACTTGTGGTTAATTGGCAGATTAGGCAGTGAATGCGCGGCCTCGAATTGAAATGTTTTTCGTAGCTCAATCTTCATTTAATACTATAGCTCCCAGTCCGTCCATCTCACATAATCGCCCAGTGCTGGACGGCCGTCGTGGCGCCACGTAAGTGGAGGATTCTGCATTTGGCCAATAGGGCAAACACGTGTGACGCCCCAATGGGCAAGTTGGCGAACTATCTCAGCTGCATCCAGCTTTGTTGCTGCTAAACCAACTGTGCTGACTTGCCCGCGAACCATCTCGGTGTTTCGTAGTGCCTCGTCTAGGTCGATGACTTCTTTTATGAAAATAAACCGATTTAGGCTCGACGTTTTAAATATCTTCTCACGATCATATACTACTGTCCATGCCGTTGAACCTTCACTCTGCCAAATGCGCACATCACCTACATTTGCAGAACGATTTGCATACATTAGTTGTAGGTCAGTGATGTTTGTGTCGGTTGCATGAGGTAATTCGCCTCGAGGATCTTCATCCTCCTTTTGTTCTAATGCGACAGCTAACATTTCCGAAAACTGTTCGCCTCCCAATGGTCCGCCACTCTGCACATAAATAACATGAGGCGCAAGGCAGCCCTGCTGGTTCCAAGCAGCTACGTCGTCGGCAGCTAGATGCGCTTGTTCGTGTGCGAGAGCACGTGTCATTACGTCCTTTGTTATGAAGCCAAAACTTACGCGTTGGCCGTAATTTAGAAAAATCGTGTTGTCAGGCAGGCGTTTGTGGATTGCCTCCAATGTTTTGTTTCTAGCAATGGCAGTGACGCAATCAGCCTCTGTGAAAAGTTCTTCCTCCAAGTGTGTTTGCCCGCCTTCCCACTCGGCAAGTTCCAGGCACGCGCCGAACTTGCCGTGTGCCTCATAAATTGAATGTGCGAATATTCGAGGTAGAAAACCTTCGCCATGATCGCATTTGATAAATTGGGAGGAGCCAACAAGCAGTCCGTGTATCATGCTCATTAGCATAAGGCATGGAGCGGTGCCAGTAGTGATATGCCCGATGAGTTCCGGGCCAACAGCAAGTGACATGCGGTTTTCCACAAGCTCTTCGGGGGTTGGGGAGGGCGTGTCAAGTCGTCGAGCATCGCCGAACTCCTGTGCAAGTAAGTTATGCAGGCTGTCTTCTGTGATATGCTCAAAAAACTGATCAAGCCCGCGTCTCAATGTCTGCTGGGAAAAGCCCATTGCCTTCGGGCCAGCTTCAAGCACATATTTGCGAAAGGGGTACAAATCGTCGCGCCAGTTATCCGCCAAGCGCGCAAGCACTCTAATAACGTCTTCCGTTGACATGTTACGAATGTACTGTCGGCGGTTACGTTTGATCTGGCGCAACGCCTCGCGCAACATGGTGGGTACAAGTCGTGCTTCAGTTGGTAGGTCGATCAGGAAATAGTTGGGGAGGTCAAGACTAGCCATTTTATGCAACCATCTTCGATTGTTCGATTGTTCGATTGCAGCGTATCCAGTTGAGGCAACCGACACCGATAAGGGTTGTAAGCATTAGCCCAGCTAGCATCATGTAATAGCTGTAATAAGTAGTAGATTCGAATGCAAGATCATCCATTCTATCCACCCAATAGCCACATAACCAATGAGCTAGGGTTCCCACTCCACCCGAGATAGTCAGATATATACCAACCACTCGCCCTCGAACCTTTGGAGACACAGTCTCCATCATCAGCGACTCAATTAATGGGTAGCATGCCATGAAAAAGAAACCGTGTACGATAAACACAGGAATTGTCCAGTCGGTGCTTACGCGTGGAATGAACACCGCTGTGACAGCTCCTATTGTAAGGGTGAAAATGATCCATTTTCCTCTATTATTACCGAGATCACTTAAATGTCCGAAGAGTGGATTGCTAATTATTGCCGCGAGAAAAATTAGGCTGAGCGCAAAACCAGTTTGTGTGAGATCCCAGCCATGTGATTTTTGCAGAAACAGTGAGCCTAAAGTAGATACGCCGTTGCCTCCAATGTCTCGAAGAGCAAATGTGCAGATGGCTACTAGAAAGATAATCCATATTAGTCGGTTCGGGAAAATAGGCTGTTGGTGCTTATCTTCTTGGGGTGCCCTGAGGCTATGTGACATTGAGTTTGCCAGTAAATAAAACAAAATTGAGGCCGCCACGCCGACTACGCCTAATTCAAGAATTGGAATTTGCCAATTGCCCGTCATGTCCGCTCTCCAGCCTGTATAAAGTGGTCCAAGAAAAAAACCTGCTCCTCCGCCAATGCCGACGATGCCAAATGCGCGGCCACTCTTGCCATGGAATAAGTCTGCCACTAATGCCATGCCCGAAGGATGGTAAACGCTGCCACCAAGACCCGCGACTACTACCGAAATAATAGCCATGGAATAGGTGTGTGCCAAAGCCAGGCCAATGAAGCCCAAGCCATTTAACGCAAGACCAATGGCCAATAATTTTTTGCGATCCAATCTATCGGCAAGAACGCCCGTCATATAACTTGGGGCATAATAGGCTAGCATTAATACTGTGAGTAAAAGCGTAGCCTCCTCGGTGTTGGCTAATTTAAAACCATCCTGGATTTTCAAGAAAAGCGGCAACAGAGCAACATGATAGAGATGTGTAAAAAAATGCAGCACCGTTAACAGAGCGAGAGTGTGTTTTCTGTTAGATGCGTTACTCATTTAGAGCAGAGAGAAGAACATGTTGCGTCAAGTGGTTGGCTGGCCTGAAGCAGGCGCTTTTATAAATCTGAACTACCGGTAGTATTGATGCTCTACTGGTTGGGGTTTTGCCAAGGGATAGTGCCGGATTTTTGAATATGATCCATCAAGATGCGCATGAGTTCATTTGCAACTTTCCCGTTGGCGGGCATAGGTTTGGCCTCGGCGGGATCGCTAGCGAGGTCTATTAACTTCATGGGTTCAAACGGGTGGTTCTGTAGCAGTTTCCACGATCCGCGGCGAATTGCATAATACGATCGGCCCTGGTAGAGGCGATTGCCTTCACGGCGAACGAAAATCATCGTGCGACTCGGGTCACCCTTACTGCCCTTGAGGAAAACATTGGCGAGGCTTTGGCCGTCGATTTCGTGGGTCACTTTTGTGCCGGCGATTTCGCAGAAGGTCGGCAGCAGGTCCATGGTGATGCCCGGAGCAGCGGTGCGTCCTGCAGTGATGGTTCCCGGCCAGAGAGCACAAGTGGGCTCACGAATGCCGCCTTCCCAGTGCTCCTGTTTGCCGCCGCGGAGTTTGCCGTTTAAGGCGCCGTGCGGGATGGAGCCACCGTTGTCGGAGGAAAAAACGATCAGCGTGTCCTTGGCGATGCCGAGGTCGTCGATCGCCTTGAGGAACTTGCCAATCTCGTGATCCATGTGCTCGACAAACGCGACGTTGGTGGCGCGTTTCTTGTCTAGCTGCGGTTCACGTTTTTGCACTTTCTCCAGCCAATCTTTCGGCGGTTGGATGGGAAAGTGGGGGTCGTTGTAGGCGAGGTAGATAAAGAAAGGCTGCTTCTTG
>CAYUXV010000348.1:0-5761 GCA_964448875.1 uncultured Verrucomicrobiota bacterium
AGATAATTAAAATGATGAGGGCGGCACGTGAAGAAGGAGGGACAGAATGAACAAGGCTCCTTTGATTTTAGCCGGCATCTTCACAGCTCTTTTCATTTCCTGGTACGGCATGGTTTGGGGGCCTGCTAGCCAGCAAAATGAACTGGTTAAAGGTGATTCTGCTTATCCACACGATCGAGTGGGCTTGGCCAAGCAAGGTGCTCAGGTTTACCGTGAGAACGGTTGTTATCATTGCCACAGCCAACAAGTTCGTCAGGGCAAGGTGCTGTATGACATTCAGTTGACCGGGCTGGGTGACGATAAACAGGCGCTGAAGGACATGATGAAGCGAAACGGTTTGAAATATGACTCATACAAGAACCCAATAGACAAAGCGTATCTTTTTAAGGATCCAGATTTTGTGCAGTGGCTAACGGGACAGGGGGGCTATTTGCCAACATTGGAAATTTTGAGTGAAATGGCACAATCGTTGAAGAAGGAGCTGAAAAGTGTTCAAGAGGAAGGGAATGCAACGCAGGAGTTTGAAGGGCTTTCCGATAAGTTGGATGACCCAGTGACTTTCCTGAAAGAACTAAGGGTTGATCAAAATATTAGCTCTTCAATCAAGGAAGACATGCGGAATGTTGGGGATTCAATGGATGTCGAAGTGAAGAAAGCCTTTTCTAAGGAAAACATTGATGCAATTTCTGCTTATGCAAAGGCTGAAAATTCACCCAATTATTTCGATGGCCCCTATAAAGTAGAATCTGATCGGCTTCTTGTTGCCAAATTGTCCGGTTTGCTTACAGAAAATGCCAAGGCGGCGAATGCATTCTTTGGTTTGAAAACAAGTCAGACAGAATCTGGAACAAAAGCTCTTCAGGATAGCATTTCGCTTTTGCCTGAAAACCGTGTTCCTTGGTCTGCACTGGATGAGGAGCAGGATGCCAAACGACTATTAGCTGCGATCAAAGGCGTTGGTTGTACTGCCAATACACGCGCATATATACCTAAGGGTGCTGGTGATCCGCTTTGGTCTGATTTGCAGCATAATTGGGGTAAGCGTCGTAGTGTGCCGGCTGATTACCTATACGATTCGCCCGTTATGATCGGCAACCAGCGCGTGGGGCCAGACCTTGCCAATGTTGGTAATCGCGAAGGGAAGGATGAAAACTGGCATTATCGGCATTTATATCGGCCAAGAGATTTTGATGAGAAATCGGTAATGCCACCATACCCCTATCTGTTTGAGCGTCGCGTGATTGTCAATGAACAAACTGAGGTTGAACTTGTCGATAATCATCCGAATGGATTTGTTATCAATGAGGATGATGGAACACGCTTTTTCATCACACCTAAGCCCGCCGCGCGTGTTTTGGTGGCATATCTTTTAAGCTTGGAACAGAAGGATCAAGTTCCTGAAGCGCCCGCACCCAATATGGAGGCTGTGGCAAAGAAAGAAACGGATGGGAGCTCTGGTAGCCAATGAGCGAATCTAAAATTAATCCTTTGCCAGAAAATCAGGAGCCTGTTGCGAGCGCCAACAACATGCCGATTGGTTTGGTACTTGTTTTTGCCGTCGTTACGTATGTGGGTTGCAATGTTGTTGACCGATCAGACGGAAGCTTCTCCGCAAAAGTCTATGCACCATACTCCGAGGAGGCCGAATTGGTCGCCATGCTGGCAAAGACACCCTATGAGATACAACTCGAACGTGGTGCGACGATTTATGCCAACAAGTGTGCCACCTGCCATCAAAAGACTGGATTGGGTTCAGCTTCACAGGGTTATCCCCCATTGGCTGAGTCAGACTGGGTTTTGGTTGACAAGCCCGACCGAATTATTCGCATTGTCAACAACGGGTTGATGGGGCCAATCACCGTTAACGGGCAGTCGTACAACAACCAGATGCCCAACATAGGTAATAGCCTTTCTGATGACGAGTTGGCGGATCTGTTGACTTACATCCGTGGCAATGCTAACTGGGGCAACAGCGTTCAGGCTGTAAGTGCAGAACAGGTGAAGATTGTTCGTGAAGAGGTTTCCGGTCGTTCTGCTGCTTGGACTGAGGCTGAGTTGTTGGAAATACCAATCGAGGAGTAATAGCCAGCCTTCGTGGCTTGCCAGCTGCTTTCAACGGCAACATGCTTTCGTTATGAAAGCCATCCTCCTACGTTGGGCTCCGTTGTTCCTGTTTTCCCTTCCCGTTTTTGCCGCACCGAAATTCGCTGTTGCTCCCTTCTCAACCGATGTCACTGTGCCGATCGGTCATGGAATGATGGGCGGGCTGTGGAAATCAAAAAGTGTCCTTGATCCGCTGTACGCCAAGGGTGTTGTTTTGACTGGTGGCGACAACCCTGTGGTTTTTGTGAGCGTGGACTGGTGCGAGATCCGCAATGCTTCCTTCGACCGCTGGCGCGAGGTGTTGGCCAACGCTGCCGGCACTACGCGCGAACGTGTACTTGTAAGCGCCATTCACCAACACGATGCGCCAGTGACTGACCTTGAAGCCCAGCGAATTCTTGAACGTGGCGGTTTAAAAGGTAGTGTTTGCGATCTTGCTTTTCATGAGAAAGCTGTCCAGCGCGTTGCCGCCGCCGTACGTGCCGCCCTGAAAAATCCAAAGCCAGTCACACAGATTGGCCTTGGACAGGCAAAAGTTGAAAAGATTGCTTCCAATCGTCGTTATGTTTTGCCTGACGGAAAAATTTCTTTTGGTCGCGGCAGTGCCAGTGGTCGCAATATTCTTGCCGCCAATGCGCCCGAGGGAACCATTGATCCATGGATTAAGACCATCAGCTTTTGGAATGGAGACCAACCCCTTGCCGCACTCAGCGGCTATGCCACGCATCCAATGAGTTACTATAGGACCGGTGAGGTCAGCGCGGATTTTCCAGGCATTGCGCGCGCCAAGCGACAGAAGGAGACACCTGATTGTCTGCAGATATATTTTAGTGGCGCAAGTGGTAATGTTACTGCCGGTAAATATAATACTGGCGACCGTAAGAATCGTGTTGTGCTTGCCGACCGCCTCCATTTAGCCATGACCAAGGCTTGGGATAGCACGAAGCGTCAGCCGTTGCATCAGATTCAATTTCGAAACGCAGAGATGCGCTTGAAGCCGCGTAACCATCCAGGTTTCACCGAAAAAGATTTCAAGGCCAAGCTTGTTAAGGGCGTGAATCATTGGCATCAGTGCCTTGCCTCGATGGGGCTCAGCTGGCGGCAGCGCTGTGAACGCAGTCAGCCTATCGATGTCCCCGTTATTGATTTTGGCCCCGCGCAGTTACTTCTGTTGCCCGGCGAAAGCTACGTTGAGTATCAACTTGCCGCTCAGAAGATGCGACAAGATTCCTTTGTGCTCGTTGCTGGTTATGGCGAGGGCGGTACCGGTTACATTCCGACCGAAAAACATTGGGAGGAAAAAGATGGAAACCTTGGGGATTGGTGTTGGGTGCACCCTGGTGCTGAGAAAGTCATGCTTAAGGCTATCCGTAAGGCACTTGTTCCATAGAGTTTAAGCTGCAACTTGTCGACAACCAGGCAGGGTGTTAAAATACACCCGTGGATTCCCGTGAGGCGTTGTTGGCACTGAACCTGATTAAGGATGTCGGCCCCATCACTGTCCGCCACCTGATGGACCATTTCGGCGATGCTCCTGCTATTTTGCGTGCGTCGGTTCGTGAACTGCTTCGGGTAAATCGTGTTGGACCTGAGACAGCCCAGGCCATTGTTCGTTGGGAACAAACGGTCGATCTTACTGGCGAGTTGAAGCGCATTCGCGATTTTGATTGCCGTATTATCACCAATGGGGACGATGAGTATCCGCCATTGCTGCGTGAGATTTATGATCCTCCTATTATCCTGTACGCACGGGGCCAATTGACTGAACGTGATCATCACGCTGTGGCGATAGTTGGGACACGGATGGCTACGCAATATGGTCGAGCGATGGCGAACAAACTTGCGGGACAATTGGCGCGTGCTGGACTCACGATTATCAGTGGAGGCGCGCGTGGTATAGACAGCGCCTCGCATGAGGGCGCTCTAGCTGCTGGAGGGCGTACTATCACCGTGCTTGGTACCGGGATGGATATTGTATATCCCTCGGAGAATGCTGACCTATTTAAACGCATCTCGGGAAACGGTGCAGTCATCACACAGTTCCCTTTTGGACGTAGAGGCGACAAGCAGTCGTTTCCTATTCGCAATCGCATCGTGGCGGGAATGGCACGAGTGACGATGGTGGTGGAAGCCAATCGTGCGAGTGGTGCACTGATTACCGCCAACCTCGCCGCTGAATATGGGCGTACGGTCTTTGCTGTGCCAGGTCGTATCGACTCGCCACGTAGTGCCGGTTGTCATGATCTCATCCGCGATGGGGCGCAATTGTGCGGTGACACAGACGATGTGTTGGAAGAATTCAATCATATTTTTGCGCTCACAAAGATTGGTTCAGAAGAGTCAATGCCGATGCCTAAGTTGAACGGTCACGAAGAAAAAATTTATGTCATCCTCTCACACGAGGAGTTGACGGTGGACGAAATCGTCGTCCAAACTAGCCTTTCGGCCGCCGAAGTCACCGTGGCTCTGCTGCAGCTGGAACTAAAACGCTTAGCCAAGCAGTTGCCGGGTCGGCTGTTTGTCAGAGCGCGATAGAGACACCTTTTGTCTCACTCAATACCTCACATTTGACAGCGCGCATGATTGCGCTTTATCTGGAGTTGTACCCGGATGGTCCCGAGAAACCCCACGCGTATTTTGCATGTTGACGGCGACACCTTCTTCGCGAGTTGCGAGGTGGCACTAGATGCCACGCTGTCGGGGCGCCCAGTGTGGGTCGGTGGCGGACGCAATGGCAACGGAATTGTTATTGCGGCTAATCGCGAGGCTAAAAAATTTGGGATCGCCACAGGTATGGCGTGTTACGAGGCAAAACGCGTGTGCCCACACGGGGTGCAGAGGCGACCGCAGTACGATGAATATCGGCGATTGTCGCAAGCGATGTTCCGCATTTTGGAGGAGTATACTCCGACTATGATACCGATGTCGATCGACGAGGGTTTCCTTGACCTGACCTCAATGGACCGACACGTGTGGCGACACACGACAGCAGCGAATTACGTGAACGAATTGCGAGAACGCATCCGAAGCGAAGTAGGTGTGCCGGTGTCGGCGGGATTGGGCAGTTCGCCATGGATGGCGAAGTTGGCGACGAGCGCGGCCAAGCCGGGTTTTGTTGAAGTGCCGCCGGACGGTGAGGCGGAATTTTTAAAAAATCGACTGGTGGGCGAGTTGTGTGGCGTGGGCAAGCGGCGGGAGCGAGGTCTGGTGGCGTTGGGCGTGCGGACATTTGACGACGTGGCACGATTGTCGTCAACATTGTTGAAGCAAAAATTCGGGATTTGGGGGCAGCAGCTTTGGCTGTTCTCGAATGGGTATTGGAGCGAGCCACTGGTGTTGGAAGTGAAGGATCGCACCACGATCTCCAGCAGTACAACGTTGCCAGAGGATGAGCCAGATCATGGTGCGGTGCTGGTTTTTGCACTGAGCGAGATGTCGCGGTTGGTGGGGCAGCTGCGGCGCGAACGGATGCAGGCGCGTGAGTTAAGCTTGGGGATTCGATTTACAGACTTCACGGAAACGGGTGCGCGGTATCGGTTCGCGCATCCGCAGTGTCGTAACTCGGTGTTCAATACAACTTTGGAGGCAATGTTTGAGGAGGCGATGGCTGGAGTATGGAAACCAGTGCGACAGGTCCGGTTATGCCTGCGGAATCTCA
>CAYUXV010000349.1:0-16424 GCA_964448875.1 uncultured Verrucomicrobiota bacterium
GGTCGGGTCGATGATACACCGGAGAATTTACGGGATCGGATTCAGGAGGCGGAGCATCGGACGGATCCGGCGGCGTTTGCGGCGATTGCGCAGGGAGAAGTGGAGCTTAAGGGGCGACATACTTATCGAAGAATTGACGCATAATTATTCAAAAAGGCGTGGAGGCATCGTAAAAAGAAGAAGAAAAAGATGGCTTTTCGCTTCCATCGCTGGCAAATCAACCCGTTCGGATCTGCTAAATTACCAGTTGGGTGCTTTGCGTGTTCGCTGTAACAGCAGCAAACACTGTAAAATAGATGAGTAAAAAGAAAAAATTAAAATTTGGTTTACCAAAAGGGAGCCTTCAGGATGCAACTGTTGAGAAGCTTGCCAAGGCTGGCTGGAATGTGCAGGTGAGCAGTCGGTCTTACATCCCCTATGTTGATGACGATGACCTTGAGATTCGAACCATTCGCGCACAAGAGATGAGCGTTTATGTGGAACGAGGATATCTGGACTGCGGCATAACGGGGCGTGACTGGATTGATGAAAACAATTCAAAGGTTCACGAGGTTGGGGAATTTCTATTTAGCAAGGCCACGCGGCGGCCGGCACGCTGGGTTCTGGCTGTGCCGGAACATTCAAAAATCAAGTCCGTAAAGGATTTGAAGGGCAAACGCATTGCCACAGAGGTGGTGGGGATGACGAAGCGTTGGCTTAAGAAAAATGGCGTGAAGGCAGAGGTTGAATTTTCATGGGGAGCAACGGAAGTAAAGGCGCACGAATTGGTAGATGCTATTGTGGAGGTAACTGAGACTGGCAGTAGTCTGCGTGCCAACAAATTGCGTATTGTTGAAGAGCTTATGAGCAGCACCCCACGACTTATCTCCAACAAGGATTCGTGGAAGGACAAGTGGAAGCGCCAGAAGATCGAAACTATGGCGATGCTCCTGCGCGGAGCATTGGATGCCGAGGTGAAGGTTGGTCTTAAACTGAACATTGAGGAGAAAAATCTCAAAAAGATTCTCAAACAACTCCCAGCTTTGCGCAACCCGACCGTCAATGAACTAAGCCAATCCGGGTGGGTGGCGGTGGAAACTGTCATCAATGAGCATGTTGCCCGTGATATCATCCCAAAATTAATATCGGCGGGAGCTGAAGGAATTATTGAATACCCACTCAACAAGGTGGTATACTAGACACTTCTACTAACGAAACATATGGGTTCACTGAAAAAACGCCGAAAGGCAAAAATAAATAAACATAAGCGACGCAAACATTCGCGCGCTAATAGGCACAAAAAACGTACTTGGCAG
This sequence comes from uncultured Verrucomicrobiota bacterium, assembly GCA_964448875.1. GTDB lineage: Bacteria > Verrucomicrobiota > Verrucomicrobiia > Limisphaerales > UBA1100 > UBA6614. Next base: position 1,296 of record CAYUXV010000349.1, read on the forward strand.
AAGTAGCAATTGCGCTTCAATCCGCCGAGCAGTCCTTGCAAATGAAGACTCAATTCTTGCGGGCTTTTTTACCCGGATGTGTTGCGTATCTTCTGTTGTCGGGGTGCGTTGTCCTAGATGAGCCCAGCGTAGAGGAAGCTCTGAGCAAGCTTTCCGAGCCACCGGCCCCGCCAACGGAACAAGCCAAACCAAAGCCTGATGCCTTTGCTGTAGAGTCAATAACAGCAAAACCTGATCCTGCCCAAGAACGACGTATTCAGGCAATGGCTCATTTCAGTGCTGGAGTAAGTTATGAATTGCAACGTCAAAAACAAAAGGCAAACGACGAATTTTATCAGGCAGGCATGGCTGATACGAGTGATGAAAAACTTGTATTGCTAGCAGCCCGAAAATTGCTGAACACCAACGATTCACATCGTGCAGCTTTGCTGCTTGTCAAAGCAGTTGAGAGAAAGGGTGCGTCAGCTGAGATTGATGCCTGGCTTGGCATTGCTTATGCCAAAGAAGGCAAACTGGACCTTTCTATATTAGCCAGCGAATCAGCCATCCGCAAGAACCCCAAATCTATACAAGGCTACAAAAACCTCTGCACGATATATCGGGAAATGAAACGTTCCAGAGACTGGCTTGAAGCCATCAAGATCGCTAATAAAATACAGAATCCGGATGCAGGGTTTCTCGTGGATTTATCTGGAATGCACTTTGAATATGCAACTTCTCATCCGGATGAAGCAAAAGTGTTTCGATCAAAAGTGCGAGAATTACTTATCAGGGCGCGTAAGCTCAATCCAATTGAAGATGGCGTTCGACTTAAACTGATGAATGCATTTGAACGTGCCGGTGACATCGTTGCTGCAGCTGAAACAGGTCAACTCCTTCTTAAAAAATCGCCTCGAAATTTTGCTCTGCGCGAAAGAATTGCCAATTTATATATTAAGGCAGGACGCATTCGTGATGCTGAAATACAAATGGAAGCACTCCTTGAGACTGACCCTGCAAACCCGAAAACAAACTGGGTACTTGGTGTTTTCGCCAAGAACCATCGCAATGCTGAAAAAGCAGCCATGTATTTTTCTCGAGTCATTAAGATTAACCAAAATTACGAGCCGGCATATTATGAATTGGCCAGCTCTCAATTAATGATGAAAAAGCCTAAAGAGGCAATTGGGACACTTGGCATTGCTCGCTCTCGTTTTAAGCCCAACTTTCTCCTCGAATATTGGACCTCACTAACTCATAGGCAAATGAGTGATTACGGACAGGCCCTGAAACACATCATAGCTGCGGAAGCTCAGGCAATGGTTGATAATAAACCTAATTTTCTCTCCTCTGGATTTTATTTTGACATGGGAGCAACACAGGAACGGAATAAGTTGTTCAAAGATGCTGAAAAAAGTTTTCTCAAGGCTATTAAATTAAATCCAGAATTTGCCGGGGCCTTAAATTATCTAGGATACATGTGGGCTGAGCGAGGAGAGAATCTCGATGAGGCCCGAAAAATGATTGAAAAGGCTTTAGAGCTTGACGCGAACAATGCCGCCTACCTTGACAGCATGGCCTGGGTGGTCTTCCAGCAGGGAAAATCAAAAGAAGCACTAAAATGGCAACTAAAGGCATTAAAAATAATGGAAAAAGAAAAGGAGCAGGACGCAGTTCTTTTTGAACATCTCGGCGATATTTATCATAGCCTAAAAGATAATTTGAAGGCAGGTGAGTTTTGGAGGAAATCTTTGGAAATTGAAGACAATCCAAAAGTTGAGAAACGGCTAAAAGGCCTGCGTTTGAAAAAACCGTGAAGATTTCCTTTTGATTGTTTGCTTTGAATTGAAGTCCCATTTTATGAATAAAACGTTATCTGGATGGGTCTTGACACATGGTGTAAGATTTCTGCCCGTTTTCCGAATAACAGCAAAAAGAGCGATTTAGTAATTTTGTCCGAGATGCCTGACAAACCGAAGCCAGCGAAGAAGAAAACAAAAGCTGCCAAGCCTGAGGTTAAAAACCTTGGTGAAATAATGGTGGAAGCTATTGGCCTGTCCAAATACTACGGACGATTTACTGCAGTTGAGGATTTGAATTTTAACATTCGCGAAGGTGAAATAGTTGCGTTCTTGGGGCCGAACGGTGCCGGCAAATCCACGACCATGAAACTACTCACGGGTTTTTTGGCTCCCTCATCTGGGAAAGCTCGTATATGCGGCCAAGATGTTGGGCCTGATCGTCTTAAGATTGCCAATCGAATTGGATACCTGCCGGAGAACGGTCCGCTATATGCAGAGATGACGCCTTTTACCTTGTTGAATTTTTTTGCCGAGGCACGAGGACTATCCCAGGAAGACAAGAATGAACGCATTGGACACGTCATTGAAACATGCGGAATTGATGAGGTTGTGCATAAGGCAATCGGAAAGCTATCGCGTGGATATCGCCAACGTGTCGGCATGGCTAACGCATTACTTCATGACCCCGACATTCTAATTATGGATGAGCCTACTGCCGGACTCGACCCAAACCAAATAATTGAGGTGCGGAAGCTTATACGTGGCTTGGGCAAGACAGTCCTGCTTTCCACTCACATCCTACAGGAAGTACGAAAAATGACAGACCGTGTGCTGTTAATCAACGAGGGCCGCATAGTCTTTGATGGCACCTCTAATGATCTAAAGGATGAAAGATCCCTTGATGCATGGTTCAACAAACAGACAGTCGCCGCATGAACACCCGTGCAGTAATCGCCATCTTTAAGAGAAACCTTTTTTCCTATTTTGGCAGTCCGACAGGTTATGTTTTCATATGTGCATTTGTACTATCCAGTGGCTTCGCAGCATTTTGGCCAAGGGAGTTTTTCAATGCCAATCTTGCAAACCTCGATCAATTAAATAAATATATACACTTCATTCTGCTTGGTTTTGTTCCGGCCATCACCATGGGTATATGGGCGGATGAACGACGCCAAGGCACCGACGAGCTTCTCCTTACACTGCCCGCAAGTGACTTACAGGTGGTTCTTGGTAAATACATAGCCGCGGTGGCGATTTTCACAATATCCCTCTTCTTCTCTCTCACAAATCTGTTTGTACTAAATTGGCTTGGCAATCCTGATATGGGACTCATGTTCAGCACTTATCTAGGTTACTGGTTTATGGGATTATCGATGCTGGCAGTAGGCATGGTAGCATCGTTTCTGACTGGCAACCTTACAGTGGCATTTGTTCTTGGTGTCGCGTTTAACGCGCCTCTTGTGATGGCAGGCCATGCAGATATGTTACTAATCAGTGCAGCCATGACGGACACAATGCGAGTTTGGAGCCTGCATGCACATTTTTATGATTTTGCCCGCGGCATCATCAGCTTATCTGGCATTGTCTACTTTAGTGCTATTATTGGTGTAATGTTATACTTGTGCTCAGTTCTTATAGGCAGGCGACATTGGGGCGGAACAGTTGGAACGGTGCCATTATGGATTCATTATGCTGCCCGCACCATGTCCCTTATAATTGCAACTGTTTCTTTGGCTGCAATTGTAAATACAAACGATTCACGCGCAGATTTCAGCTCTGAAAAACTCAGCGTCTTATCGCCAAAAAGCATAGAACTTTTAAAGAACATTCCTGAGGACCGAGTTATCAAGGTCGAGGCATTCATTAGTCCCGAGCGGGATATTCCTGAAGATTACATCCAAACACGAATTAATCTGCTCAACATGCTTGATGAGATTGAAAGGCGTGCTGACGGGCGAATAAAAATAACGCGCCACACGGACGTCGAAAGCTTCATGCCGATCGCCACAATGGCTGAAGAGCGATATGGAATCACTGAGCAGCAAATGCTTGGATCTCAACAGGGCAGCAGAAAGGAATATCGATTCTACATGGCACTGGCATTTGTCGGAGGTGAAAACAAGCAGGTCATCGTTCCATTTCTTCAGCGTGGCATCCCGGTAGAATATGAATTAATGCGCTCTATTGTTTCCTTGCTCGATCAGGAAAAAAAGACCCTCGGTGTTGTGATGGACTCTGATAGCCAGATGGTTCTCATGGGTGGATTTGATCCGCGGTCAAGGCAACCGATGCCGATTAATCAACTCATTACAGAGTTGCGAAAGCAGTATAATGTAAAGGCTGTCGACCCTTCACAAGCAATTCCTCAGTACGAGCAACGCGATATCAATATAAATGAGAGCGGGCTCACTGAACCGCAAAAAGCCCAAGCAGAATTTGAAGCCATTGAATGGGTCAAGCCCCGTGCTTTGCCGGGACTGAAGCCAGCTGGAGATTATATTAAAGAGTCACAATGGGTTTCCAAAAAAATTCTCATTGCAGAACTTCAATCTTTGGCAAAGGCAGATGAAGGACTGGTTAAACTCGGTGATGCCAATGCAACCACACGCCAGCAAAAAATATTAGAGCAAGCTGCCAAAATCCAGGATGAGCTCAAAGCTGCTTTTGAGAACGTAAAAAACAAAGCCGAAGCCCGCGACGCCACCTCGATATTCCATCTTGCCAGGATGCACGAAAAGGGCTGGGGCTGTGACATCAATGCTACAGCAGCAAAAAAATATTACATTGAGGCGGCGAACTTGCTGGCGGGTACAAGCAACAACGCAGACTTGCTCATGCAAGTCGGTGCAGCATTTGAGTCAGGATTGGCTGTGATGCAGGATATGTCAGCGGCTGACCGTTGGTACACAAAAGCCGTCATAGAATATAACGCAACAGCAAACGATGGCGCAACGGATGCGATGATCAGACTGGGCGACCTTTGCCTCTCTAACAAAGGCTTGCCGGCCGACCTTTTACGGGAATTATCGGCACACGGATCGGTTTCTCCGTTAATAGGCATCAGTGGTCCTGACCCAAGGATGCGTGTTGTAATAGATTGGTATAGCAAGGCTGCCAAAAAAGACGATCCAGTAGGCGCATCAAAAATGGCAAAGCTTTATGAGGGCGGTTCTGGCCTGCCAAAAAACGACGCCAAGGCAGCCGAGTGGCGACGCGAAGCCATAAACCTTTATCTGGCCCGCGCCAATAACGGGGATGCTGCAGCACAACACGATTTGGGCGTCATATATCAACAGGGCTATGGCATAGCGCCTAGTTCAAAGAGTGCTGCAATATGGTTTGCCAAAGCGCTAGCCACTCGTATGGCAGCTGCAGAAAAAGGTAAAACTGAAGCACAGTTTGAGCTTGGTAAAATGCTTCAATTTGGACCAGGCCCGCAGCACGACCCGGCGTCTGCGCTAAAATGGTTCTCAAAAGCAGCTGAATCAGGTCATTCAGGATCGATGTTTAAAATGGGCCAGATGTTAGCACTCGGAGATGCTGATCTAAAAAATCTCAAAACGGCAGCAACGTGGTATCAAAAGGCGGCTGGAAAAGGAAATATTCAAGCGCAGTGGGCTCTCGCTGATATGTATGGCAAGGGAGATGGGCTCAAGAGAAATTCTATTGCTGCGTTGAAGTGGAACGCTATTGCAAATGATTTATTTGAACACAAATTACTCGTAGATTTAGAAGACCGCATCGAAGTAGCTGCTCAAAAAGGCAAGGTTTTGGCAAAAAATTACGATGCACTCCTGGTGTTTCAGCCATCCGCCATGTCGCCGGGAAGTATGACCAACCTGATAGAGGCGATAGAAACAGGTGCCCCTTCGGCTATTCTAGAAGACCCTTTAGTAGCCTTATATCAAAGGCGTGATTTAATACCGAGCACTGGTGATCCTAAAATGGGTGCCCCTCCCAGAATGCCAGGCATGCCACCACAACCGGCACCCAAGGCAGATATAAATCAACTTTGGGAGTTGTTGCAGATTGGCAATCTAAGCTCCAAAGATGAATCCGACCGGAAACGAGTGGAGATAGAGGAGGAACTTTGGTCGCTCGCAAGCGGGAGCGTTCCGGCTGAAGCCAATCAACGCGAACAAATCGGACGTTTCATTCAATCCAACCCTGGTGTTTTTCGAGCCTTCCTGGGGGAGGCACAACAACGTATTCAGCTAAAAGTTCGGAAAGAAGAATCGACCAGATCCAAAATGAAGGAGGAGGTTGACAGGCGTATAAGCCGTGATGAGATTCAACTATGGGCTCTGGAAATCCAAACACAATTGTTAATTAATCGGATTAATGGCATGGCTGACAACCCCCTGCTAAAAGGCGCATTTGGCGGGCTGCTCAAACTCATGCAGCCATTACTTATCGCCCAAGAGTTGAAAGTTGAAAGGGCTGCAGTACAGCGCAAGGTAAGAAGATTTGATGATCATTCTCATCGAACCCGTGATACTCATATAGTCTATCATACATATAATCCATTCCCCAAGAATGATTATTTGGATGATGAGATTGTGTTCGCCGGCGGGACTGCTGGCGGTGATAAAACTGCATTTCGTTCTGATCATGAAATCAGTTCTGGCCTACAGTATTTGCTTTTCCCATTCACGGGCTCCATTCAACAGGAAGCCAATGCAACTTTGGCTTTTGACCCACTTGTTCGAACCGGGCCGATATCAGGCCTGACACGCAGCCGAACAATGACGGGATCACAGGGGGGATTGGATTCCGCACGAGAACGCACATCAACATCAGGAACTCAGCATATCCTTGCAGCGCATATCCACGGAGCTCCAACAATAAGCCGGCCTAAAGGCAGCGCAGCAACCACAGATCTTGTTGGCAGACTCGGCGACGGCCTGGAACTGAGGGAGAAACAGGCAACCATGATTGAGGAGTTGTCAAAAATCGATACTACTGCCGCCCTAGCTTTAGGGAAATGGATGGGGAATGCTTTTTGGCCAGAGGAAATTAGCCAAGGGAAATTATCCCGCCAGATGAGTGACTTAAGACGTACAGCAAAACAATTTTCAACTCTTCTTGAATCGGTAGATCCCACAAAATCAACGAAGTATTCAGCATTGCTTAACCAGACAAACGGGAACACTTTTTTGACGGAAGACTTAGAATCCATTGCGCCGTTGCTATCAGCTGAAGTCAACTTGTTCGCGCAAGAGTTAAAAACAGTCAATGCCCTTCACTTCTCTGATTGGAACAAGGAACAATTCTGGAATCAAATAGACCAAGAAAGCGGAAAACTCAAAACGAATTCACCCGAAGATAATGGAACCACAGAAGGGAACTCTACTGGCTCGATTGATGCGGACAAAATAATTGATGATTTGCATATTTCCGTCGCTTCTTTAGAGGGCACCCTCTCAGGTAAATTCACTGCTTCTCAGTTAAAAACGTCATTGTCTCGAGACCGATTTCAGGCAATCGCTAATCGTCGTATACGCGCACAATTACGAGAAATCATCAAAGAAACCATAGCAATCCTCCCCCAAAAACTGGAAGCACGTCCGCCTCGCGAGGCGTTGGAGCAGCTCGCCAGGTTGCGAGCTATGGAAAATGAACTCAAAAATATTCTTAATGCTAACCCATCAGAATTATCAGCAAACATTACTGCATTACGCAACACTGCAGGATCGCTTGCAGACTTACTTGATAACCATGGCGAAGCCATAGCCCTGGCTTTGAAACGTGCCAAACGGAAGGAAACCGCAGGAGGCAGCCGTATGCCCGAACCTAAAACAGGTAAAGCAGCACCTTGGGCAGCAGATTATACAACAATGGATGCATTCAGCCCGCGGGTTAACGTTGTGTTAGCATCAGACATAGATTTTGTTGCTCGCCCATTGTTTCAAATAAGAGGCGATGGCGTGGGAACTGAAATGGGAATGAACATGGATGTTGATAACGTTACATTCATCCTCAATACGCTGGATTACCTCGCCAAAGATGACCGTTATATTTCCATCCGAAATAAGCGCAGAGTGCACCGGACTCTTTCCTTAATTGAAAAGCGAGTGCGAGAAGGCCGCCAACAAATACAGGCAAAACGTGAGGAATTTAAGGAACAATCCAGGGCAGTAAGCACCAAGGCCAAACGTGAGTTTCAGGAAGCAATGGACAAATTGTTAGAGGAAAACGATTGGCATTCTTTCGCTCGAGCTGAGGCTGAAGCTGAAGAAGCGGGGGGATTCCTCATTTTGGATTTAAATGAACGTGATGAATACGATAATTATCTAAACACAAAGAAGATTCTCGAAAAGCAGCGTGATGACTACGTGGAGCGGGAGGAGAATCAAATGAAAGGGAAACGAGACAAAGCCATTAAAAGTGAGCAAACCAAGCTCGACCTTGATATTAGAGCTCGTGAAACAGAAATAAAACAATTGGCAGTATTTTTGCCACCAATAATTCCTCTAGCTTTGGGCATATTTATATTCTTTTATCAACTCAGCAGGGAAACAATAGGAGTTCGTTCATCACGCATTCGAGATGTGAACTGATCACCAAATGAGTGAAGAAAGCAAAACTGGAGTTTTTATGGCAATCGCAATGGCCTTATTGGTTATTGCGTGGATTTCACAACCGGAATCACCCAAAGATAACCCTGAAGGTGCAGGAGAGTCTTTATTTGCCGAATTCACGGATTCCCAAAAGGTGGCTAAGATAGAAATATTACAATTTGATGAAGAAAAAGGGGACTTTTCAAAGATTTTAGTTGAGCGAGACAAAAACAATATATGGAAAATTGAAACACTGGGTGGATACCCAGCTGATGAAACTACTCAATTGCAGAATGCTGTGACATTGCTGTTTGACAGAAAGAAACTAAGTGTAGAAAGCCAGGAGCGTGGCAGACATTCTTACTATGGCGTAATTAAACCCGAGGAGAATGTTGTAAAACTTGGAGATCAAGGAGTTGGACGTCTTGTGCGTTATCTTGATGAAGAAGATAAACCGTTGGCTGAATTAATAATTGGTAAAGAAGTAAATAATGAAAATGGCCAAAGTAGCGGAAGTGGCGATGGAGAGTTGTTTTATGTGCGTATACCAGGCAGTGAAACAGTACTGACTACCAGAATCGAAAATGACAGTGCCATAACGACTGATTTTACTGATTGGATTGAGACAAGTCTTTTTAACAGGGCCGGCTGGTCTTTCAGCTCAGGTAGTTTGAAAGAAATGACAATCGGAGGCTTGTTGAGTCAATCAATCACCGGGAGAATTGCAACCAATGAGTTTCGGTTTATTCAAAGTCAAGACGAGTCACCTAAATGGGTCAACAATGGGCCTAAATTTGCGACTCATGAAGAATTAAATACTAATACAATAGACACATTGGCTGGGGTATTTGGAAGTGTGAAAATCCAAAATGTTGTAAGGCAGCCACCATCTCTTACGCAGCTAAAACTAGAAGCCTTGGCAACAAATGTGAATGTTCTGTCAGCTATGCCTGAAGGCATCAACCAATCAGATGCCCAAGCGTTAGTCGATGTCCTCGGAAGCAATGGTTTTCTCGGTCAGATTGGCCGAGATATAATCTGGCCACACGGACATTTATTATTGGGCATGGACGATGGACTGGAAATAATCATTCGTTATGGTGAAAAGCCACGTGCTGAGGGCAATTCACCAAGGGGAAAATATTTACTGGCAAGAGCCCGATTTAAGGAGAGGTTGATTGAAAAGCCGGAACTGCCTGAATCTGCTGAGGGAAACAAGACCGGCAGCAATCTGGGCAAACTCAAGGGGGCAATCGCCCGAGTTACTCCGGAGCATCAAAAGAAACTCGAAGAATATGAGAAAAATGTAGAAAAAGGGAAACGCGCTGCAAACGCGCTTGATGAAAAACTTGCTGGATGGTTTTTCATAATATCAGACGAGGACTACAACAAGATGCGCTTACAGGAGACGAGCGAGCCTGTGCGCGCTCAGCTAGTTAAAAACCGGACAATTTCTGCGTCGCATATTCTTGTAAAGCACGATGATGCCGACGACGAAACCAAGCGGACACGCGAGGAAGCCAGAAAACGTATCGATGAAGCACGAGTACAAGCCGTCGCAAAAGGTGCTCAATTCGCAAAAATTGTAACTACGTATTCCGACGATAATGCAACACGCGCAAATGGTGGTGATATAGGCAGCTTCGATTTGCCGGCTATTCGCAATCGCTTTGGATTCAAGTTTGCGACGGCCGCTTTTGATTTGGACGTTAATGGAACCTCACCTGTAATTGATGGCGACAATGGTTTTCACATTATTCGCCGAATCAAGTAGGACAATCTCTGTCCGGGCCTTCGCCACCGATTTCCTGCATGAAATTAACTAGATGCGTTGCCTGATTAAATTGACTATTATAATAGCGATAGTGCTTGCCGGCATCGCGGGCACTGTTTACTGGATGTATCGCGAGCAGGCAAAAGACGCCATTGCGAAGGCAGAGAAACTCGTTTCCCTAAAAAATGAAATTTCCTTAATCAAAACAAAACTTGCGGATGCGGAAGCTGCTTGGAAGAAAAAAGAGCTTAATCTGCAACCTGACAACAATGATGCATTGAGGACGGCAAAAGAAAAGATTTCCGAACTGAAATCTCCAAATCGTAAACTGAATGGTTTTATGGCATTGGAATTCAATGGCACGAAAATAAACAACCCAGAGGAATTAAAACGATTACTTAGAAAGTTTGAAGGAATCCTGAAACCTAAGAAATCGTAATACCCATAATCTAATTCACTCTTACCATATTTCATTATTTTAGATTTGGATTAATAACGAACTTTATTTCTGGATATATTGCACCTAATTGACAGCTTGAACATATGATGTTTTATTATTACAAGAATGCGGAGGTATTGATATGGCATTGGTAACAAAAATCATGTTGGGACTAATAATCCTTGCCGGCGGCGGTGGGATTTTTCTTGGATTGTCTATCCCGGACAAAGTCGAGGAGATGAAAACTCAGCGAGATAAATTTAAAAAATCTAGTTCTGATTTCCAAACAAAAGCCGGTGAGGCCGAACAGAAGGTTGCAACTGCTGAAGAAAATTTGTCCAATCTGCAAAAAGAAATGGATACAGCAAACAACGCAACGCAAAAAGCCAAAACAGATTTACAGTTAGCAACACAAGCAAAAGCCCAAGCAGAAGCCGCTCAAGCAACCGCAGAAGGTAATCTGGGGGGCGCGATACAGGCAAAAAATGATGCTGAATCAAAATTAGCTGGCGCGCAACAAGATGCTAGCGATTGGGAAACAAAATATAATCAAGCCATTGCTACTGCAAATAGAGCTGGAGGGGGAGGCAAAGAATTAAAGGAGTGGAAGGCACTTACATTTAAAGGAAAGCCTATTTCTGCCGCTGAAGTAAAAGTTATTTTAGCAGCGAAGGAAAAAGCAGAAGCCGTCCCGGCAAAGACAGGAAAAGTAACCAAACTCAATGCTGCATTTGGATTGATACACATCAACCTCGGAGCAAAATATTCCAGAATTGGGCAGAAATATACCGTACGCAGGGGGACTCAATTAATTGGCCTACTGACTGTTGTCAGAATCTCCGGAGAAGAGGCCATCTGTAAGCTCGACAAAGCAAACAGCCCAGGTGTGCCTCAAGTCGGTGATGGTGTAAAATTACGCCGCGATACTTTTCACAGCCGGTGGATAAGTACACGGATTGACGTGTGGACATTGTGCTCTTTTTGGAGCATAAACTTCGCAAGGAGGTGTGAACATGAAAAAAGGCACGACCACGTTGATTGGCCTATTGTCTGCGTTGCTTTTGGCAGCACTAATTGCAGCAACTTTATTTCTCAAAACTGGACGCGATTTCCAGATAACAGCAACTGCACTGGAGAAGTCTCTCTCTGAAAACAAGGAGCTTGTTGTTGGATTGGAAAAAGAGGTGACACGCCTTGAAGGTGATTACCGCGAGATGTTGGACCTGGCAAAGCAAGCAGATGCCGAGGCCGCCGAATTGGCAGATCGTCTACACGAGAACGACTTGGATCTTCAAAATATGCGAAGCCATCTAACCGTGGCCACAAACGCGCTTATTCAAGCGCGCTCAGTTGAGCATCGGCTGCAGCAAACAGTTGTAAAACTTAATACCGATAAACAGCAGGCTGAAAAAAACGCAGAACTACTGAAAATGCGCGTTGAGCAATTGGAAAAAATAAAGGTAGAACTTGAGGCAAATGCCACCAGCATCAATGGAAAATCTAATCCCTTTACCGGAGCATATCAATCCTTGGGATTGTCACCCGGTGAGATCAGAGAGCGACTTGCAGAGTTGGATGCCATAAAGGCTGAGGCACTTATCCGGACACGCAAGGAAGCTCCAACCGCTCCCCCTAAAATCGCTTTGCCGGAGATCGCCAAGGCAAAAGCTATTATTGGTCAAATTAAGGCCATTCATCCAGAATTCGAATTCGTCTTGCTGGATATTGGCGAGCCGAATGGAGTAAAGAAAAATGACAAATTCATTGTGCGAAGAGATGGCAAAGAAGTGGGGCAACTACAGGTAAGGGATATTCGGGCGGGAATTTCTATATGTGATATTGTTAAGGATAAGACAAATACTACGCTTAATGTAGGCGACGATGTTGAATTGATTAGATGACATAATGAAAAAGCAATCTGGCGCCATTATTTCAGTGCTTGGCTTTTTGCTCTTTGGCATGGCGGCAAGCACAATTTATTTTGTGTCCAATGGTGCAGGCGCGAATTCGCGCCTAGCCAAGATGCGGAAACAATTGGACGAGCAAAATAAAAAATCTGAAGCAGTCGCAGCCACTTTGACTGAGAAAGAAGGACGATTGGCAGTAATGGAGAAACAACATGAAAACTTATCTTCCTCAAGAAACAAGCAACACAACGTCTCAACAAAAAATCAACTAAACATAGAAAATCAAATAACGGCCTTAGAGGCAAAGCTCAGTAAATCAAAAACCGAAACTCTTAGTGCACAGAATGAACTGAAACATGTGTTGGAACAATTTAATGATGTTGAAACAGTGCTTAAAAAGCAGGTAGCAACTTCCAAGCAGAAGGTGGCCAAATCGGAAATTGCGGTTCAGTCCGAAAAGGCAAAGGTTGCAAAGGCCGTATCCGGTGAAGCTGAAGCCCGCGAGGCTTTGCTGGAGGCGTCACGAGTTATACAGTCACTACGTGCTGAACTAGCAAAATTAAAAAATGGTAATTTAAGTGGTGCTACTTTGGTTCCATCACCCCGAGTTCCGGTTCCAGTAAACTCACCTATCCCTCCGCTACCGAAATCTTCGAGTAAAACGAAACCAATTTTGCCTGAAATCGCGTCTCCTGTTTTGCCCCCTAAGCCCGTATCTCCTGTGATCATCCCGCCTGACCTCCCTAAACCAGCAATCCCAAAGAAAACTGTAATCGGGAGAGTTGCGGGAATTGAACTGAAGCATGGATTTATATTATGCCAAATGTCGACCGTTAATGGTGTTGATCTTGGTGATTCTTTGATAGTGACACGACGTGGAGAATATATTGGTCTAGTTAGGGTTAGTAGAGCTGACAAGAGTGGAAATATCGTTTATGCTGAACTTAATGCCGCGCAATTGGTTAAAGGTATTCAAGAAGGCGATCAGGTTGTATTAAAGCAATGAAAAAAATTGGTATTGTTGCTTTATTATTTGCACTTTCTGGAACTATAGCGACTTCGGTAATTTACTACCTCAAAGCTAAAGAAGCGGATCAAAGAGAGAAGTCTACTCGCAAAGATCTTGATGCTGCAAAAGCCACTCTAACCATGCAGGAAAGCCAAATTGGAAAGATAGAAGTGCAAATCAATGATTCTTTAAAAAGAGCCCTCACAGCTGTAGATAATCAAAAAAAAGCTGAAGACGATCTTGGCAAAGCAAAAGAATCCTTGGCTGATATTACAGAGAAGAATATTCGAGGTAAAAGCGCAGTTGATGATTTGCTAAATGAACAGGCATCCCTAAAAACACAATTATCAAAGTTACTTGTTCAATTGCAGCAGTCCCAGAATTCATTAAGCACGATGCAGGGAGCAGATGCTAAAAGCGGACAAGAAATAGAGAATTTGGAAAAGACACTCAAGACAGAACGCGGCAAATTGGCAAAATTGCAAATCGAGTTGAGCACGATAAAGAGCCAAATGGAATCGCATAAAATTCAGCTAAAAGAGAAAAAGGTGCAACTCGATCGCTATATACAACTCGGCAAAAGCCCAGAGGAAATCACAGAATTACAGGCAGAAATAAGCAGGCTGAAAAAAGGTGCTGGGCAGAATTCCTCAACTGTAAAAGCTGGCGATTTGCCTTTACCTGCGGTAAAAACACCACTCGCTGAACGCCTCAAGCCACCCGCGAAAATAAACATTACCAAGCCAGAACCACAACCCGTCCCATGAATAAATCCATAAAGATATTTATTTCGACTACTCTGTTCTTAATGATTCTAGGCAGTGGAAGTGCCGGCTGCGCAATGCCAGATTCGGACAATGCATCTGCTCGACCATGGAATCAGCCACGCGGCTTTGATACAGGGATATTCGGCAATGACCGCCGCCGTTAGGCACTATCAGTTTACAGAGGAAACCACAATATCCACATGGCGGTCATGGGCTGCCACAGGGATTTTTTCAGTAAGTTGCCACTCAAAACATACCCCCACGACTGTGACTGGCCCCGCATTTCGCGCACAATCAATTAGCCGGTCGTAAAATCCACCACCGCGACCAAGCCTGTTGCCTTTGTTGTCAAAAGCCAGTGCTGGAACAAGCATCAAATCAATTATCGTCCAATCCAGTGCTGCACATTCTGATGATGGTTCGCGAACTCCAAATTTACCGGGGCAAAGATCGACTGTCAGGTCGGTTATTTGCGCTGGTTCATAGGCATCATCTATCCAGCGGGGCAGGGCGGTGGCGCGCGTGGCGCAGAGTAATGGCTCAATATTCGGCTCATCGCCCAACGGAGCGAATGCCATTACCACTTTTGCTTCCTGCCACTCTGTCAGCACCCGAAGCTTTTCGCAGATAATAACCGACGCCTCAGCGCGCCCGCTGTTATCAAAGGCCGCCCGCATACGTGTACGCAGTTCCATCTTGGCGACATCAATTCCCATCCGCCTTCGCCTTTTCTTGCAAAGCGCGCCAATGCATCACGCGATCCTTGATTTTTTTCTCAACCCCCTCTTCGGTAGGGCTATAAAAACGCTTTTCAATCCCGAGATATTCCTGCGCCACAAAATGCCCATCATAATCGTGTGCATACTTGTAACCATCACCGTGCCCTAGTTCT
>CAYUXV010000350.1:0-7214 GCA_964448875.1 uncultured Verrucomicrobiota bacterium
CCCGAACCTGTTCCCCCAACACCTGAACCTGTTCCTCCAACACCACCTTTCGATCCTTCCCCGTCTATAGACGAGAACGGTCAACCAAAACCCGTGAATGGGCTTCCTAAGCCTCCGGATGGTTTACCGGGGGCCCCAAAGGTAGCGGGGCTTGAGCTGGATTCTTTTTTAGTCAAAAAGAATGATAAGGACGGATTAACTTTCACTTATGTAGAAGGCGAACTGCGTAACACAACCACAACTACCTTTGAGGACATCAAACTGGTGTTTCGCCTGTTTGACGCTGAAGACAAAATTGTAGACACAGCTACCAAGGATGAAAAGACGATCGAATCCGGTGCCACATGGAAATTCAAGGCAGCTGCCGATACATTTACTGACAAGGCTGTTCGAGCCGAGTTAATTGAAATTAAGGCTAATCGACAATAAGCCGAATACAAGGCGGGTTCTGAGGTTTTTTCAATTCTGTTTCCCTGCTCTTGCGCTCATCATGTTTTGTAAGTCGGAATGAGCTGTGCGTGTTCTAATTACAGGACTGGTTGCTTCGGGATTGATGGTAGGAGCATTCTTCCTTTGGGGCGGATATTTTGAAGGATTGCTAATCGGGCAGTCGGGAGGTTCGGTTGGCCGTTGGGATTGGCTTTTCGTCGTTGGGCTTTTGACACTTGATGTGTTTCTTCCCATTCCTGCGACTGCGGTACTGACATCATTGGGCATGGCATATGGACCTTGGTTGGGTGGAGCGATCGGAACCTTAGGCACATTTTGCGCAGGCACGACAGCCTATCTGTTGTGCCGGGTCTTGAATGAAAAAACAGCCCGGTTTCTCATCGGCACACGCGGACTGACAGTGGGGAGTGAGTTTTTTGCGCGATCAGGTGGCTGGGTGATCGTGGTCTCTCGCTGGATGATCATTTTACCGGAACTACTCAGTTGCTTCGCAGGACTAGTGCGAATGCCGGCGCGAGAGTATTTCGCAGCGCTCTTGTGTGGGGTAATGCCGTTATCTTTCACCTATTCGTTTTTGGGATCAACGGCGTTTGCCAAGCAGTATCCTTGGCTCATACTAATTTTGAGCGCAGCAATACCTGTAGGATTATGGACAAGCCACCGGTGGATATTCAGTCGGGCAAAATCAAATAATGAGGCGATTTGATTTTTTCCTTTTCGGGTCACGTTCCCCGGCCTAAAACCCCCTCACCCTAGACCGATTTTACACGAAAGGGTTTTGTCATGGTGATGACCAAACATGCCGACTGGCGTCTTCTCGACGACAATGCGTTGCTTGAGCAACGCATCAGCACGTTTGCATTAAGACTGGAGGGGACGACCCTGGAATCATGTGTAACTCAACTGCACGAGGAGTTGACATTTCGCGGACAGGTATTTCAACCACCTGTACATATTGGTGATGAATGGTTTTGCCCGGAAGATATTCCAGCGATCTTCGTTCCGTTTTATCTGTGTGACGAACGACTGCGCAAATTGGAGCGCAAACTCATCCTTGAGGTGGAGGGAGGCACGCGTGAAGAATGCATGCGATTGTTGAGACACGAGGCAGGTCACGCCTATTCGTATGCCTATCGCTTACAACGCCGGCGCAAATGGCGACAACATTTCGGTTTGGCCTCGCAGGAATACCCGGAAACTTATCGGCCGCGACAACACAGTCGGTCTTTCGTAATCCATTTGGACGACTGGTACGCACAAGCGCATCCTGACGAAGATTGGGCGGAGACCTTTGCCGTCTGGTTGGCCCCCGGAGATCAATGGCGCACGCGCTACAAGGGGTGGCCGGCACTACGCAAGTTGGAGTATGTCGAAGAATTGATGGGCTCGTTGGCTGGGAAAACGCCAGCGGTCCCACCACGTTTGCGAGTATCCGAATACAACGGACTGAACAAGAAGCTGAAGACTTATTACACTCGCAAACGTCGAGAATTCGCTGAGTCATTCCCGGATTTTTACGATCGCGATTTACAGAAACTTTTTCCTGCGACCACGGTGAGCCCGCAAGTGCCTGCGGTCCGGTTTCTTAGGCAGAACAAACGCAAAATAGTTAATAGCATCTGCCAGTGGACTCAGGAGCCGAAATATAGGGTTAACGAATTACTATGTGATCTTACGGAGCGTGCCGGCGAACTCAATATGGTTGCCGATCCCAATGATTCAGAATTGCCTTTAAACCTCGCCTCCTTTATAACCTCCCTCGTGATGAATCATCGGTTTACTGGTCGATTCAAGCACACGCGCTAAGCGCGGAAGGAGGTGGATTCAACTGGCAGAAAAGCCGAAAGTACTTGTCCTGTTTGACGTTGGAGAACCAACGGCACTCGATGACGATTATACGGAGGATTTAAAGTCGCCGGACTGGAAGACTGAAAGGCATGTCCTGCACGCGTTGCGCATTTTGGGCCATCCTTTCGCAATGCTTGGAGTACATAACGACACTGGGCTTGTCCGCGATATGATTGATCGCTATCGACCAGATGTTATTTTCAACATGGTTGAGCAGTTCGCCGACTCGCTTGGCAATGAAGATCGGATCACCTCCTTCCTTGAGCTTCAAAACATCCCAATCACCGGCTGCGGTTCCACCGGCATTACACTCAGCAAAGACAAGGCTATATCAAAAAAAATCCTCAGCTACCACGACATACGGGTGCCACGTTTTGCCATACAACCACCAGGACGCCTAATTAAGTTGCCCCTAGAAATGCCCTATCCACTGATTGTTAAGCCCGCTCGGGAAGAAGCCAGTCAGGGCATTAGTTTAAAGAGTGTTGTGAACACCCCTGAGGAACTTGTTAATCGTGTCTGCTTTGTGCATGAACGTTTTGAACAGGAAGCGTTAGTCGAAGAGTATGTAGTTGGACGCGAGATCTACATGAGTGTTATTGGCAACAATCGGCTAAAATGTTTTCCCGCCCGCGAAATGACCTGGCGCAAAGATGTGCCAACTCAGGATCGCTTCGCCAGCTACAAGGTCAAGTGGGATACTTTATATAGACGGCGTTGGGGCATTAAGAATCGTTTTCTGCCGGCCAAAGACGCGCCTGCCCAACGCCGGCTAGAAATCATGTGTAAACAAATTTACCGCCTACTCAATTTAAATGGTTATGCCCGTCTCGATCTCCGGCTTACTCCAGAAGGTGAGTTTGTATTTCTTGAAGCCAACCCCAATCCCATGCTCGCAAAGGATGAGGACTTTGCCATGTCGGCGAAGAAAGCCGGAGTGGATTACCCTCAGTTGATTGGAAAAATCATTGCCTTGGCAGCCTAGTAGGCTGTCGCCTTGCCTTTGAGACGGGGATCATGAGCCGCGTCGAACTTCCCTTTACGCAGGCTGGTTGCCTGTGTTGCGCCCATCTGGCTGTAAACCTTCAACGAATGCCCACGCTTGCGCAACTCTGCGAGAACTTTCTCGCCTACCTTTCTTTCAATGCGAACCTGGTCTGGAGCCCATTGATGATGGAAATGTGGCTGCGCCAATGCTTCCTTGACGGGCTGGTCAAAATCAACCGTGTGAATGATGGCCAGAAGTGTCTGCGTAATGATGGTCGGCCCACCAGCAGCACCCACAGCAAGTATTGGTTTACCATCCTTCAGCACAATCGAGGGGCTCATACTGGAGAGCGGACGTTTACCAGGGGCCACGGCATTGGCCTCGGCACCAAGCAGACCGAACGCATTGGGAACACCGGGTGCAATGGAGAAGTCGTCCATCTCATTGTTCATGATCACACCAGTGCCGGGAATGATAACCTTGCTACCGAAGCTTGTGTTTACTGTTGCCGTACAGGCCACCCAGTTGCCGTCGCTGTCCGCGCATGAAAAATGTGTCGTGTGCTTGTTGAACAAATCCTCTGTTGAACGTGGGGGCACGCTATATTTGGCAACCTTGCTTACGCGATCCATATGGATACGTTTTGCCAATTTCTTTGCGTAGACTTTATCAATTAACCCGCGCGGCACGGGCACAAAATCTGCGTCGCCCAACCAATGGGCACGGTCAGCAAAGGCAAGCTTCATAGCCTCGGTCACAAGATGGATGAAATCCGCCGAGTTCGGTTCCATTTTTTTCAGGTTGAAATTTTCAAGAATATTGAGGATCTGCCCCACATGAACACCACCGGAACTAGGTGGTGGCATGCTGATGATCTCATGGCCACGATACGTTACACGCACTGGCTCACGCAGCTTGGGTTTATAGTTAGCCAAATCCTTCGCGGTCATGATGCCACCATTGGCCTTCATCCATTTTTCAGTGATTGCAGCAAATGGACCCCCGTAAAACCAGTCTATGCCATTGGAGGCGATTGCCCGATAGGTCTTTGCCAAATCGTGTTGCTTAAGTAATTCGCCCGTCTTGCGTGGATTTCCATCTGCATTCAATAGGATTGTGGCGGAACTCTTGAACCTCCGCAGGTCATGTGCTGTTGCGCGGATTCTCCCGGCATAGGCAGTTGGCATCTTGAATCCATCCTCAGCAATCTTCGCTGCGTTTTCCAGGTGCCACTTCATCGGCAACTTTCCGTGTTCACGTACCGCCAATTCGTATGCTGCCAAAGCCCCCGGCACTCCGCTTGCAAGCGCGCCTACCTTGCTAGCGCGCGTATCTGGCTTGCCATCCTTGATGTACATATCGCGCTTGGCAGCGGCTGGTGCCATCTCGCGCCCGTCAATCACCACAAACTTGCCGTTGGCCAAACGGATTACCATGAAGCATCCGCCGCCAATTCCACTGTTGTATCCATTCACCACACCCAATGTCAGACCTGCCGCCACCGCGCCATCGATGGCGTTACCGCCCTTCTTCATTGAGGCAATGGCAGCATCCGTAGCAATCGGGTCCACCGTGGCCACCGCACCGTGCTGGGCGGCGGAAAGAGACATCCAAGGGAAAAAGAGGATAGCCAGCAATTTCTTCATGCCACAAGTTAACGTGATGAGTCGGAATGTCCAACGCTGGTTTCAGCAACCTGTGCATCCTGTGACAATACATGATGATTGACCGGGTTTGCCGCGTAGCTATGTTTGGAGAATGAAAAGGATGTTTTTTCGTAAATGCTTCACGGGAATGACTCTTCAAGTCTTTGCAGTTTTTTCCCTTGTTGCACAGGTGGACGTAAACCCATTGCCGCCTGGCAGTAAGCCGGAGCGTATGGTGATCAAGAATGCGAACACCATGGGCCGTGCTGCTTTAAAGGCCGTTGCCGCCGGTGACTATAAAGAACTGAAACGAATGACTGCCTACAGCCTCGCCCGGAAGGAATGGAGTACATTGGCCAAAGAGTTTAAGGAAAGAGCCGAGGCCAAGGCTGAGGCTGATCTAAAGAATGCCAAGGGCGAAGAGGCTGAAGAAATTAAAAAGAAACTTAAGCGAATGAAGGACAGGTTCAATGACAAGATGATTGATGAGGCCATGGAACGTATTCAGGCGATGGAAAAGAAATTTCAGGATTCGTTCAAGAAATTGAGAAAGGAAGGCGAGGCCAAGGGGATTGACTGGGAGCGAACTCTTTTCAAGGAGGTTGAAGCATCTAAAGACAGGCGTAGAGGGCCTGCAAATATGGAAAAGGGTGACCATTACGTCATTTTTCTCGCGGGCAAAAAGGTTTATCACTTGAACCTGGACAATTGCCTTGAATCATCCCGATTAGGTTGGCTTATCGGTCCTGAATCACTGCAGCTTCGGGAAGGAACACCGGCCAACCATCGCGATGAACCACCCCCGGCAGAAATCCCCCCAGCGGAAATCTCCCCAGTAGAAGAGGATGTTCCCAAAAAGGAAGCCGTCCCGGAAAAAAATTAATAAATCTTCATCAGAGACAAACTTCGGACCCTGAAGCACCCTGTTAAGGGCTTTTATTAGCGTGGATGTGGCTGTAGACTTAATGAATGCGAATCCATATTGCACGCGGCGGGGAACAGTTTGGGCCCTACACGCCGGAGCAGGTTCAGGATTACCTGGCTGAAGGAAAGCTGCTGCACAGTGACATGGCCTATCACTCGGGCCTGGAAAACTGGGCGCCCCTTTCAGAGTTGTACCCCCAGCACGCGCCGCCGGCGGGAAATGCCATGGGAACAGCCGCGGGAAATGCCGGGCGAAAAAACCTTCTTGTCGGCATAAGCGTAGGCGTTGCCGTGTTGGTTGTTATGACGCTTTCAGCCTGGGGCCTTTACGAATTTTTAAAGGAGAAACCCAAGGAGAAACAAGTTGCCAAGAAGGAAGGCGGCAAAAAGACCGACAAAGATCCTGCTGATCACAATAATGAGAATCAGCCACCTGATACCACTAATGAGGATCAGGGTGACATCTGGCTGGTAGATTTCGAGGAGGCCAAGGAAGAGGCGGCAGCCACCGGCAAGCCCATTCTCATGGAATTCACGGGCTCAGATTGGTGTCCACCCTGTATAGCACTTCATGATCAGGTATTGGTCACGGATGTTTTCAAAAAAAGAGTTCCTGCGAAACTGATACTGCTCAAGCTCGACAGTCCCCGAGACAAATCAAACCAAACACCTGAGGAGATAGAACAGTACCAGAGACTTTCAAGACAGTACAAGGTGAGCGGGGTGCCAACCATCATCCTTGCGGATGCGACCGGCAAAGAGTTTCACCGGCAGTCTGGGTTTGGCGACCTATCCCCCGAGGAGTGGGTGTCCGACCTCCTGAGCCATGCTGAAGATGGTGGCGGCGACACAACCGGCGGCCCTGATGATCCGGGTTCTGAAGTGATTGCGACAGGGGGCGAAATTGGCCGACCCCTCGGCATCAAGTTCAAGGCCATCGATGGTCGGGAAGTCGATCTTGCACGGATGAAAGGCAAGGTGGTGCTGGTCGATTTCTGGGCGACCTGGTGCGGTCCGTGCGTGAGGGAGATCCCGAGTGTCAAGGAGACCTACGCCAACCTCCATTCGCGCGGCTTTGAGATCGTCGGCATCTCGCTTGATTCGGACAAGGGCAGGTTGGCGGACTTCGTCAGTGAGAAAGACATGCCGTGGCCGCAATACTTTGATGGACAAGGCTGGAAGAACAAGATCTCCACTCAATATGGAATCCGTAGCATCCCGGCAATGTGGCTGGTGGACAAGGAAGGCTACCTGGCCGACAAGAATGCGCGGCAAGACCTGGAGTCCAAGGTGGAGAAACTGCTGGGGGTAAATGTCGGTGACACAAACGGAAGCGGGCAACCCGATAACCCCAATGC
>CAYUXV010000351.1:0-8330 GCA_964448875.1 uncultured Verrucomicrobiota bacterium
TGCTGGCCTTCCAACCTTTTGCCTCTGGAAATGTCGCCCCCTTACCGGCAGCCTTGCCACCCAACTCAATTTTTGCCTTTTTGTCCCAACCAGCACCCGGCAATCCACCCTCATGGATGACCGCGCGATAATTGCCATCCCCCAAAGCGATAACTTGCACGCCAAAACCCTTGCTAGCGTACTCTCCCTGTATCAAGTACTCCAATCCGGCTTTTGCGGGATCTATAATAGTGCCCGGCGCCGCAGCAATAGCCGAAAAATTGATTGTAATAATAATCGCAATAATGGTCTTAATCATAATGAGTAACTGGTTCGTGTCCGATCGTAACAGCCGCATCCCCTACCGCAACGCCAAAAAAACAGGTTGACTGACGTGTAAAAACCCATAGATTCCGGCCCGTAACCAACTTTACCAGGCTGGACCCCTGCTCCCCACAACCAGTCTGGTCCCCCAAAGCAGCCGGTCCCCCATCCGGCTGCTTTATTTTTTTTGTGGAAATTCTCTCAATGCTGCGTGTGTCATCTCAATAATTAGGTCCCGGAAATCAGTTTCCGGCAACCAGTCAAGTAGATTACGGGCATGACGCGCGTTACCAGACAAACGACTAGGCTCAGCAGGACGTATCAGTGATTGATCATGCTTAACATGCTTTCGCCAATCAATGTCAACCGTTTCAAACGCGATTTCAATAACATCCTGTACGCTGTGCGTCTCTCCGCTAGCAAATATGTAGTCATCAGCTCGGTGATGTTGAAGAGCCAGCCACATACCCCGCACGATATCGCGGGCATCGCTCCAATCACGCGCTGCTGTCAGATCCCCCAAACGCAGTTCTTTCTGCTGGCCATACTTTATAGCAGCTGCAGAACGACAAATTTTCTGTGTGACAAAGTTCTCTGATCGACGCGGCGACTCGTGGTTGTAGAGAATTCCGTTCACTGCAAAGAGCCCGTGTATCTCGCGATAAAACCGCACTATCTGCACGCCAAGTGCTTTAGCACATCCGTACGGCGTCACCGGTGCCAGAGGCGTAGATTCATCTTGAAGGATTTGCTCGGGTTTCCCGAATATCTCACTGGAAGCGGCGTTAAATACACGAGCCTTCGGGCAAGTATCGCGTACGATTTCCAACAAACGCAAAGTAGCTATGCCGTTAATTTGAACGGTATCCTCAACCACATCGAAACTTCGCCCAACATGCGTTTGTCCACCTAGATGGTAAACCTCATCAGGAGCAACCGCAGCCATCGCACGCTTAAGTGCTTCTCTGTCAGCAAGGTCCCCCATGTGCAAACCAATATCGCTCGCGTGCTTATTGATATGTGTTGATGAAATGTCGGAACCGGGTCGAATCAGCCCATGAACCTCGTATTTCCGGTCCAGCAGATATTCGGTCAGGTAAGAGCCATCTTGCCCCGTAATGCCGGTGATGAATGCACGAACCATGTCACATCACTTCACTTCCAGACTTTTCAAATCCTCTTCCACCATCAATCGCACGAGGTCGGCAAACTTCGTTTTTGGCTCCCAACCAAGCAGACGTTTTGCTTTCGCAGGATTGCCCAACAAAATTTCCACCTCCGCAGGACGATAATATTGTTTATCCACACTCACATATTCTTCCCAATCCAAGCCACAATGATCAAAAGCCACTTCAGCTAATTCGCGAACAGTACGGGTTTCTCCTGTGGCAATCACAAAATCATCCGGCTCGTCCTGCTGAAGCATCAACCACATTGCCTCCACGTACTCTTTCGCGTAACCCCAATCGCGTTTTGCATCAAGATTCCCAAGCAGCAATTTGTCCTGAAGTCCAAGTTTAATGCGTGCGGCGGCCATTGTGACCTTACGCGTAACAAACGTCTCCCCGCGTCGAGGTGACTCATGATTAAATAAAATACCACTACAGCCGAACTGCCCGTAGGCCTCCCGGAAATTAATCGTGATCCAGTGTGCAAACAGCTTCGCACAAGCGTATGGACTACGCGGATGAAACGGTGTCGTCTCTGACTGGGGTGTTTCCCTCACTTTGCCAAACATCTCACTTGAGGATGCCTGATAAAATCGGGTTTTAATGCCAGCCGACCTTATCGCCTCAAGTAATCGAACGGCACCAACAGCAGTGACGTCTGTGGTGTAGTCCGGCGTATCAAAACTAATCTTCACATGACTTTGAGCAGCAAGATTATAGACCTCATCTGGCCTTAAATCTGACACCATGCGCGTAAGTCCACCGCCATCCGTAAGATCTCCGTGATGTAATGTTAGCCTATTGTGGTCCAATAAATGCCGGATTCGCTGTAGGTTATCGGTCGATGCACGCCGTACCAATCCATGGACATGATAACCCTTTTCCAGCAAGAATTCGGTTAGGTACGAGCCATCTTGACCCGTAATGCCGGTGATGAACGCGGAAGTTGCCATCCGCGCAAATTGCCGCTTAGCTACTCCGAAGGCAAGTGCCACTTTTTCGCAGCTAGATGTGCCTTGAACGGACAGGCGACTTGCTATAGCGTCACTAGATGATTTTCCCACGCAAGTTGGCCCTGCTGGCCGCATCATGTCTGGCATTAACCGGTTGCAATCAGTCCGATTCCTCTAAAAAGGATACGACAAACAAAAAAAACGAAACTGAGCAAAACCTAGCTCCCAAAATTCCAAAAATTACAGCTGTATTCAAAGAATCGAATCGAGAAGAAATATCTGCAGCAGAAAAACCACAGCCTGACACACCTAGTTCTCCCAAGAAAAACAAAACCCAGAAGATGTCTGCAGCACAAAATCCTCAGCGTGACACACCTAGTTCTCACAAGGAAAACAAAACCCAGAAGGGCGGCAAACATAAATTTACTAATCGATTGTCAAAGGAAAAATCGCCCTATCTGCGTCAGCACGCACATAATCCGGTAGACTGGTATCCATGGGGCAAGGAAGCATTTGACAAGGCAAAAAAAGAGGATAAACCGATTTTTCTCTCAAGCGGTTACTCAACCTGTCACTGGTGTCACGTGATGGAACGCGAGTCATTTGAAAACGAAAAAATTGCCGAGTACATGAATAAACATTTTGTCTGTATCAAGATTGACCGGGAAGAACGGCCGGACATCGACAAAATTTACATGAATTATGTACAGAATACCTCCGGTCGCGGAGGTTGGCCCATGTCGATCTTTATGACACCTGCGGGTCTGCCATTTTTTGGAGGAACCTATTTTCCGCCCATACCACGTCCACGCATGACCAGTTTCCCTCAGTTACTGGAAAAGATTAACGAAGTGTGGTCTAAAGAACGTGAGCGTGTTGATCAAATCGCCAAAAACTCGCACGAGATGCTGGAGGACATCGCAGGCCGAATCAAGCCGGATACCGAACTGAAGACAAGTATTCCCACCCAAGCATTGTCACAGCTAAAAGCCGGATATGATCCACTCCATGGCGGTTTTCCAGGCCAACGGAACGAACGAATGGCACCGAAATTCCCGACACCTTCCGAGCCACGCTACATCCTACAGCAAGCCGTTCGTGAAGATGATCAAGAAGCAATAAAGATGGTTCTCTTCACTTGTGACAAGATGGCTGCTGGTGGCAGCTACGACCACATTGGTGGCGGTTTTGCACGGTACTCCGTCGACCGGGAATGGCTGGTACCGCATTTCGAAAAAATGCTCTACGACAACGCACAACTTATCCACCTATACCTCGATGCATTTCTAGTCAGTGGGGAAAAGAAATACGCCGATACAGCGCGCGGTATCCTAAATTATGTTGAGCGTGATATGACGCATAAGGACGGCGGTTGGTTCTCTGCTGAAGATGCCGATAGTGAGGGGCAAGAAGGCAAGTTTTATTGCTGGACAAAAAGGGACTTGGAGAAATTGCTAACTAAAGAGGAAACCGCCGTTGCAATCCGTTATTATGGGATTACGGAGGAGGGCAACTTTGAAGATCACAGCCACGAAAACCCTCTGAAGAACTTGAATGTGTTGAGCATTGCTGACCCCAAATTAAACACTGAACAAGTTAAACTGCTGGCAAGTGCCAATGCAAAAATAACTAAAGAACGTGCCAAGCGTGTGAGGCCCGGCCTAGACGACAAGGTGCTCTCTTCCTGGAACGGCTTGATGCTTGGCGCAATCGCTCGTGCCTACGCCGTCTTGGGCGACGAGAAGTATCTGCAGGCAGCCATAAAGAACCACAAGTTCATCAAAACTCAATTATGGGATGAAAAAAAGAAAATGCTGCATCACAGCTGGCGTGAAGGTGAACGAGACAATGTAGAACTGCTGAAGGCATTTGCTTTTCAACTCGAGGGCACCATCCATCTATATGAGACAACTTTAAATTCCTCTCATTTAGCTTTTGCCATTTCCTTAGCTGAAGGAATGGTTGAACGCTTTTACGATACCAAATCAGGTGGCTTCTGGCAGGACACCGGATCCCCCTATTTGATTGTACGTCTGAAGGACGACAGTGACGGAGCTGAGCCCTCCGGCAATTCTGTGGCTACCCTATCGCTATTAAAGCTAGGTGCAATGACCGGACGCATCGATTTCTCGAACAAGGCTGAAAAGACCCTTCGCCTTTACGCACGGCACATGGATCGCGCTCCTTCGGCAATGCCTTACATGCTCTCTGCGCTTGATTCCTGGCTCAATAAACCCTGGCGCGCTGTGATTGCTGGCGAAGCAACCCATGCCAGCACCACCAAGTTGGTCCAAGGAGTACATCAGGTTTATCAGCCAAACAAAGTAGTACTAGGCAACAACGGTCCCGTGGAAGATTTTGCCAAGAACCAAAAAGCCGACGACAAAAGTGCCTTGGCGTACGTCTGCAGTGGCAACGCCTGTAAACTGCCAACCGCTGACGTTAAGACCGTACAAGGTTATATCAAAGCAAAGACCCCTTCTTCAGGCAAAGGCAAGAAACCGGAACCAAAAAAGCCTGAGCCGACAAAACCTGAACAAAACCCGCCAGCCAAAAAGGACTGACGCTCGCTAGTTTCCAAGCAATTTTGCCCTATCATCCAGTCGCGGTTTCTGCTATATTCTTAGCAGGGGAAAGGAGCGATATGAGCAAGAAACTGCGTAGAGGAATCTTTTTAGCCACGCTGATGATGTTTGGGGCTGGGAGTTGGCTCGGGTGTGGGGATGGCATGGAGAAATGCCCGTTTTGCGGGATAGAGGAACCCATTTCGAACATGTCCTTCCATAAGCGCAAATGCAAAAAAAATACCACCGACCAGCGTATGAACAAGCCGGCGGGAGGGAAAACAACCGGCCAGTAGCTGGCGGGGTTAAATCATATGTAGTACATCTCTTGGTTTGAGCCGCGTGCCTCAAGCAACCGATCAAACGTAACAGCGTCCGCAGCCTTGTTTGCCCCCGAACGCACCTCGTCCCATGCACAACGCAACTCCGGCGGGCAATCCTTGTCTTCAAGTGCCGGCGTATCAAAAACATTCCCCTCTACCGCACGCAAAACCGCGCCCAGTGAAATTTCTCGAGGCGGCTTTCCCAGCCGATAGCCACCCTGCTTACCACGAACACTTTGCACCAGCCCCGCACTCTTTAATTCAATAAGAATCTGCACCAGATAATTCGATGACGTCCCCATAGTCGCCGCTAATTCTTCAGCTTTATGCGCACGCCCATCGCCAACACATGCCGCCAATTCCAAAATTGCACGAGCTGCATAGTCACTTTTCACGGAGAGTTTCAAGACGCCAGTATGAGAGCAGGAACCTAAATCGCAAGTCTGTCCTGCTGCTGAGTTTTAATCTATAATCAGCGCATGGAATTGCAATGAACCGCACTGATATTCACGAGATACTCAACGAGGAATCCATTCGACTCACAAAGTCACTTGGGCAGAATTTGCTTCACGATCAGAATGTACTTCGACGCATTGTCAAAGCTGCCGATCTGCGGCCAGACGATGAAGTATTAGAAATTGGTCCGGGTCTGGGTGCGCTTACCGAGCATCTTTTAAGTGAGACCAAAGCCCTTTTGGCAATCGAGAAGGATAAGCGTCTCGTTGCCCATTTAGAGCAGCGCTATGGAAGCAACGTAAATTTCAAGCTCATACACCATGATGCGCTTAACTACTTCATCAACCTGAAAACCGACTGGAGCAATTGGAAGGTTGTCTCCAACCTGCCATATAGCGTCGCCTCGCCATTGGTGGTCGACATGGCACTAATGCCAAAAGGACCACGTCAGCTCGTTATCACCTTGCAACAGGAAGTCGCCCAGCGAATCTGCGCAAAGCCCGGCACCAAGGAATATGGCAAACTTACCTTACTGGTGCAGTCCAGCTATATTCCGGGCACCATGTTTAAGATATCATCACATTGTTTTTTTCCTGAGCCAAAGGTTGATTCTTCCTGTCTTGTCTTGCATCGTCGCAAGGAGCCATTGCTTACTCATTCTCTCCGAAAACCATTCACAACCGTCGTCAAGCAAGCCTTTAGCCAGCGGCGCAAGATGATGCGAAAGAATTTGTGCGCCAACTGGTCGGGCGAGACAGTAGACAGCGCAATGACATCCGTCGGACTCGACGCCAAGATTCGCGCAGAACGAGTGACGCTGGAACAATTCGTCGATCTCACCAAAAGCCTACATAATGCCTGAAGACATCTTTGACATCGTAAACAATAATGACGAGGTGATTGGCCAAAAACCTCGCAGCTTAGTTCACACCGAAGGATTAAAGCATCGCGCCGTGCATGTGCTTGTTTTCAATACAGCCGGCAATGTCTTTCTACAGAAACGTTCAGAAAACAAAGACAACAATCCCGGCGCCTGGGATAGTTCCTGTAGTGGCCATGTCGACTCGGGTGAAAGTTATGAAGTCGCCGCAGAACGTGAGTTAATGGAGGAGATCGACCTGTTGGTTGAACAACCACTTGAACCACTGTTTAAAATCGACGCCTGCGAAAACACTGGACAGGAGTTTGTGTGGGTTTACCAAACTGTTCACGAGGGGCCGTTTACGCTAAACCCAGATGAGCTCGACGATGGACAATGGTTCAAACCAACGGAAATTGTAGATGCCTTGGCAGAACGTCCAAACGAATTTTCGCCATCATTCCGGTTAATTTGGAATCAACTCTGACAACAAACCGCGTTGTCGACCAAGCGGGCAACAAGATGATGTGCGTTTGACTGCACACACGCTTTAACATCTGCCTTCAGGCTGGCTTGAGACAACAGGTGACGCCCATTTCGAGCGAAACACATCGCGGCCTCAAGATCTTGTCCGATTTTCATATGAAGATGCCGAACTACCTGGACAGAATCCTCTGCACCAACTTCATACAAGTCCCAAAGCGCATCCGAAATAGCCCCTGCTGCAAGAGCATCCTCCAGAGCTGCCTCCTCATAAGTCCCTCCACAAACTATAACGAGATTAGCTGGCTGGCTGGTGCGAAGATGATCCGTCGTGGCGCACAAGTTCAAAAAGCTGGCAACAAGGGTGCATTGCGCGTCAGCGCAGGCGCGCAGAGCACGAGTGCCGTTGGTCGTAGTTGTGATGATGGTTTTGCCGGAAACAATTTCAGCCGTGTATTCTCTTGGTGAATTACCAAGGTCAAAATCAGTGCCACCAGACTGCTTGGCAGTGATTCGCAGACCATCGCGTTCTCCTGCAAGAAGAGCCTCTGGATGATCAGTTTTCTCGGCAAGCGCTTCCTTAATTGTAGCTACAGGAATGATCTTCTCCGCACCGTTAGCCAAAGCTGTGACCATACTGCTTGTGGCCCGCAATATATCAAGAACCACACACGTGGTTTGAGAAAGGTCGGTCTGCGCCAGCGCCTCGAATTCGGCAGGAGTGTTTGTGACTTTTAAATTCACGTCTTTTCCAAACCGCCTTGGGTACGCACATGGTGAAAGAGATACTGTTGAGCATAGCCGTGATGTGGAGCGAAATGTTTTGTTATGAACTCATTCAAACGGGCGGGCTTGGGTTTCCGGCGGGGAAAGTAAAGCTGACGAAGAGCTTTCAACACCCAAGTATCGATGGGAAATGCCATCGGGAAGCCGTAGGCAAAAAGGAGGATACAGTCGGCAACCTTCGGCCCAACTCCGGGAAGCCCAAGAAGCGCAGTCTTGGCGGTTCCATAATCAGCGGCATGCAAGGCGGCCAGGTCGATTTTGCCATCGGCAATCATTCGCGCGCTCCCATGAAGATACTTCGCTCGATATCCCATAAGACAGTTGCGCAGATCATCTTCGGTCAACCAGGCGAGTCGATGAGCATCCGGAAACGTCCGCCAGTCACCGTGGGCAGATTTCCCAAACCGATCGCAGAGTTCGCCAATGATCTGCTG
>CAYUXV010000352.1:0-2612 GCA_964448875.1 uncultured Verrucomicrobiota bacterium
GCGCAGTCGACTCATCGACCAGCTGCTGGCCGACCCTGCGTATGCAGACCACTGGGCGAATAAATGGGCGGACCTCGTGCGACCCAACCCCGATCGGGCAGGCTTAAAAAGTGTGTACATTCTCGACCAGTGGCTGCGAGAGGCCTTCCGAAAGAACACGTCGATGGAGCAGTTTGCAAGAGAGATGGTAACCGCCAGCGGCAGCACCCACCGGTTTGGACCCACGGTAGTGTACCGCGACAAGCGTACGCCACCGGAATTGGCAAAAATTTTCAGCCAAGTTTTCCTCGGCACACGCCTGGAATGTGCACGTTGCCATAATCATCCAAACGAAAAATGGACGCTTACTGACTTCCATGCGTTCTCGGCGTTCTTCGGAAAGATCTCGCGCAAAG
This sequence comes from uncultured Verrucomicrobiota bacterium, assembly GCA_964448875.1. Lineage (GTDB taxonomy): Bacteria > Verrucomicrobiota > Verrucomicrobiia > Limisphaerales > UBA1100 > UBA6614. The sequence continues at coordinate 396 of CAYUXV010000352.1, forward strand.
GTTCTGGAGTTTCTCCACCTATTTCCGGTGGCACCGAATGGTTTTTTTATGGAGGCAGCGGCAGCGTATCACATCCAGTCACTGGCGAAGCACTCGCACCCAAACCACCCGATGCACCTCACCCGAAATTGGACGACAAAAATGCCCCCCGCGATGCGCTCGTCGATTGGATGATTAAACCGGGCAATCCTTTTTTCGCGCGCGCGATGGTCAACAGTGAGTGGGGTGCATTCTTCGGACGCGGAATCGTCGAACCGGTGGATGACATGCGCACCTCTAATCCCCCCGTCAATGCTGCGCTGCTCGATGCGCTGGCAAAGCACTTCTCGGATTTAAAATATAATCAGAAGGCACTCATTCGAACCATAATGCATAGCCACCTCTACCAGCTCAGCTCCAGGCCCAATGACACTAATGCGGCCGACCGGCACAATTTTTCGCGCAGCTACCGCCGCCGCCTCAGTGCCGAGGTGCTACTCGATGCCGTTAGTGATGTCACTGGCGTTCCTGAGAGTTTCTCAGCCACATGGCCCGGTGCCCGCGCGATGGAGACATGGACCTACAAAATTGGCAGTGAGTTTCTCGACGCCTTTGGCAGACCCAATTCCAGTAGTGATCCGCCCTGTGAACGTGATACCAAGGGTGCCATTGTGCAGGCCTTGCACCTCATGCACGCAGAAAAGCTCAACTCAAAAATCACCCACGAGAAAGGACTTGCCCGGAAGTTAGCTGATGGAAAACAAACACCTTCAGAAATTGCCCGGACTATTTACCTTGCCGCCCTGAGTCGGCGACCAACTGAAAAGGAAAGCGCTATTGTGGCCGCTTATTTTGAGAAACATAAGGAAGATCGCCGTGCAGCGGTAGAGGATCTTCTTTGGGCTGTTATCAACTCGGCAGAATTCGTGTTGAATCACTAATCTGGAATCTGGATCAGGGTTTATTTCAGCTGTTTCTCATCTGGTTGAGATTCATTGATTCAATCGATATTGCCCAATTGCTTATCGATTAACACCCCCGACCATTCTTGTCGTACCTTCAGATCGAAAGGCATACGACATGAATCTACTGCTTGCAATCAACACCGCCGCCGGAACGGGGCATGAGTCAGGTCTCGGTTCGGAAATGGCGAGACTCCTTCAGGGTTATTTGGGCACACAATATTCGGTTCACCTCTCCTGTGCTGACGGTCATGGCGATATCGCCCACAGAACACGATCTTTTGTTAATGAAAATGAGTCAGATGCGGTGATTATCGCAGGAGGGGGAGGAGGCACATTGAGAGCGGTCATCGAGGGAGTTGCTGCAAAAGACGGTACTCTTCCAAATTCTCATCAACTACGCGTGGGTGCACTCAGGATGGGTTCGGGTAACGTCATTGCCCGTAAACTTGGGGTTGCCCGTGATCCGAGGGAAGGTATTGAGGAATTGGCGACACAACTGTTGGCCAAAAAGACGGCAAAATGCTGCGTCATCGGGTGTGAGATCAGCGACTCTCCTTCATCTCTCTATGGTGCAACACTCGGTGGGTTTGGACTTTTTGGGCATGTGCCAAAATGTCTGGAATTACATCACGAGAAACGGCCCGGATTTCACCGATTCAGTGCCGACATGTTTGGCATTGAGCGACTAACCAACGTCGAGTATGGCACGTGCCTGATGGGGCTTTGCATACGCGCAGCACTGAATCCTAAGCGGCTCGATATGGTGGAGATTCAGCAGGGAGAACGTGTTGAGCGTCTCCGCTTATTGGCTGGAGCGCTTATGAATTTTCCGCTCAAGCCAATTCCTTTCCACCCTGATGTGAATTTGGAGGATGATGAATTGTCGCTTCATTTGGTGCCTTTCCATTCCCGCTTACAAGCACTCTCAATGATGTTGCGCCAGAAGCGCATGGCCCATGGAGCACGTCAGTTTCGCATTACGGCCAAGACTCCGTTGACTATACGAGCGGCGAAAAACAGGAGACTAAATTTCTTTATCGATGAGGATCCGCTCACTGCCCGTGAACTTACGTTGAAGGTTGCGGGGCGGTTGGCATTTGTGCCCGGGAAAAATTTCAAACCCAGCAAAACCAAGTAACAAAAAGGACAAACCATGTCATTACATGTCAGCGTAATAGGAATCGACGGAAGCGGAAAATCAACTTTGGCGGCTTCACTGCCCATGTTGCTGGCTGCAGAGTACAATATTATGGCGGGCGGTGCGGGGGAAACT
>CAYUXV010000353.1:0-12149 GCA_964448875.1 uncultured Verrucomicrobiota bacterium
GGATGGAAATCACACTGCTGATTCTGGCGGTGGGTGTTCTGGTGGTCTTGAATGGATTTTTCGTGGCAGCCGAGTTTGCTTTGGTGAAACTGCGTGACACCCAGCTGGAACCGCTTGTTGCCCAGGGTCAACGTCGCGCGAAAATGGCGCGCCACCTGCTCAACAATCTCGACGCATACCTCAGTGCCTGTCAACTAGGTATCACCCTAGCCAGCCTAGCCTTGGGCTTCGTAGGACACCCAGTGTTCGACCGGTTGCTGGGACCTGTTTATGAAATCGAAGTCAACGGTAATCCTTTAGTGGCGGATGAGGAGATGCGGCATGCCATTTCTATTGGCGTGGGTTTTTTGGTTATCACGGTGTTGCACATCGTGGTGGGTGAAGTTGCGCCTAAGCGGCTCGCTATTCAACGGCCACTGCCCGCCAGTCTTTGGGTGGCCTATCCGCTGCGCTGGTTTTACTGGAGTATGTATCCCTTCATTTGGGTCCTTAATACTAGCGCCCTATGGCTGTTGCGTAAGTCGGGTCTAGATTCTGGTGACGAATTGGACCACAGTCATTCAGAGGAGGAGCTGCGCATTTTGATCGGGGCCTCAGGGGACAGTTCGGCGCGTGACCAGTTTCGGCGCGACCTCGTGCTCAACGCTTTTGATTTAAAAAACCGTGTTGCGCGAGAGGTTATGCGTCCTCGCCGTGAAATTATTGGATTCGACCTCACCTCTTCCATCGGCGACTGTCTTGACATTGCAGAACGCACGCGACATTCGCGGTTTCCTCTCTGTGCCGATGGCAATATTGACGAGACTTGCGGCGTTGTACACATTAAGGATCTTTATGCCCAACGACGTAATGCGCAGATAGCTGGAGACTTGGAACCTTTTGCGCGAGAATTGGTGTATGTGCCGGAATCCGCCCGTTTGGAACGGCTGTTACAAATTTTTCTCGACCGTAAGCTTCACTTTGGACTGGTGGTGAATGAGTTTGGAGACACCGTGGGAATGGTTACCTTAGAAAACATACTCGAGGAACTGGTCGGGCAAATACAGGATGAATTTGATCACGAGCAGCCGATGTTTAAGCAGCTTGACAACAATCGTTGGGATGTCATCGGCACCATGCCATTGCACGAGTTATCTGAATTGACAGGTGAGTCATGCGAGGAAAAAGGAGTAACTACAGTGAGTGGTCTTATCACTCGTCGATTGGGCACCTTCCCTCGTGTAGGCGACAAACTATGCATTGGAGAATTTGAATTACGCGTGGAACAGACATATCGGCTGCAAGTGGAGCGCGCGCGATTAATTCGGATTGAAGGGAAAAATTACCAATAATTGCTTCTATTGTTTCCAAGGTGGTACTTCGGGAAGGCATGCATCGAACTTTTCAAGTAGATGTTTCTGATAGTCACCTGAGTATGTTCCATTAAAAAAACGACCCAAAGCCTCTTCCTGAAAGCATCTCCAGCTTGCCTCTTCCTGTCCTGGGTTAACTGGAAAAAACAGTGCGCCATTCGCCGCAGCTGCTTTGTGGTCTCCAGGAGCATCGCCGATCATCAGAATGTTTTCAGGCCTGTATTTACCAGTTGTCGCAAATTCCAGATGCTCTTTTTTAGTTCCTAATTCCTGTCCGGCAATAAGCCTCACGAGGTGGTCTATATTGTGATCATCCCATTCACGTTTTAGCGCCTCGACGGGGGTTTGCGAGATAACCATGCAATCTGCTAAAGTGTTTGTCATTTCCAGACACTCACGCACCAGGGGAAAAGGTGGCACGCCATGCGCGATATCTTTCACTTGCCTGTTCACGTCATCAGACCATTTACGAATAGGATTAAGTGCCTCATTGCCATTATCGATTTCGGCACAAAGAGTTGTATTACCTAACTTGGTCTCTCGCGCCATCCATTCCTCAAGTGCGGGGTATGAAGGCACAAACACATTACGCGTTTGAATTTCATTTCGATTACGCGCCAAATCTAATGCGCGATTAATGGCATAGAATCGGTTGCACCCGCGCGTTTTTGAATAAAGGTTTACGAATTCCCAAACTTCTCGGGCATACTTGCTGGCGGGTTGCAATCCAAAGTGTTTGATAAACATAGGAGCAAAGCACTCCTTGTGCTTGATTTCCATGGAGTCAAACACGCAGCCGTCGGAGTCGATACCAATAAAGAAGTCCTTGGAAGGTTGAAAATCCTTCAGCACTTGAGCTGGGTCAGACATTGTAGGTGCTGGAGGAGACATTGCCTCCGTGGCCAGTCCAGTCGGTATGGAAAAAGTCCCCGCGTGGTTTATCCGTTCGCTCATAAGTGTGCGCTCCAAAGTAATCGCGCTGTGCCTGTAGAAGATTGGCTGGGAGTTGCGCGGCTCGATAGCTATCATAGAACGCTAGCGCACTACTAAAGGCCGAGACTGGAATGCCACGTTTTGCTGCAACAGCCACTACATTGCGCCAGCCTTTCTGGTTGCGTCGAATTTGGCCTTTAAAGAAAATGTCGAGCATGAGGTTTGGGAGGCGTGGATGTTTGTCGTAGGCATCCTTGATTTTATCAAGAAACCGACTGCGGATGATGCACCCACCACGCCACATCATCGCAATTTTTCCATAGTCTAATCGCCATCCATATTCCTTTGCTGCTGAGCGCATGAGCATGAACCCCTGCGCATAACTAACAATTTTAGAAGCATAAAGTGCAGAGCGCACATCCTCTACAAACTTGTCCTGCTTGCGGGTGATTAGTGGCTTGGGGCCGCGTAATTTTTTTGATGCTTTTACCCTTTCTTCCTTGAGGGCACTAACACATCGTGCATATACGGCAGAAGCAATCAATGTGACTGGAATCCCGAGCTCTAGAGAATTCATTACTGTCCATTTACCAGTCCCCTTTTGTCCAGCTGTATCAAGAATTTTTTCTAATAGAGGCTCTCCATCCTCCTGCTTTGCAAGAATGTCTCGAGTGATCTCGATGAGATAACTATCAAGATCCCCCTCGTTCCATTCAGCAAATACTGTATGCATTTGCTCGTGATTCATGCTCAACCCATTTTTCATAAGGCTATAGGCTTCACAGATTAGCTGCATGTCGCCGTACTCTATGCCGTTATGAACCATCTTGACGTAATGTCCGGCACCATTTTCGCCGACCCAGTCACAACAGGGTGTTCCATCCTGATCTTTTGCTGATATGGCTTGAAAAATTGGGGCCACATATTTCCAAGATTCCTGCGATCCTCCGGGCATGATAGATGGCCCATTACGTGCACCTTCTTCTCCACCGGAAACACCTGTGCCAATGTAGTGCAATCCACGAGACTCGACATAGCCTGTGCGTCTTATGGTATCCTGAAAGAGTGAATTGCCTCCATCTATGATAATGTCGCCAGGATCTAGATATGGGATTATTTTTTCTATGAAGCTGTCAACCGCCTGGCCAGCCTTTACAAGCAACATAACTCTTCGCGGTTTTTTTAGGTTCGCAACCATTTCCTGAATGGAATTCGCGCCTATAACATTTGTTCCAGATGCCTCGCCATTAATGAAGTCAGTAACTTTTGAGACAGTCCTATTGTGGGCCACAACTGTGAAGCCGTGGTCATTCATATTCAAAATCAAGTTCCGGCCCATTACGGCCAGGCCAATAAGAGCAATATCACCTTTTGGTTCCATCTGTAAATTCCACCCTTGGGGTGCGAAAGATTGCCGATTTATTATTTAATGTGAAGCCTATTGTTGTCATAGGGTCCATCATTAGGGCGTAAGAAGAAGGGAAAAGTTTCATTAAAATTGCAGACGCTCATCTGAGGTGAGCATATTTTCGAGATTTGTCCATCCCATCCCATTCATAGAAAGAAAAGCGTGTAGGTATAGTATCACAATTTCTTTCTCATTTGTTTCTAACAATCCGTCAACAGCAGAGGTTAGAATGTCATCTTCGATGTTCTCAGGCAAATCGTCTACGACACCATCCACATGTTGAATTTTTAGGTTATCTAGAAAATGTTTTAGCATACCAGACTGGTGTTTAAGCAACCATCCACGAATCAATCCGGCTGCAGCTTCTTCGAATCCGGGCCGCGTAAGTGTCTGTAAGACCATATTATGTCTAGTGTTTCTAGGCTGACGCTTTAGGAAGATTAAGCGAACGCGACGAACTTTTGCGACGGAGGTAAGTGTGGCATCATAAATCTCCTTATTGTCCGTTGCAGTATCCTCAAGGATTCGTCGGGCTAATTCTGGCGACATGAAGCCGAATAATTCATAGGATGTCAGCATGGTTATTTATATAGTCATCACCGATATTTTCAATTGGATAGCCTTCTCCTCCACTGCCTCACGATCCAGTAGTATGGTGCGGCTGGATTGAAAAGCCAGCGCCGATAGGCGATAGGCGGCGCAAGTTTCCAGAGTTTGTCTGCCAAGGCAAGGAATATCGAATCGGAAATCATGATCAGGTTTCGCTACCTTGATAGCGACTGCACCACCTCTCGATCCTGCCAATCCTCCGCCCCTGGAAAGACAGGCATCGGTGCCTTCAAAACCTTCCACGGCAAGAACTGTCCCATTTTTTATGACAACTGTTTGTCCGATGTCGAGCCTGGCGATTTCAGTAGCAATCCGATGTCCAAGTTTGATGTCTGATTTTTGTTTGGTGCTTAATTTTGGCCCAACATGATATCCGGTGCCCGGCATAATAGGTTTTAACCAAGGAGTGGCTTCGATTAATTTGATTCCTTCGGCTTCCAGTTCATCGGCGATTGCGCCAAAAATAGTATGAGCATTTTTTTTCTTAAGTCCCATCATCAACTTCATGGCTCGGAGATCAGGGCGGAGATCAAAAAGGTTCTTGGGGCTTATCTGGCCTACCATAACGCATTTTTTTACATTTGCAGATTTAAACGCCTTGATGAGTTTACTGAGTTGTCCAACCTTCAACCAAGTGACATCATCTACATAATCATTGATCCGAGTATCCGTTTCACCATTAATTGCAACCGCTACAAGTTGATTTACACCTAGCTCTCGAGCCTGTTGAGCTAGAAGAAGGGGAAGGGTACGGTTGCCCGCAATGATGCCTAGTTTATCAACATCGACCATAATAAGAGGATAACAGGGGAAGCGAAAATGGCCAATGTTGAAACAAAAACGCGTCGTGTTACGACGCGCTTTTGTCAGAGATCATTCAGTTTAACCAGTCTGATTTAAGGCAGATTAATTACTTAGGGTCTTTGAGCTCTTCGAGGGGGTTTTCTATCACATCATCTGCACGCCTAGGGTTGGCATCCGTTGACCATTTAGCTTGGTCAAGAATCATGGCGATGACACTTCGCATTCTCTTTTCCTCGGCACTGAGATTTTGTGTCGGCTGAGTATAAGCTACTAGGTCAGTGTTTATTTCTTTTAATCGCGTTAAACTGCTCTTGAAGCGGGGAGTCATCAACTGTTTCTGAAATTCTTCATCCTCAGCCATTTTTCGTAGGTCTTCACTAAACGAAGAACTGATGGTCTCCATTATTTCATCTGCTTTAGCCTTGTGTTTAGCTTTTTCGGCAGCATCAACGGATTTGTTCATTTCGTTGATTGCATTAAAATATTCTTCAACGTCATCATTGTGATCCTTAAGAAAAGCGTTAAGAGACTTGCTAATGAACGGCCCAACTTTTTCTGCCATCATCTGCTGTGTAGCATTACCTTCTTGAAGCTGCATCCGTTTCATCATTGGCGTAATTTGCGACATTACGAGCTCCGGGATTTTTTCTTGAATAAGCTGTGGGATTTGTCCTTGTAGTTCATTGATATAACTAACGCCATGCTCCTCCAACATAGACTCTGCATAACCCACAAGTGTATCTCCAAGTTCCTTGGGCTCGATTGCTGTGTTGAGTTTGGATGTAATGCAACCCATATAGGTTGCCACAAATACAATTAGGATTATTGAAACTATACGTGCGGTATTTAATTGTTTTCGAGTCCTTTCCAGCTGATCGTGGACATACGCGCTGGCTGAATTTTGGTTTTCGTTTTCACTCATTTGCTTTGGAAATTTGTTTTTAAAGATTACTTATATTTCGCTAGTTTTTGCCGTTACTTTACCGTCGTGTTGGTCCTGGGTTTGCTCGGTTTTCGGCCTGAATTTTTTCCGCTTCAATAACTGCTTGGAGACTTTCATTGTATTTCTCCAGCATGCGTTGGGCGAGGGTTACCATTTGGAGTACATCACCCAATGAAATGGGGTGCCTTTTTTCCCTCAACGTCGTCGCCTCGCTGTCGTAGATCGTGTTTAAGTTGGAACGGATGGTGCGCAACTCATCAGTGTGTTTGTTGAAAACCATGGCTACAATCTCGGTGGACTGATTTGTTGTTGCATCCATTAATTTCAGGTTGAAATCGCGTGCCCATTGCTGGTGTTCTGTTTCAACTCCCTGAACCACATTCGTTTTGCCACTTATCTTTGCCAAGCTTCCAATGTGCTTTTGGAGTTCCCGGCCAAGCAAATTATTAAACTCAGCTTCATTTCTGACGCCGATGTTGATGATCATATTGGTCATTTGCTCGCCGGTTTGTTTTAATATGAGATCTTTCTTATTGTCTGCCAGCGCCTTTATTTCCTTGGTGATCATCTTTTGAGATCTTGTCCATGTTTGCGTTCCCAATTCTTTTATCCGTACGACGATGCCAGGATACTCTAATGGTTTCGCTGATAGATTTCCCTCTCTATTCGCACGTTCAACCAGAATTTCACCAAATTTTGCCAGGCCTTTATCTGAAACTATATTTTTCACCGAATTCACAAGTGACAGTATACATATTGTGAAGATGGCAAGAACTATGAGAATCGTGGCAATTCGCCATGCTCGAATTTGGGAATTCAGAGCAGCCATCTCGTCGATCTCTTGTACTTCCGTCGGTGAACTTCCACTAGTCGAAGATTCTAAGGGAGATGAATCCTGCTGCTCTTCCTCAGGATTATTTGTCGAGTTATTTTCCGAATCCGCGTTTGGGTCTTGAGAGGACTGGTCCGTCATAATAATAGTCAATTAACTACTTGCACAGGTTGATACAGGCCGAGATATTGAAGTCTGTGTAAAAGTTGTCAATAACGTTTTTGGGGACATTGATCTTCTTATAAATTCATGTATTTTCACAAGATTGACAACCGGCCAGTCCGAGATGACGATTTAACCATGAACGAGACAATTTATCCGCGCAGTCCGCGCGAGCAAATGGCAGGGTGGGTTTGGCTGCCCCGTTTTGTAGATAAAATCCGCCTGCATGTCGCAGATAAACTACATTCTGATTATCAGCCAAATTTTTGTGTCAAGGGATTCGATTTGGCTTGGCTAAAAACGGCTGGTTTACAGGGTGGTGATTTTGTTGAATTGGTGAAAAACTCAACGACTGATGGTGAGGTGTGCGACTGGGTTGTGAAGAACATAAAGGTAAATGATGCTGTTAAGGCGGAATTTATTGAAAAAGTTGAGAACTATGGCCGTGATGAGAGCAACACGGAACTGCGTGACTTGTTACAAAAGCGCAAGGAGGATGCCGGCTTCGGCGGGCGCGAGGATATTCAGTGTTTTGTGGACTTTATAGATGCCGATGAGGGGCGGCTTTGAACTTTCTGGATTTCAGCAAAAAAAGGTGCCGGTTTCCCGGCACCTTTGTAATTCAATTTTGACTAGCTCGACAAATCTGGGACTACAAAGGGCTTCCGGTACTCGCGTGTGAGCAATTTGTTCGCCGCGGCATTGCCAGGGAATATTTCTTTTGCTGGGTCCATTTTAAGCACCGGGCCTCGCGTGAAAGGTGTCTTCTTGAGATCCACTTCATTTTTTACGGCCAGATGGTCAATCATTCTGTCTACTGCCTCTGTGGCGGCAAAGTCTTTTTTGATTGAATCGCGGATGTCGGCTACCGAAGCATGATTGCCCATAAGATGTGAGATGTTGCCGGTGTGACAGAGTGCGCTTGAGAGGTGTCCCTCAAGAATCTCAGCATTCAAGTCCGAAGGTTTGCGGCTACGCACGGCGTTGATAAAGTTGCCGAAGTGGTCGCCGCCACCCTTGAACTCCTTGATCTTTTTGTCGTCATTGTCATGAACTTGGACGGAGCCGTAGTTGCGTACTGCTACCCAGCCTTTCTCGCACTCGACAAACACGGCCACACTGCCACCGCGGTATGTTGGTCGCTTGCCGGATCCCTTCACTTCGCCCAAGCCGCGTACCTCGAAAATGAGCGGTGCCGTCTTGTAATCGTGATAGATCACCTGAGTGTTGGCGGTCTCACCGTCGTCCTCGTAGCCGAGGCGTCCCCCGACACTCCACACTCGCGGAGAGAGTTCCATATCGCCAAGAAACCAGCGTGCAATATCCATCTGGTGTATGCCTTGATTGCCAAGATCTCCATTTCCGTAGTCCCACATCCAGTGCCAGTCGTAGTGTAGGCGCTTTCGAGTGAGAGGCTTCTTTGGGGCTGGCCCGAGCCAAAGATCATACTCTACTGACTCTGGGATTGGGTTGTCATCCTTGGTTAGGCCAATGCTCGGGCGGCGCTTGTAACAGAGGCCTCGGGAAACCTTGATTTTGCCCAAAGCGCCGGATTGCACATATTTCACCGCGTCTTGAATACATTTGCTCGACCGTGCCTGAGTGCCGGTTTGCACAATCTTCTTATGCTTGCGGGCTGCATTTACGATCTGTCGTCCCTCCCAAACGTTATGGCTTACTGGTTTTTCAACGTAAACATCCTTACCGGCCTGGATTGCCCAAATAGAAGCGAGCGCATGCCAGTGGTTGGGCGTGGCCACAGTGACGATATCTAGGTCCTTGTCGGCGAACATCTCTCGCATGTCCAAGTAGCCCTTGACCTTATACTTATCAGCACCTGCCTTGAGTACATTGCGATCTACGTCGCAAAGGGCGTGTAGTCGCACGCCCTGCTCGCGCTGTTGCATTCCTCGAATAGAACCGATGTGGCTGCCTCCACGTCCGCGAAAGCCGACCGTACCGGCGTTTAGTGTCTCATTTGCACCCTTCACCTGTGCCCAGCTTTTTGCGGTCATTCCAACCGCAGTTCCCGCGAACAGCGACGTCTTCAGGAATGAACGTCGAGTTTGCCTGATGTGTTTTATTTGATATTTCTTATTCATAATTTAAATTCTATTTTGAAGTTTGGGTGTTTGCGAATACTTGCCATTGCTTTTCTATTGCCTTCGCATTCGCTGCCCCAGCATGCCACAGGAAACGATAACGGAAGGTAACACTTTCGCCTTTTTTCAGTGTGAAATCACCCGCGTGCGGGTCTTTTAGTTTCTGGAAATGTCGTTTGCCAAAGATGTTTGCCGAGCAAAGTCCGTATGCGCGCGCGTGCCAGCCGGATGGGTGGCGCGGGTTTGTCGGATGGTCAAAAATCGCGACACCTAGTGTCTTGTCTTTAACGGTACCATAATAGGCAACCCACTTGGCAAATTTTCCCCAGCATGCGGCATCTTTCACGCCCTCGCTATTTAGCATGTGCCCTTTGGCCTTCACTTTGGCGGTGCCGTGCGGGGTGACACACATGCTGTCAGGTACGCGGATCGACATGCCAGCGTCTTTATCATCCTGTAGCACGATGTCACCCTGTGAAGCGTGTATGGTGATGCTGTAATCCAGCATGCGGCTTGCTTCGGGTGCATGGAAAATAATCTGGCGGCTATCTGTGGCGACCACTTCGCCGTTCTTGGTCTCCCACTTGTTCCACGACTTGATGGTGCCAGTTTTGGTGAATTCTACTTTTGTTTGCACCTGTTTTCCACTGCTTGATCCTTCCCCCCAGAAATCTGTTACACTGCCTGACTTTACCGATTTCACGTGCCGATGCCCCCACCACAGGCTGCGGTGGTGCACGTGGTCATTTGATTCTCCAGGCAGTGCCTTTTCCATTGGGTAACGTCGTGTCATCGGCGTGCCGTCGATCCAGTGCACTGGATACAACACCGGTTTTGGAACTTTGTTATAATGATACTGGGTAAAAAGTTTACCGTTGATGTTGACGATCAACTTACCGTCTCCTTGGATAATAGTTACCCGGCTGCTGGCTTCCGTAAAAAAGGGGAGAAATACAAGGACAAAGAAAAGAGCAATCCGTTTCATGAGGTGGTGGCGAATGCTGGTGTTGCCGGTGTCTTTGGTCAACCCAAATTAGTTTGGGAAAATAAGGACATTTGGTTGTGTGTCCGATCCCAACTGAACCCAGCCTTTGCGTTTTAATGCGCCTTCCTCAAAGGCAACCTTTAGCCATTTATCGTCAAGCCGATCTACGATGCGCAGTTCTATGCCATCCCCGATGGGGTCGGTGTCCTCGTGTGACACCTGGTCAGGGACATCTTCTGAAGCGAGGGGTCGTTTATATATTTTTACCTCCCGGACCGTTACCGCTTCATCGCCACTTGTCTGATGTTGCCATTTGATTATCGCCATGACACTGATGCCAGCCCCACTGGTCAGCAGAAGGCAGATTGACAGTGTCCATCTGCCACGCCATGGTCGGTATGCATGGCTAACAGACAAAAGGCTCAAGCCTGCCGTCAGGCAGAGTGAAGCTGCGATTGTCCACTCATTAACGGTCAGATACCCGGTGAACACTCGCAAAACCGACTCACGAGGAGTTTGGCCGTGGACATATTCACGAGCCTGTTTGAGGTGGGCTCGATTGATGCGGTCACGAGGGTCTAGCCGTTTCGCGATGCGATAGTGATAGATGGCCCTTCCGAGTCCGGTCGAATCTCCTGGTAAATCGTTGTGTTGAGTGCGGCCAAATTCAAAATAGGCATTGGCAAGATTATGGTGAATGGCTGCAGAGGTGCGGTTGGTATCCAGGATGTTCCTGTATTCTTTGATAGCATTTTCATATTCACCTCTCGCAAATGCGGCATTTCCATCCATGAAGAATTTTTCAGCGGTCTCGGTTGTGAGCGGCAGAAATAACAGGATGATTATACTAAACCTCATCAATCGGAGCTTCAACTTGGTCCAGAGCCAAAAGTATTTGGAGATATTGCGCGAAAGCTTCAGGTAGTGGTGGTGCATCAATGCTGCCAAAACGGACACTATCTGCCGTGCGAAGAAAATTTTTTAAGGATTCAGCGTTTTGGTCGTCAAGAGAATCTGTTTTTACAGCTTCCGTAATGCCGCCGGAAGGAATATCAAAACGTTCCCCTATCCGTTCGCGAAGCAAAACGCTGGCTTCACTATAAAATTTATGGGGAGAATTCCTTTGAGAAAGCTGTTTCAGTGTGTGTTCAGTTTGCCTAATTCGTTTTTCGACATGCAAACGTCGGACCAACCGTGGGCGAGCGAGATAGTATTCCCTGTGTCGGCTCCAGGCGAAAACGCCAAACCAAATTGCAAACACTGATGCTTGTGTGGTCAGAAACCATGGACGTTGTAGAAGCGGAGGTGGTTGCACAGCGAGCAGACCGGGATCTTTTTTTTGCACCAGTTTGCGTTCATCCCGTTCAGAATCGTTATTCTTCTGAGGAAGTGGAATGTCCTGCGCCTTTTCAGTCTCCACGTCGCCATAAACATCGAGGGGGACGGGTTCCGTTTTAACTTCAACATACTTTTTGCCCAACGGATCGAAGTAGCTAAATTGTATTTGTGGAATATTTATTGGGCCAGGCTTACGAGGTAACAGTCGTGTTCGGAAAACTTTAGCAGAGTGTAGGGCGCGAGAAGAGGGGTCGACCATGGGAGGTCGTGTTTGTGGTGTAAGCATGTCGACACGAAACCCTTCCCACCCTTTTTCAGGTTGTGGCATTTTGACGTGGTCTAGCGCACCTTTGCCGCGGATAATAAGAGTCAGTTCTACCGGGTTATTTACGCGCACACGGGTTTTATCAATGATCAAGTCGATACTAAATTCTCCCACTGCACCACTAAAACGACTTGGCTGACTTTCAATAGGAAGTGGTTTAACCGTCAGTGATTGTGGAGGTGTAGCCAGGTTGTATGTACGTTCCTTTGCTAGGCCGGCGGAGAAGTAGTCCAGAATTAGCTCAGTGTTGAACACAAGTTTCAGATTGCCTGCTCTTGAAGCCACTCCGATGCGTTGATAGCGGTAAACGGGATAAAATCGGCCGCCGTCTGAAATTTGATTCATGCTGAAGTCTG
>CAYUXV010000354.1:0-12392 GCA_964448875.1 uncultured Verrucomicrobiota bacterium
GGATTCTCATGGGTTTGGAGATCCCGATGGTCTGCGCGGTGCTGACAAAGCTGGCACAGTCGGACATTCACACTGGCGCCTACGGCATGGTGTTCGGGATGGCGCTGGTGATCGAGTCTCCGATCATCATGCTGCTCACCGCCTCAACTGCGTTGAGTCGTGACTGGAGTTCCTATCATAAACTGTGGCGGCTGATGACATGGATGAGCGTGGCACTCACCCTTCTGCATGTCGCCATCGCCTTCACGCCGCTTTACGACTGGATTGTCACCGAAATCATCAAGGCGCCGGCGGATATCATTGAGCCCGGCCGACTGGGGTTGCAGATCATGACGCCGTGGACATGGGCCATCGCCCACCGGCGCTTTCACCAGGGTGTCTTAATTCGCTTTGGCCATTCCGGGGTCGTTGGCTGGGGCACGGCCGTGCGACAGGTGGCCGATGCGGTGGTGCTGGGCGCGGGCTTGCTGTTACATAAATACCAAGGCATAGTCGTGGCTGGCACGGCCGTGGCGACCGGCGTGATTGTTGAGGCAATTTATATCCGCTGGAAAGTGCAAAAAATCCTGCGCGGACCTTTACGCGATGCCAAGGGACCGGCCATCACCATGCGCGAGGTGATCCTATTTTATCTGCCCATCGCCTTTGCGCCGACCATTGGCCTTTTGAGCCAGCCGATCCTGACAGGTGCCATGAGCCGGCTGGAGTTTCCCAAGCTCACTCTGGCCGTGTGGCCAATTATCAATAGCCTCATCTTCATGCTGCGCTCTGCTGGCATTGCCTTTACCGAGGTGGTGGTGGCACTACTGGACAAGCCGGATGGCCCGCGCCAATTGCGGCGCTTTGTCATCTGGTTGAGCCTCTGGCTTTCGGTGCCACTTCTGGTATTGTGTACTACGCCGTTGATTGACCTTTGGTTTATCAACGTAATAGGCCAGCGACAGGAACTGGCGGACATTGGCAAGTCCTGTCTATTTTTTGCCCTACTAATGCCGGCGGTGACCACTTGGGGCTGCTACTTCGAGGGCAAGCTGATCCATGCCAAGCACAACCGACCCGTCACCGAGGCCGTTGTATTTTTCACTGTCTCGATCTTTGTTTTCCTTTGGGTCATCGTGATCTGGCAAGCCATGGACGGACTGGAAGCCGCCGTCTGCGCCATGTCAATTGGCGGATTCCTGCAAATGGCTTGGCTGTGGTGGCGCTGTCTTGGCCTTGCGAAAACTGACACGGAAGCCGATTCTCCAGACACTCAATGAAAGCCCAATCTCTTTTTTGCCTCATCACGCTCGGCTTGTTTTGCCTCACCTCACAAGCCGCCGAATTGCACGAGCGTGTGAAGCATGGCTTTGCCGACAGCAACGGCGTGAAGATTCATTACGCCACCCTTGGCAAGGGCCCCTTAGTGGTGATGATCCATGGGTTTCCCGACTATTGGTACACGTGGCGCCACCAGATGGAGGCGTTGGCAGAAGATCATCAGGTGGTGGCCATCGACATGCGCGGCTATAACAAGAGTGATAAGCCCAAGGGCGTAAAGCAATACGACATGAAGTTTCTGATTGGTGACGTGTTGGCTGTGGTTAGACATTTTAAACGGGAGAAGGCGACGATTGTGGGCCATGACTGGGGTGGTGCGGTGGCGTGGGGTGTGGCAATGGCTGCCCCGCAGGTTTGTGACAAACTCATTATCCTGAATTTACCTCACATGCGCGGCCTCTCACGTGAACTGGCCAATAACCCGCAGCAACAGAAGAATAGCGCCTATGCGCGGCGCTTTCAGTTACAGGGCGCACATTTGGCCCTCACGGCAAAAGGTTTGTCACGATGGGTTAAGGATCCCAAGGCGCGTGCGCGCTATGTTGAAGCCTTCAAGCGCTCAGACTTCGAGGCAATGCTCAACTACTACAAACAGAATTACCCGCGCAAACCCTACAAGGAGGACGCCTCTCCGGTTATCAAGGTAAAGATGCCTGTCCTGATGTTCCACGGGCTGGACGACAAGGCGCTCTTGCCCGGTGCACTCAATGACACATGGAAATGGCTTGAGAAAGATTTAACGCTGGTCACCATTCCCGGCGCCGACCATTTTGTGCAGCAGGATGCGGCCCAAAAAGTGTCGCGAACCATGAAGCTATGGCTCAGACTGCAGGAAACATCTCCCACTAAGAAAAAATGATAACCCGCTTCCTTATCCTATTATTCACGATCCTTTGCTACTTCCCTGCTTGGGCGGCTGATCGCATCGGCAATACACCGTGGCATCTGGTCGATTACTGGTGGGACTTTGGTAAGGACACCGAGTTTGAGAGTTACGAGGTGGATTTCAGCTTAAGTAACGATGTTGATCCCAAGGTGCGCCTCTACATTGCGCCTATTGGGCTCGGGCACTTCAACAAGGTCGCATTCTATGGCGGCATTCAGACCCAGTCTGATGGTTACCGCACGCATCCTCATCCGCGTCGTCGTGAATACATCGGGAAAGGCGCCATCTTTTCACGCTGGGGCGAACGCGATATCAAGGCCACGCGGAAAAGTGAGGGTGGTCTTTTTGAGAGTGGTGGTTATGAAGGCGATTTCATCAGCGTGCGCAACAAATGCAACTGGACCAAGGGCCGCTACACCTACCGGCTCAAGCGCGGCAAGACTGAAACGATTAAGGGGAAAGAACACACCTGGGTGGTCGGCTCTGTATATTCGCATGCAGATAAAAAGACAGTGCAAATTGGGTCCCTCCGCTTTGCCGGGGCCAAACTGGTCTTGGGCCGGCAACTGGCCGGCTTCATTGAAATTTATGGTCTACGCATTCCATTAACATCCATCCCAAAAATCACCGTTACCTTTGAAGCATGGCGCATCAATGGCAAGGCGACCACACCCCGTAGCGCGCTGGCCTATTATCCCCGCAACGTTCCGCAATATGCACAGAGTAAAGCGGAGAGGAAACAGGTCATAGGCACCATTGGTAAAAACGTGGATCGCACCAAGGCCGCACGAACCAGTAAGCAAAGCCGTAGCTGGGTGCAGAGACTTTACTAAGGCTAAATTGCCGCCACATCTCATTTTTCTTACCTGTTTCATGATTGCCGTTGCGCGGAGAAATCCTCCCGTATATAAACGACCCGCCGATGGCGGTTGAACGTTCATTAATTTTTTTAAAGCCGGATTGTCTTGAGGCAGGCAATGCGGGTGATGTGGTATCGCGCTTTGAGAATGCAGGCTTCGTGATTAGGGGTGCGAAAATGATCCAGTTGACGGACTCAATTTTGGCGGAGCATTACGCGCACCTGACGGATTTGCCGTTTTACCCCGGTATTGCTGATTTTATGAAATCAGCACCCGTGATTGCCCTGATCCTTGAAGGAGAGGATGCGGTGGAACGGATTCGTGAATTGCTTGGGCCAACGGATTCCACGAAGGCACCGGCCGGAACCATCCGGGGAGACTTGGGAACAACTGGCAAGCGCAACGTTTGCCATGCATCGGACTCGGTGGAGAATGCCGCGATCGAGATTGAACGGTTTTTTGGCCCGGACGATGTGTTTTAGCGCGGTTACTTATCACGCTTTATTTGCCTCAGCCGTCCGACCAGCCTGTCCAAATTTGTTTTTTTGACGTCTTCCTCGCCGATGATGATGTCGCGAAATTTTCCATTAATGTCGATGGTGAAGATGGTGGGAGCCACGGCGTCGGTGTAGGGGGGTTCAAGGTTGCTGAACGGTTTACCGGTACGGAACTTGATGCCCTTGCTGGCGACGTTGGCTTGAAGTGTCTCAAGCGGCTCCGTATTGCTGACGGCGACGATGAGGAGCTCGGCCGGGTCTGTCTTGGCATCGAGTTGCTTGAGTCGTTCGATGATGTCCTGGCATGGAATAGCGCGAGTGCTGAGAAACACCAGTAGAACCGGACGAACGCCGCGTTGTTCACTTAATCGAAATTCGGGGACGTTCGAGCGGTTGACGACACTCACATTAAGTTCAGGGGCCATGGTGCCTTCGTGGTTTTCGCCCTTGATGCTCTCGCGGTTGTTGTTGACGGTGAGTTTTCCACCAATGTCGTCGGCGATCTCGAAGGCTTTGCCATAGACGCCGTCGATCAGGTTGGTGCCCATGTCAAGAGCCAGATCCGCCTGCTTCTCCATGACCTGAAGTCCAACAATGGTGTTATAGCCAGAAAAGAAAATGCCGAGGAAGGCGATGAAGGAAAAAAAGGAACCGAAGCCTGCGGTTGTGCGCGGAGGACCATCCATCTTGATGGCAAGGATGCCTTGAATCAAACCTACCAGACCCAAAATACCCGCCAATAGTGCCAAGCCGCCGCTGAACCACAGCCAGATCCGCAGCTTCTGAGTGTCCATGCCCTGTTGTCTTCCGGATTGGAAGAATTCCACATTCTCCCGTGCAAACTTCTCAATGCCCTTCAGGCTGTTGTCGGTTTGCGTGACCGTGTTGGTGTTAGCCTGTTCGGGTTGCTTCTTCGGGTTTTCCAGGGCGTCGCGTTGCTTTAGATAATAAGCGTGAAGCCCCACTGATCCCGCCAATAGGAGGCAGCCGAAAATACCCATGAGTATGCTGGTGAAGGCGCGACCGGAAGATTCGGGCTTTTCCCTCCTCGTTTCCATAGCTGTTCTGGATGTTTCTTCGTCGCTCATGATCCGATGTTTCCAGCCGTTCAAACATAGCACGGGATTGGGAGAATGGCGATGTTTCCACCAAAAAACCTTGCGCTGCGTGCGGCTGGGCGGGAACGTTGGGTATGCGCACGGTGATCTATCCCGGCAGTTTTGACCCGCCGACATTCGGTCATTTGGATGTGATCAAGCGGGCAGCGCGCTTGTTTGACAAGGTGATCGTGGCGGTTGCGGATAACACTGAGAAGAAGTCGATGTTTACCCTGACTCAGCGCAAGCTGCTGCTGACGACGATGGTGAAAGACATGAAGAATGTTTCCACGACAACATTTTCTGGTCTTCTGGTGGATTTTGCGGAAAAGCAGAAGGCGAGCGCCATCGTGCGCGGATTGCGCGCAGTTTCAGATTTTGAGTTTGAATTTCAGATGGCTCTGATGAATCGTCGGCTTAAGGAGAAGATTGAGACCATATTCATGATGCCGCGCGGGAAGTATATTTATCTCAGTTCGCGTTTAGTGAAGGAAGTGGCTGGATTGGATGGTGATGTGAGTGCGTTTGTGCCTCCACACGTGGAGAAGGCGCTTGTGGAAAAATTAAAGCTAAAACGGTAGCGGACGATGCGGCATTTTAATTAAGGGAGCAATGGCATTATTCATTAATTACGTGGAATTGAAGGAGGCAGATCAGTCTCTGGCTGGCGAGATAACTGCCGATGCGCTGGATCTCGAGTTGAAGGACGAATTAGTCACCAGTGTTGGTCCGTTGACTTATGACCTAACCGCGAGTCTTTTGGATAATGCTATTCTCGTGCGCGGTAGGTTGGAATTGGCAGTCGATTGCGAATGTGCACGTTGTCTGAAAACTTTCGTCTACAAAGTGCACCTGCCGGAGTGGACATTGCATCTGTCGACCGATGGTGAGGATGCCATTGTTTTTGAAGACGATTCAGTGGACTTGACTCCGTGGGTGAGGGAGGATACCTTGCTCGGCTTTCCGCAACATCCGCTGTGTGCGCCTGATTGCCCCGGACTGGAGGCCGCGAGGTCGCCGATGCCGGAACCTGAGGAGGAGGCTGATCCTCCTCTTTCGCCTTGGGCGAAGTTGGAGGAGTGGAAAAACGAATAAGGACAGAAAATGCCCGTACCAAAACGCAAAATATCGCGGAGCCGAAGGCGGAAGCGCCAAGGGTCCAACAGCAAGTTTGAACTGCCGCAGGTTAATGACTGTCCGCAGTGTGCTGAGCCGTATATTCCCCATCGGGTCTGCCCGAAATGCGGGTTTTACAACGGTCGTCAGGTTATCAACGTCAAGGCTTCTGCCTAAACTGTACCGCCTGGAGCCAATGGCCCCATGAGCGATTCCCCAAGACACGGTTGCAGTTTCGCCGGGATTGGCGCGTACGTACCTTCTCGGGTGCTCACCAATGCCGATCTTGAAAAGATTGTCGACACTTCGGACGAATGGATTACTAGTCGAACAGGAATTCGGGAGCGGCGCATGGCGGCCGATGATGAATTCACCAGTGATCTTGCCACGCGAGCAGCTGAGGCGGCTTTGACTGATGCAGGTGTAGAGGCCACAGGCATTGGACTCATCATTGTGGCCACCATTACACCCGACATGCCGTTCCCCGCAACGGCATGTGTTGTGCAGCAGAATATTGGAGCGACAAAAGCTGCGGCGTTTGATCTTGAGGCAGCGTGCACGGGTTTCCTCTATGCTGTAGAGATTGGCCGGCAGTTTATTGATGCCGGTATTCACGATAATGTACTCATTATTGGGGCAGAAAAACTTTCATCCATAATCGATTGGGAAGATCGTAATACCTGTGTGCTCTTTGGCGATGGGGCAGGTGCTGTGGTTTTGCAACGACGAGAAGGAGCGAGGGGCGTGTTGGCCACCAAGTTGGGCAGCGACGGAGGCAAGGCAGATATTCTGGCCATGCCGGGCGGAGGGTGTCGGCAGCCGGCTACCGTTGATTCAGTAAATCAACGAGTGCATTTCCTGAAAATGGAAGGGAAAGAAGTTTACAAGAATGCTGTCACCGCCATGACAGCTGCGGCGCGCGAGGTAATGGAGCGTGCCGCCGTGAATATTGGCGATATTAAGTGTATTATTCCACACCAAGCGAATCAGCGTATTATCGATGCAGTGGGTCAGCGTCTTGAGGCTACTTCGGATCAGGTTTTTGTTAACCTCCACAAATACGGCAACACTTCTGCTGCGAGTGTTGCCGTTGCTTTGCGAGAGGCGATTGACGCTGGACGCGTTGACCGTGGGGATTTGGTGCTGATGGTTGCCTTTGGGGCCGGTCTTACTTGGGGTGCAACCGTGCTCGAGTGGTAAATTTTAAGGTAAAGATACTGGCAAAACCGTGTTTAATCGCGTAGGGTTTAGAAGGAATGGAACCTGAGCAAGCACAACCACCTGCAGCACCAGTTGATTATGCCGGTCCGCAACAGGCGGCATACGATCAGGCACAAGCTTCCCAGGCTGTCCAGCAACCTGCTGAATATGCGCAACCGGCAAATCAGGCGGATGCAGCCCAATACGCACAACCTGAGCCGGTAGCAGCTGTGTCACCAGAGGAGTATAGTACCCCGGCTACAGCCGAATTTGAGCAACCCGCTACGCAGCAGGTTGAATTGCCGGAACAGGTAGTGACTGATCCAGCTCCGGTTGTGCCTGTTGAGGCGCCAATGGAAGCACCTGCAGAATCTTTGTCCACAGAGGAACTCGCGGCACAAGAGGTGGCGGCTGAACTGGAAGTGGAATCTGCTGGGGAGGAATCTGACGATCAAGCCCAATATCAACATCAGGGTGTTGAATTGACGGATGGTCAGGATCTCAGCCTTAAGTATCCTGCAGGGATGTTACTCAAGTCCGAAGGTGTTGAACCCGACATGTCGATTGAAAACGAGGATTTACGCATCTTTGACATGGTCCTTCAGGATGCTGTCAACGAAGATGTTGCCGACCTCCACATTAAGGAGGATGAATATATTCACTTCCGAATGAGCCGTGGCTTGCGGGACCGCGACTGGCCTAAACCCACCCGCAAATGGATCGAGTCGGTCATCTTTCACATGTGTCCTGAGCATTTCGTAGAGGATTTTAAGAAGGACCGTGAGGTCGACTTCTCATATTTTAACCCAAAGTACGGTCGATTCCGCGTGAACGTCTTCTCCCAATGCAGCAAATGGGCGATGGCCATGCGGTATATTAAGAACAATCTCCCGCCCATTGAGAAGTTGGGTATTAATCCCATTTGCCTGAAGCTTGCCGAATCCAAGCGTGGCCTGACACTTTTGGCCGGCATCACCGGCTCCGGTAAATCTACTACCATGGCTGCCATGGTCATGCACTTGAATAAAAACTTTCGAAAACACATCGTCACCATTGAGGACCCGGTGGAAATGATGTTTGAAGATGAACAATGTGTCATTGAGCAGCGAGAGGTGGGTCTTGACACCATGAGCTTCCAGCGTGCGCTGAAGAGTGCCCTGCGGCAGGATCCCGACTTGGTGCTTGTTGGTGAGATGCGCGATGCTATTTCAATCGGCGCGGCCATGCGTGCGGCTGACACAGGTGCCATGGTGCTATCCACTGTGCACACCCGCACGGCATCCTCGGTGCCCGGTCGACTATTGGACTTCTTTCCGGAGGAGGAGAGGGAGATGCAGCGCAAGAAATATTCTGAGGTCATTGTTGGTGCCATTGCTCAGCGCATGTTACCAACTCTTGACGGTGGTATGGTGCCTGCACAGGAGGTGATGATCGGCACGCCTCTGGTGCAAAATAAAATTTTTGAAGGCGAATTGAACAAGCTGGAAGCCTGTATTAACGCCTCTGAAGACGACGGCATGTTTACCTTTAATCGCTGCATATACAATCTGGTGAACGATGGCAAAGTCTCCAAGGAGGTCGGTCTTGACAACTGTACCAACGCACAACAACTTGAGATGTGGTTTCAGGGCATCGAAATTAGCACGGGCATTGTTTAAATTATTTTTATTAACGTCGATGTAATCAGAGCCGTCCCTTCGATAGGGGATGGCTTTTTGCTTGACCATTGCGTCGTTTTTTCGTTTATGTGCGCCTTAAGGAGGGGTTCATTCTCCTAAAGGGGGTGGAGAGATATGACAACGTACCTGGCTAAACAGGGCATTGAATATAAAGATCCGAGTACTGGAGAAGTTCTGTCTATTCTGGAAGAACTTGAGACACCTGGCACCGAGTATCTGAACATCCAACTTCATGATGATGATGGATGGAAGCTTGATGTCTACGAGAACGGATTCGTGGAGTTCTACAATGGTTTTGAGCCCAAAAGGCTCATCAAGAAGAACGTGTCCCACGAGGAAGTGATTCAGATGTGGCGTCTTTTGCAGGATGGCGAACGGGATCGCATCAAAAAAATGATGCGGGCTCGAGCTATCAAGACGGAGGCTTAAACCGGTTCTAGTCGGCTAAGGACAGCGCGGGCGATCATTTTGGTCGTTCGTGGCGTGGCGCCTTGGTTTTTCCGGACGACGTCGAGGGCGTTTTGCCCCATTTCGGCGCGGCGACTCTCGTCTCCCAAGAGTGCCGTTAGCGCGACCTCAAGACCGGTTTCATTTCGGACCTGTAGTGCGGCATCGGCATTGTTGAGGGCTGCGGTCACGGCGCGAAAATTCTGCATATTTGGTCCATAAATCATCGCTTTTCCCAAGGCTGCAGGCTCAATTGGATTTTGTCCGCCCCTCGCTGTGATGCTTTTACCTATAAACACAACAGTTGCTGCCTGATAAAATAATCGCAGCTCCCCGGTGCTGTCGACGACGAGACAGTCCGAGCGTGTATCTGCATCCATCTTGCTGCGGAAAGCAAATGATACGCCAGTGGCCTGCAACTGTTCGCCAATAGCTTTTGCGCGCTCAAAGTGACGCGGCACAATCACAAGCATCAGCCCGTCGAATCGCATTTTCAGTTTCTTGAAAATCTTGGCCAGCAACTGTTCCTCGCCGTCATGCGTGCTGCCACCAACGATGACAGGCCCTTTAGGCTTTGCGCCCAAACCCTTCAGCAGCGCGGGAACATCAAGTGTTGGCTTAGGTGTAGTCAGTGTACCGTCAAATTTTAGATTGCCGGTTACGTGGACGGCTTCTGCTTGGCATCCTACTGCGTGAAGACGTTTAACGTCGGCCTCATCCTGAGCGCCTACGGACTGCAGCATGGCAAAGCATTTTTTAAACAGAAATCCGAATCGTTGGTATCCACGAAATGACTTGTCAGATAGGCGTGCATTCGCGAGACAGATTGGAGTTTTGCGATCAGAGGACTGCCAAAAAAGGTTCGGCCATATCTCTGCTTCCATTAGCACAATGGCCGTGGGTGAAACTGTGTCAAGCGTGCGACGAACGAAGGGCGCGAAGTCGACGGGATAATATATCTTATGGATATTTTCGGGCAGCTTGGTTTGCAATTCAGCCATGCCGGTGGTTGTGGTGGTGGATACGACAAAGCTCCAATCCTTTAATTCTTTTTGCAGCGATTGGACCAGTGAAACACATATGTTGGCCTCCCCTACACTTACGGCGTGAAGCCACAGCACCTGCTTGTCGGCAAGATCTTTCTTTAAAGACGGGTCATGTGAGCCGAAACGTTGGCCGAAGTCTTTGCGCCAATTGCCTCGCCGTCGCATTTTCCAGAAATAATATGGAGCGCTGAACAGAAAAAAAACAGGGAACAGAATGTTGTACAGCAGTCGCATGCGCGCACCGCCTTTCTGCCATAATCTTTAGTTAGGGTCGAGCCTAGCTCATGAAATAGACAAAGCCGACGACGATAAACACCGGGATGAGGATGCCAACACTCCAAGCCATAAAACCGAAGAAGCTAGGCATCTTCACTCCGTTCTCCTCAGCGATAGCCTTGACCATGAAGTTCGGCGCGTTGCCAATGTAGGTGTTAGCGCCCATGAAAACGGCACCGCAGCTGATGGCCAGCAGCGTCTGCGCCATCGGCCCCATCAATGTGGTTGGATCTCCGCCGGCGGTGTTGAAAAAGACCACATACGTCGGTGCATTGTCCAGGAAACTGGAAAGAATGCCAGTGAGCCAGAAATACATCATGTTGATTGGGTCATTGGTGCTGTTCTGCACCGCCAGAATTACGCTCTTCAACTCGCCATCCACGCCAGCCTGGAGGATTTTCAGTGCTGGAATCATGCAGATGAAAATGGCTATGAACAGTTTGGCTACCTCAAGGATGGGCTCCCAAGTGAAGCCGTTGGCGGCGCGCACGTTGTTTTCTTCTTCCCCCGGTGCCGGCACTTCATGGCCGTGTTCGTCCTTCTCCACACGGTACATAGGCGTAAACCACAGGCTGATAAGCGCAATGAGGATCAATAGCCCATCACGCACCAGATTTGCGAACGGCACGGTGACCCCATAGATATGCAGCCCCTTTGTTTCGTCGTGTGTTTTCTTTGCACGCAACTCGTTGACATGGGTCACGGCGTGCAGATGCACCTTGCGCAGGTCAAAGTAATCCTTATTGGATTCGTCGAATGTTCCGCCTTTATTGGCATTCACATGTGCCTTCAGTTTATCCTTGGCCACATCCATCTCTTTCTCGGCCTTTTCGATCTGGGGTTTCATCTCCTTGCCCACATCAGCGTCCTTGAATGTGCCGTCAGCCAGCGACTTGGAGAACAGAATAGCGCCGATAATACAAGCAACCATGACGAAGTTGAACTTTCCCTCTAGACGAAGCGGTTGTTTTTCGCCGTCATCGGGTGGTGTGCCTTCGTCCTTGAATTTGTACGTGTCGAAAATATAGAAAATTACCAATAACACCAGCGATACCGGGGCCATTACCGGCAGGAGCTTCATCGTCCAGAAAAAGTCTACGCCCTTCAGGAATCCGAGAAATAGCGGCGGGTCTCCCAGCGGCGTGAGTGAGCCGCCAATGTTGGCCACGAGGAAGATGAAGAAGACCACCACGTGCACCTGATGCTTGCGCCAGGCATTGGCGCGCAGGATGGGTCGGATAAGCAGCATGGCCGCACCAGTGGTTCCCATCCAACTGGCCAGTGCTGTGCCAATGAAAAGGATAAGGGTATTTACTCCTGGTGAGCCGCGCAGCGAGCCTTTGAGGCAGATGCCTCCCGCAGCTGTAAACAATGCCCCGAGCAAAATGATGAACGGCACAAAATCCAGCAGTACAATGTGTAGAATCTCGTAAAGTGCGGGCCCCTTGAATGTGGCCAGAAACGGGATGGCAAAGACTACAATCCATCCTGCTGCTACTTTGCCATAGTTTCCATGCCAGAAATGGGGCGCTACCAGTGGCATGACGGCAATGGACAGCAACATCCCAACAAAGGGGATAATCCAAAGTACGCTCAGGCCTTTGCCCGGAACGCCATGCGCGTGTTCCTCGTTTTCATCGTCTTCGTTCTGTTTTTTACCAGTATTGTTGCTCTCATCCTGTGATTCACCAGATTGGTTATCATCAGGTTTTGTCGTTCCATTGCCCGATTCCTGGGCAGTAATGTCCCCGCCATCGGTATTATTGGCGTCAGTTACATTTTTGTCCTCTTGTGCTTGTGCAAAAGAAATCCCGAATACGAGCATTAAAGCAGCCAGTAGGGGCATTAGGCTAAACGAGTGCGTTTTCATATTTGGGCCTAATTAAAAAGTCTCTATACGACCAATCGAATTCAGGTTACCATTATAGTAGAGTTAAAACGGGCGGTCAATTTTATACGTAGGGGGTT
>CAYUXV010000355.1:0-5810 GCA_964448875.1 uncultured Verrucomicrobiota bacterium
TCTTATCCGCCGACCGATTGTCGTGCCGCTACAACGCACGGGATTCGTCGGTATTCGTGGCGATCAAGGAACGGCGCGTATACTAATGCATGGCTCAGGCCCTGCCCTTCGCATCGTTGGCGATCATCAAGGAACAGCCACGCCCTCAACCGTGAAAGAACATACTTGGGAACGTGAACGTTTCCCTGTCATTAGTGGCTTTGAGGTTCAAGGCCACCATGCTGAGGCAGATGGCATCCAGCTTTACCGCACGATGCAGACGACCATCCGTGAAGAGAACATCCGGAATTGCCGATATGGCAACCACCTAATAGAGAGCAACCTCAATATTCTGTTAGCCCAATGTCACATTTACGACAACAGCGACACTGGGGTGTTTTTTGACAAATGTAATCTGCATCAGGTTATCATCATCGGCAATCATATCAGCTATTGTAAACGCGCAGGCATTCGCCAACTGGAAGGCGATGTTCATAACATCCAAATTACCGGAAATGACATCGAATACAACAGCGGCGCGGAAGGCTCATCAGGCGAGATTGTACTGGAGGCTGCCAAAGGGATTATCAGTGAGTTCACCATTGCCAGCAACACGCTCCAGGCCACCGCTGAAGCCAACGGTGCAAATATTCTGATAGATGGCCAGAACGCCGACACACCCTCAACAGGTGCGCGATTGATTAATATCACCGGCAATGTTCTCGGCAGTCGTGACCGCGGCGTTTGGATGAATCAGGCCATACGTGCAAGTGTCACCGGCAACACCATTTACGGAGCAACGAAAGAGAATGTCCTTCTTCAAGGCTGTCAGAACACAGTTATTGGTAGTAATTCTATTGGCACGCGGCCGAACATGTATTCTAGTTCAGTAAAATACCGAGATGGCGTGCGCTTGGAAAACTGCCGAGACTGCGTAGTCAACGGCAACGTCCTCAACGGCATGCAGAATGACAGCCTTTACTTTAAGTCGAGCTTCGACTGCTCCGCTAGCGGAAACCAGATTACCGATTCGCACAAGCGTGGCATTGTACTCGACAACACTACTCGCTGTCGCATCTCTGATAATTCCGTAGTTGAACGGCGTGAAAAACCACAGATGCCTACTGCCATCGAGGCCACCGGAAAATCAAACCTCATCCAAAACAACGCCGTCACCAAAGGCCTTAAAGGCAACATCGTTTGCGCAGCAAAACACGGTAAAATACAGGGTAATACGATTTGGGAATGACAGGTAAACGGCATTGCCGAACACAATAAAATACGCTAGCTTGTCTGCCTCAATGGGTGCGCGAAATTTCATCCTGACCACATGCCTGCTGCTCGGCATAAATGCCAGCGCAGCCAATTTTGAGAAGGATATCCGCCCACTGCTGGCCGAGCACTGCCTCAAGTGTCACGGTGAAAAGAAACGCAAGGGAGGCCTGCGATTAACAAATCGTCGTGACGCACTACAGCCCAGTGATTCCGGCAAGGCTGCCATCATTCCTGGCGACAGCACCGCTAGCCTGTTAATTCAAAAAATTATTTCGGAAGACCCTGAAAAACGCATGCCACCCAAGGGGCCACGCTTGCCCGACCCGCAAGTTGCCCTGTTACGCAAATGGATCAACGAAGGCGCTATATGGCCTGAGGCAAAAAACCAACACTGGGCATACATCAAGCCAAATCGCCCGGCATTGCCGCTTCTTAAAGACAAATGGCCACGCAACGCCATCGATAATTTTGTGTTGAACAAATTGAGGGAAAAGGGCCTTAACCCATCAACCGAAGCAAAGCCGGGGCAACTATTTCGACGCGTGCACCTTGACCTCACCGGCTTGCCGCCTACTCCTGAAAACCTGGAAACATATCTAAAGGATTCCAGCCCGGAAGCTTATGAGCGTGTTGTTGATGAGTTATTGAAATCTCCCCGTTATGGTGAACGTTGGGCGCGCCCATGGCTCGACCTCGCCCGTTACGCCGATAGTAACGGCTTTCAAGCAGACCAACTCCGCGACAGCTGGGCCTATCGCGATTGGGTAATTGATGCCTTCAATTCCGGCATGCCGTTTGATCAGTTTGTCATTGAACAAATCGCAGGCGATCTACTGCCCAACGCCACGCCCGCACAACGAATCGCCACCGGCTTTCACCGCACACCCACCTGCAATGTTGAAGCTGGCGTGCACCCAGAGGAAAATCGATTCAATCAAGTCGTTGACCGCGTCAACACCACTGGCACGGTTTTCCTTGGCTCCACACTCGAATGCGCCCAGTGCCATAACCACAAGTATGACCCCTTCACGATGAAGGAATATTATTCACTTTTTGCCTTCTTCAACAATACCCCACTAGAAGTGAAGCAACAGGGCAACGGAGTTACATGGAATTTTTATGGGCCCACCATGGACCTGCCAATTTCATCCGAACAAAAAGCCAAGCTCGATGAGTTAAACAATAAACAGGCCACCCAAAAGAAGGCCCTTGAGAATCTGCGTGCAAAATTATTAACCAAGCAATCCACATGGGAGGCACGCACATTGCAGTCAGCAAGAGAAACAGCTCAATGGAACGTGCTCTCAATTGACAATTTTACCGCTACCGGAAACCCAACACATAAATTGCAGAAGGATGGCAGTGTACTTGTTACCGGAAAAAATCCTGATAAGAGCACTTACACCATTACCGCTAAATCTAACTTGAAGAAAATTGGGGCCATCCGACTGGAAGCCTTGACGGATCCTTCCATGGCAAAGAACGGCCCTGGCCGGAACTTTGCTCCGGCCAGCAACCCAAATTTTATTGTCAGTGAATTCAACGTCAAGGCGGGCGGGAAACAAATTAAACTTGCCAGCGTCACGGCATCCTTTAGCCAAAAAAATTGGGACGCAACAGGTAGCATCGATGGCAATTTAAAAACCGGGTGGGCAATCAATCCGGAATTCGGCAAAAAAGCCTGGGCAATTTTCAAACTGCCCCAGACCCTGGAGCTAAATGCTGTTACGCAACTGGAATTCTCCATTATTCATAACTATGGAGGGGGACGCACCATTGGTCGACCAAGACTGTCTATCACCGAAGAAGCACCTAACACACTTGATGCACCTGATCATGTTATCAGGATACTAAAGAAGACTAAACGAACCAAAAAAGAAAAGGATGATCTTGAGAAACATTTTCTTTCAACACATTCCAAATTGAAGGCCCTTGAACTCAATGTCTTGGCCACGGATAAGCAAATCAAGGCAATCAAGCCATCCACCACACTGGTGATGGTTGAAATGGACAAAGCCCGAAAAACTCACGTGATGAGACGCGGCAACTACCTGACTCCTAGTGACGAGGTAAACCGAAGCACACCGGAAATACTACACGGATTTTCCAAAGAATGGCCGCGCAACCGACTTGGACTTTCAAAATGGTTGGTGCATCCAGACAACCCTCTCATTGGCCGAATAACAGTAAACCGTTGGTGGGCGGAATTAATGGGGCACGGCATTGTGGCAACACAGGAGGATTTTGGAACACAATCCGATCCCCCAACACATTCCAAAATGCTGGACTGGCTTGCCGTGGAGTTTCTCGAAGGCGGATGGTCGATGAAGCAAATGCATAAGCTGATGGTGATGAGTGCCACATACCGCCAGTCCTCGCGTGTGACCCCAAAACAATTAGAACAGGATCCGGAAAATAAATACTACGCGCGCGCACCGCGCCTGCGAATGAGTGCTGAGATGATTCGTGACAATGCGCTGGCCATCAGCGGACTCCTCAGCAACAAGATGCACGGCCCGCCAATTTACCCGCCGCAACCGAGTGGAATATGGCGACATGTGGGACGCAACGCGCCAAAGTTTAATGTGGCTACAGACGAAAATAGATTTCGCCGAGGCATCTACGTCGTTTGGCGAAGAGGTGCGCCGTATGCAAGTTTCATGAATTTTGATGCACCTGACCGCGGTGCCTGCGTAGTACAACGGCCTCGCACAAATACACCACTCCAAGCCCTTACGCTAATGAATGACGAGGCACATGTGGAAACAGCAATGGCATTTGCCGGGCGGATTTTACATGCTGAATCGGACACTATTACGCGTCTCAGTTATGCTTTTAAAGCCGCCCTCTCTCGCGCACCTAAATCCACAGAGATCTCATATTTGAAAAACCTCATTGAAGACCGCCATGAAATATTCCGAAAAAACCCAAAGGCTGCTAATGAACTAGTCAAGGGCATCAAGGGACTGAAGGCTTATGCAGGGATTGACAAAGTGGAATTGGCAGCATGGATTTATGTAGCAAATATTTTACTGAACCTGGACGAGACAATCACCAAGGGATGAATCCTCTGCAGCAAATTTATCTCACCGAAACACGTCGGGAATTCCTTAAGCATACTGGCGCAGGTATTGGTGCAATGGCGCTCGCGTCAGCCGTAAACGGAGAACCAAGGAGCACTACTCCCCTAACCACACGCAAGCCTCATTTTCCAGCAAAGGCAAAACATATCATTTACCTACACATGGTCGGGGCTCCTTCTCAACTGGAACTCTTTGACCCTAAACCGGAACTTGTTAAGCGAAGTGGTCAGAAATGCCCCGATCACATGTTCAAGGGCAAGCAGCTGGCATTTATCCGCGAGCATCCCATGCTGCTAGGCACACGATTCAAATTCAACCGGCACGGTAAATCGGGACTACAGCTTTCAGAACATTTACCTCACCTCGGGGGTGTGGCAGATGAACTTTGCCTCATCAAGTCAGTCACCACAGAACATTTCAACCACGCACCAGCACAACTGTTTCAGCACACAGGGTTCGGGCGCTTTGGGCGTCCGGGCATTGGATCATGGATAAGCTATGGACTTGGGACAGAGAATCGCGACCTACCTAGCTATGTGGTTTTTATTACAGGTAGTGTAGCCGGTGCTGGAAACAGCCTCTGGGGAAGCAGCTTTCTGCCGACAGTGAACCAGGGCATTGAGTTTCGAAGCAGTGGTGATCCGGTTCTTTTCCTGTCCAATCCAAAAGGCATTAATCCGTCTGACCGACGCAAAATTGTCGATGGCATCAATTTTCTTAACAATGAGTCACTTATAGACGTGGGAGATCCGGAAATCGCAACACGCATCGCACAATACGAACTGGCATTCCGCATGCAATCAAGCGTACCGGAGTTAATGGACACCAGTAGAGAACCAAAGGCTACGCACGAAATGTATGGCACTCAGCCAGGCAAGGCTAGTTTTGCCAACAACTGCCTTTTAGCACGCAGACTAGTAGAGCGCGGGGTAAGATTCGTTCAGCTATTTGACCAAGGCTGGGATCACCATAGTGGTGTATTCAGCAGCATTCCTCGCAAGGCCAAGCAGATTGATCAGCCTGTAGCAGCACTCATCAAGGATTTAAAACAACGAGGCTTGTTGGACGAAACCCTAATCGTATTAGGTGGAGAATTCGGACGCACACCCATGTTACAAGGTAAGAGCAACGCCGGAACCGGAGGCAATGTGGGCCGTGACCATCACAAAGAAGGATTCACAATCTTGCTCGCTGGCGGTGGAGTGAAAGGTGGCATCACCTTTGGTGAAACGGACGAGCTGGGCTATCAACCCGCCACCAATCCCGTACCAATGCACGATCTAAACGCTACCATCCTTCATTGCCTCGGGCTTAACCACAAAGAGCTCACATACAAATATCAAGGCCGTGCATTCCGGCTTACGGATGTACACGGCCATGTGGTTAAGGAAATTATTTCTTAGTCAGTAAACGGATTATTTTGGGGAGCTAAGGGCCGTACTTTCTCATCATCCCCATGCCGCCCATGCCGCC
>CAYUXV010000356.1:0-10190 GCA_964448875.1 uncultured Verrucomicrobiota bacterium
CAATGATGATTACATATCCATCTACGCATGGTGTGTTTGAGAAGTCCGTCAGCGAGATATGTGAAACTGTACACACGGCAGGTGGGCAGGTGTATCTCGACGGCGCAAATTTGAATGCAATGGTCGGCTTGTCACGACCTGGCGAACTGGGTGCGGATGTGTGTCACATCAATTTGCACAAAACGTTCTGTATTCCTCACGGAGGAGGAGGCCCGGGCATGGGACCGATTGGCGTGGCCGAGCATCTAGTAGATTTTCTACCGGATCATCCAATAGTAAATCTCGGCGGCGAAAACCCGATTGGCCCTATAAGCGCGGCACCATGGGGCAGTGCGAGTATTTTGCCCATCTCATGGATGTATATTGTAATGATGGGTGCCAAAGGACTGCGTGCTGCAACAGAACATGCGATTTTAAATGCAAATTACATCGCCAAGCGTCTTGGGACACACTATCCCGTGTTGTACAAGGGCAAAAATGGACTAGTAGCGCATGAATGCATCCTAGACCTGCGACAATTTGAAAAGATAACAGTGGAAGATGTAGCAAAACGCCTTATAGATTATGGGTTCCACGCACCAACTATTTCGTGGCCTGTAGCTGGCACGATGATGGTTGAACCAACAGAAAGTGAATCGAAAGAAGAGCTAGACAGGTTTTGCGACGCAATGATTGCCATCTGCGCGGAAATCGAGGCGGTGGAAACCGGCACCACGGACGCGGTGGACAATGTCCTAAAGAACGCCCCGCACACTACGGATATGGTGGCGGCAAATGAGTGGACCCACGACTACAGTCGCGAACATTCGGCCTTCCCGGCAGCGTGGCTTCGGGATTTTAAATTCTGGCCGGCGACAGGGAGAATTGACAACGTCTGGGGTGACAGAAATTTGGTATGCAGTTGCAACGGAATGTCTAATTTCTCAGACACCCAATGATCATTAATCAGTGCAACACCACCTAAATAAGAGCAGCTGCCTCTTCTTCTTCCTCGCCATCCAAAAAACCCTGAAGTTGGCGTAGCCGAGTAGGGTGACGCATCTTGCGAAGAGCCTTTGCTTCAATTTGTCGAATGCGCTCACGAGTTACTTTAAATTGCTTACCAACCTCCTCCAGTGTGCGACTATAGCCATCAGTAAGACCGAAGCGCAACTCGAGCACTTTACGCTCACGCTCTGTAAGAGAAGTTAGCACGTCCTCAAGTTTGTCTTTCAGCAACGAATAACTGGTCATGTCGCTTGGATTCTCGGCGGTTTTATCTTCAATAAAGTCGCCGAAGTTGGTGTCATCGCTATCCCCAACAGGGCTCTGCAGACTGATGGGTTGCTGCGCCATTTTCATAATGGCACGCACACGCTCGACAGGCATCTGCATCTCCTCACCAACTTCCTCAGGCGTGGCTTCTCTCCCGAATTCCTGCACCAACTGCTTCTGTACACGCATCAATTTATTGATGGTTTCGATCATGTGTACCGGGATACGAATGGTTCGAGCTTGGTCAGCAATCGAACGCGTAATGGCTTGACGAATCCACCAAGTAGCGTAAGTCGAAAACTTGTAGCCACGACGATACTCGAATTTTTCGACCGCCTTCATCAGGCCCATATTTCCCTCTTGAATTAGATCAAGAAATGACAGGCCGCGATTGGTATATTTTTTAGCGATCGAAATAACTAGTCTAAGATTGGCTTCCACCATCTCTGTCTTCGCTTGGTGAGCCTTTTTCCCGAAATGCTGCAATTGACGAAACTCCTCTACATAGTTGTCAGCCGACATGCGAACAAACATCTCTAGCGCTTTTATTTTCTCCTTTTCGGAATCAATAATCGATTTACTGGCCACATTCTTACGACCTTTGCTTGCCCCGTCTACGGTTCGACGACTGCGCAGAAAATTGTCCTGAACATTTTCCGCAACGATAGTCATCTCCTCAATGACCTTCTGTTTATAGAAAAATTTAGGAAATGACTTCTGGAGCTTGGCATCATGCGAAGCAAAAGTCTTTTTACCACGTGTGACCGCAGCTTGATTCTTTGCTTTGAGAATAGCCATGTATCTTTCATCCACCTTTTTATCAGCTACACGAACATCCTTAACTAATCTCCGCAATGTCCTGAGATGCCGATCACGACTCTCAATTTTTTTATCAACAATAACCCGATCGAACCTCTCCTTGGGTGGCTCAGAAATAAGCTTTTCGGCCAACGCAATATGCTCCTTACCAGCAAATCCATAGCTGTATATGATGCGCTTGACTTCGTTTTCGGCATCCTCAATCCGCTTAGAAATCTCCACCTCCTGCTCACGCGTCAGCAACGGCACTTGGCCCATTTGCTTGAGATACATACGCACAGGATCATCAAGAATATCTAGTTTTTCCTTTTCCTTTTCCTTCGCTTCATCCCGTTCCTCTCGACCTCCTGGCAAAACAGTATCAACATCCGCTTGTTCAACAATTCGCACCTCATGCTTTCGAAGCTCCGTGTAAACCTTGTCTAACTGGTCTTGATCAGGTTTTTTACCAGGCATACTTTCCTCAACATCATCGTGAGAAAGATAGCCCTGCTCCTTTGCCAACTCGACTAGCTCCTTAATCTTGTCCTTTAAATTAAACTCAACCACTTCACCGCCACCATTTGTTTCGGCAACAACTTTGTCAGAAGTTGACTTCACCGCTTTCTTGGCTGTGGCGGCCTTCTTTGGCACCGCTTTCTTGGCTGAATTAGATTTTTTGGTTTTCTTTTTGGGTGTCGGCATACTACTTCCTATAAATTAAAAAAAAGGCCGTGAAATATGATTGTGAACCATTTCAAAGTCAAGAATCGGAAAGCACTTTATTTACTTTTTCTGTACGTCCCTCAGTGATTTGACGCAACCCAATCCTATATTCTTCAGTTTCTTCAACGCTTGTGAAAAATTTCACAATTTCGCTTGCCCGCACCCATACGAGTCTTTATCTTGGTTTTTCTACCGGAATTAACCCGGAAATGCGATTTTTGCATATGTCGAGCACCACGGAAATCGGCTATAATACAAAGATTGAGGGGGATGTAATCCACACCCAGCTCGACTCTGCACTCAATTGGTTCCGCAAAAATTCACTGTGGCCAATGCCAATGGGATTGGCATGCTGTGGCATCGAACTGATGGCGGCAGGGTGCAGCAGATTTGACATCTCACGTTTTGGCTCCGAAGTAATGCGGTTTTCGCCGCGACAATCGGATGTAATGATTGTTGCGGGGACCGTCACCTATAAGATGGCGCTAGCAGTTAAACGAATTTACAACCAGATGGCCGAGCCTAAGTGGGTCATCGCCATGGGAGCCTGTGCGAGTACCGGCGGAATGTATCGCAGTTATTCGGTGTTGCAGGGAGTCGACAGAATTCTCCCTGTAGATGTGTACATTGCAGGCTGTCCACCTCGACCCGAAGCGCTGCTCGAAGGGTTGATGAAGCTGCAAAACCAAGTCCAAACAGAGCCAGTAGGCAAAGTCATCACTCCGGTGGTCTGATTGAATTTCCTATGACCTCCCGGACGCTCGTGCAACAACTTCGCAGGCAACTTGGAGACGCCATTTCCAAACCACAGGAGTTCCGCGGCGAAATCTCGGTAACGCTAACGGAAGCAGGCCAAATCGTCGAAGCATGCAAATATGCAAAAGACACACTAGGCTTCGACTATCTCATAGACCTCTCGACCATCGACCATTACGGTGACGATCCACGTTTTGAGGTTGTTTACGAGTTGTACGGAATTGAACATGGCTGTCACCTACGTTTAAAGACCCACATCAGCGAAGAGAACTGTGAGTTGCCAAGCGTAACTGGCGTGTGGCGTACCGCCGATTGGCATGAGCGCGAAGCATTCGATATGATGGGTATTAAATTCGACGGCCACCCAAATCTCACACGCATTCTCATGTGGGAAGGCTATCCACATTTCCCGCTACGAAAGGATTTTCCGCTTGAAGGCAAATCGACCGATGTCCCCGACATGGCTTTTAGCAAGCCTGCCCCCATGGAAGGGGGACCGTTCGTTACCGTCGCCGGTGGCAATAGTACTATCGCTCGCGAACCGCGTCGCCGTAACCCGGAAGATTGGCAAGACTGATTTTAATGCCCACTACACAGGACATCGAGATTAACGACTCTGCAGCATGCACGGCTGATGCAGCAGATGAATTGCGCGATATCACGGGCGAGAAAATGGTGCTCAACATGGGTCCTTCGCATCCCGCCACGCACGGCGTGTTGCGGCTGAAAATTGAACTGGACGGCGAAACCATCCTCAACGCGCAGCCCGACGTGGGTTATCTACATCGCGGGGATGAAAAAATTGCTGAGAATATGACTTACACTCAGTTCATCCCGTACACCGACCGACTCGACTACCTCGCCCCTCTGGCAAACAATGTCCACTATGCGCTTGCCGTCGAAAAGCTCCTTGGCGTCGACGATAAGCTCCCCGAACGCTGTCAGTACATCCGAGTCATCTGCTGCGAACTGGCACGAGTGTCCGCCCATCTGCTGGGTCTTGGCGCGTTTGCAATGGACACTGGTGCGTTCACCGTGTTCCTGCACACCTTCACCGAACGTGAAAAAATTTACTATCTCATAGAGGCACTAACCGGTGCGCGGTTCACCACCACTTATACGCGCATCGGCGGTCTTTCCCGCGATTTGCCGGAGGGCTGGACCGGTGAACTGAAAAAATTCCTCGATGAAGTGGAGCAGAATTTCAATGAGACCGAAAAACTTCTAACACGTAACCCCATTTTTCTAGATCGCACACGCGGCGTGGGTGTTATCAGCCGTGAGGAAGCCATCGACTTCGGCCTCTCTGGCCCCAACCTACGTGGGAGTGGCATCGATCACGACCTGCGCAAAGCCCATCCCTATCTCGTTTATGACCAACTTGATTTTGATATCCCCATCGGCTCCAAAGGCGACGCTTATGATCGCTATTTGATCCGGCTTGAGGAAATGCGCCAAAGTGTCCGAATCCTTCGCCAATGTTTGGACAAGCTTCCTAAAGGCCCCATCAATCTTGACGACGGCAAAATCGTTCTACCACAAAAGGAAAAGGTCCTGACAAGCATGGAAGAGTTGATTCACCAGTTCATACTCGTTACGCAGGGCCAGAACGCACCCGCCGGCGAGATTTATTTCGGCGGCGAAAACCCAAAGGGGGAGTTAGGTTTTTACATCAATAGCAAAGGCGGCGGCACTCCGCATCGCATGAAAATCCGTGCCCCCTCTTTTGTAAACTTAAGCATACTCAGCCAGCTGCTGCCCGGGCATTTAATAGCTGACATTGTGGCTATCCTTGGCTCGCTGGACTTTGTGATGGGAGAATGTGACCGATGAGTTTCAATCCCTCCAAATCGCTTAAGACCGAAGTCCGAAAACTGGTCAAGCGTTACCCGAAGGATCAAAAACGTAGTGCCTCGCTAATGGTGCTACACGCCATTCAGGATGAGTACGGATACGTTGAGCGCAACGCCATGGAATGGGCCGCGGACGAGCTGTGCCTAAAACCAATTAACCTCTACGAGCTGGTGACATTTTACCCCATGCTTCGAGAAGAACCGGCTGGCAAATATGTTTTAAAGGTCTGCCGCACTCTAAGCTGTGCTATGTCCGGTGGCAAAGACCTACATCGGCATGTCTGCAACAAGCTAAAACTCGATCCTCACAAACACGACCTTCAAACGAGTACCAATAAAAAATTCTCAATCGAGTTTGCTGAGTGCTTGGCTAGTTGTGGCACCGCCCCGGTAATGATGTGCAACGACGACTTTTACGAAAGAGTATCCCACGAAAAAGCCGACGAAATCATGAAGGGCTGCAAATGAAAAAGTGGTTGCCCGACAGGGATTTGAACCCCGACAAACAGAATCAGAATCTGTCGTGCTACCGATACACTATCGGGCAATCGGCGGTGAAATCTAGCGCAATTTAGAAGACAGTCAAGCTCATGCCCAAGGAACACCGTATCATCATGAAGCATGCCGACGAATCCGGCTACTCAAATAATCTTGAGTGCTACGAGCGGCACGGTGGGTACAGGACTTTGCGCACCGTACTAAAGCGCAGGGCGAAAAAAGATGCTGACGGCAACGAACTGACACCTCAGGCACAGATCCGCGAGGAAGTAAAAGCAGCCGGCCTGCGTGGTCGTGGTGGAGCTGGCTTTCCTTGTGGTGTTAAATGGAGCTTTATACGCCACCCAAACCCAAAACCCGTCTACCTCATCTGCAACGCCGACGAATCTGAGCCCGGCACCTTTAAAGATAGGCAGATTATTTACAAGGACCCTCACCAACTTATTGAGGGCATGATTCTCTCTTGCTGGGCAAACCACGTAAAACTTGCCTACATCTACATCCGCGGTGAGTTCACCGAAGGCGCAAAAATTTTAAATTGTGCCCTCGACGAGGCCCGCGCCAAGGGATACCTCGGCAAGAACATTCTTGGCAGCAGCCAAGACCTAGACATCTGGGTACATCGTGGCGCAGGTGCGTACATCTGCGGCGAAGAGACCGGCCTTATTGAAAGCCTCGAGGGCAAGCGCGCCTATCCACGCATCAAGCCGCCCTACTTCCCGGCCGTTCTTGGTCTCTATATGTGCCCCACCATCGTCAACAATGTCGAAACACTCTGTAACGTGAAACACATTCTGGAGATGGGTGCCGATGAATTTAAAAAACTCGGCATGCCCAATGCCACCGGAACGCGGATCGTCAGCCTCAGTGGCGATGTAAAACGCCCCGGTTATTACGAGATTGAGGCAGGCAAGGTCACACTCGGAGAACTTATTAACCACAAAAATTTCGGTGGAGGCCTGTACAGCAACCGACAATTGCAAGCCATTATCCCTGGTGGTTCCTCCGCTAAAGTATTCAAGGCCAACGAAACCTTTAAGATTAAGGAGAAAGGCAACGAGGTAGAAAAAGAAATCGGCGTACTCGACATCCCTTATGACTTCGACACACTAATGTCTTGCGGCAGTATGTCTGGCAGTGGAGCGGTCATTGTGATTGACGACAGCCGTGATATCGTCGAGTGCCTCGCCAACATCGCCGAGTTTTATGCCCACGAAAGCTGCGGTCAATGTACCCCCTGCCGAGAAGGCTCCCTCTGGATGAGCAAAGTCCTCAAGCGCATGGCCCATGGAGAGGGCCGTCCCGAGGACCCCGCCCAACTCCTGCATATCGCACAAAACATACAAGGACGCACCATTTGCGCCTTTGGCGAAGCTTGCGCATGGCCAGTGTTGAGCTTCGTGGGTAAATTTAAAAAAGAATTTAAGGCGAAAGCTAAAAAAGAATCCATAGCAGCCTGATGGCAACGACGAAAACAAAAGCGCCCTTCATCGAGACTATAACCGTCAAGGTTGATGACCGCGAGATCTCGGTGCCTAAGATGACACCGGATTGGCAGGGCAAACCAGCACCAACGACGGTGTTGCAGGCCTGCCAACACGCGGGTGTGGAAATTCCACATTACTGCTACCACCCAAAGCTCCCAGTAGCGGGCAATTGCCGGATGTGCCTGGTGCACGTGGGCTTACCGGGCCGGCCAGGGCCTGATGGCAAGCCGCCAGTGAACGACGATGGTGCGTTAAAGATTTCCCCAAAACAGTTGGGCTATGAACCGGAAACTGCCCAAGGCGTCATTGGGTGCGCGACGGGCATTATACCTGGAATGGAGATTTACGCGAGCAGCCCGGAAACGAAGGAGATGCGCGAGGCGGTGCTGGAAAGTTTACTCATTAATCACCCGCTCGATTGCCCCATCTGCGACCAAGCAGGCGAGTGTAAGCTGCAGGAATACAGCGTTGATCACGGCCAATCAGAAAGTGAGTTTGCCGAGATAAAAGTACACAAACCCAAGGCCGTCGACCTTGGTCCACGCATCACGCTGGACGCTGAACGCTGCATCCTGTGCACCCGTTGTATCCGATTTAGCTCGGACATCGCTGACGACGACGCGCTGGGCATCGTCAATCGCGGCAGTTACAGCACCATCTCCACGTTTCCCGGCAAGGCGTTTGACAACAACTACACTTTAAACACCGCGGACATCTGCCCAGTTGGCGCACTGACGTCAAAAGATTTTCGATTTCAAATGCGTGTATGGTTCCTGAAGGAAACCAAGAGCCTCTGTACCAGCTGCGGCACCGGTTGTAACACTGTTATTAGCTCTCGTGAAAACAAGATGTATCGCTATGAGCCGCGGGAAAACAACGCGGTGAACGCCTGTTGGATGTGTGATACGGGCCGGTTGAATTATAAGTGGATTGGACGAGAAGATCGCCTGAAAGAAGTACGTAACAAGGATAACAAAATCAGCTGGGAGAGAGCTCTGGGAGAGATTTCCGAGAAACTCACAGAAGTAGCATCAGGCACGACGGCCATTATAGCGAGCGCACGACAGACAAACGAGGAGCTTTGGCTGCTATCGCAACTGCGCAAAAACTTGAAAGCGTTCACCGACTGCGTGTCACGTCTAGGCGATCCTGACGGACTCCTCGTCAATGCCGACAAGAACCCAAATAGCACCGGAGCACAGCTCATTGGCCTAACAACCAAGCGTGTTGGCATGCGGCTCAAGCGCATTGCGGAGGGCATTGAGTCTGGTGAGATTACAACGCTCATTGTTTTCGGTGAGGACGTTACCAAACATGGTATCCCACCCAATATATTACGCAAACTTAAGCTATTGGTGGTAAGCGACATTTTACCGAACGCAACGACCGAGCAAGCTCATTACCTACTGCCCGGCTGCGCTCACGCGGAGAAGCGCGGTAGTTTCACAAATGTTAAGGGGCGCGTGCAAAAGTTCATGCAAGCGCTACAACCGCCCGGAGACGCGCGCCCAGAATGGGAATTTTTACACGAGATTACGACCAACGTAACCGGCAATAACGGCTTTAGCAGTATTGAAGGCCTGTTCAATCAGATGGCTCAGGACGTACCCGCCTTTAAAAAGGCCGAGCTGAAATGGGCCAATCTGGGCGACACAGGAATTTCCGTAGAGATATAAATGGAATGGATTAACAACCTAACACCGAGCCAACAGTTCGCTCTGTTCAGCCTGGTGAAAATTGGTGTTGCGGTGTTCGCGGTAGTCTTGCCGATGGTAGCATACTCCGTGGTTGCCGAGCGGCGCGTGTCAGCGTGGATTCAAGACCGCGTCGGCCCCAACCGTGTAGGCATCCCATTCACCAGCATCAAGCTCTGGGGCCTCGGCCAACCGGCGGCTGATGGCGTGAAGTTCATTCTCAAGGAAGACTACACACCCGCACATGTTCGCAAGGTCTACTTTTGGCTCGCGCCCGCCGTGGCAATGGTGCCCGCGCTACTCACGCTAGCCGTCATTCCATTCGGCTCCAAGATCGGCTCGCAGCAAGCGGTCATTGCCAACCTCAACGTTGGCATCCTGTACACCTTCGGCATCGTTTCGCTCGGCGTATACGGCATTGTGCTAGCAGGCTACGCTAGCAATTCAAAGTATCCCTTCCTCGGAGGCATCCGCTCCAGCGCGCAAATGATTTCTTACGAGATCGCCATGGGCATGAGTGTTGTTCCCGTGTTCATGCTGGTTGGCGACCTAAACCTCGGCAAGGTCATCGCATACCAAGCCAACGGTGCTTGGCTTGTTTTTAAACAACCAGTTGCCTTCGCCATTTTCCTAATTGCCGCCTTTGCCGAGACAAACCGCCTCCCGTTCGACCTGCCTGAATCGGAAACCGAATTGGTCGGCGGTTACCATACCGAGTACAGTTCGATGAAATTCGCGCTGTTCTTCCTTGGCGAATATGCCGCGATGATCGCTGTAAGTGCCATGATGGTGGTCCTCTTTCTCGGAGGCTGGACATTGCCCTTTGCAGGACTGAACGAGACCGCTTCCTCTCTCCATATTGGCCTGCTACAGGTCGGCATTTTCATTGGCAAGCTGCTCCTGTTCATGGGCTTATTCATCTGGGTGCGATGGATGCTTCCACGCTTCCGGTATGATCAGCTCATGGATATTGGTTGGAAACGATTCGTGCCCTTGGCGTTGGCAAATATCGTCGCTACCGCCGTGGTGCTATATTTCTTAAACTCAAAATAACATGGCCAATGTAGTCAAACGCCCAATGCTAAGCCTGTTCGTGCGCCTGTATCT
This sequence comes from uncultured Verrucomicrobiota bacterium, assembly GCA_964448875.1. Lineage (GTDB taxonomy): Bacteria > Verrucomicrobiota > Verrucomicrobiia > Limisphaerales > UBA1100 > UBA6614. The sequence continues at coordinate 10,174 of CAYUXV010000356.1, forward strand.
ACCGACATTGTTGAACG
>CAYUXV010000357.1:0-8080 GCA_964448875.1 uncultured Verrucomicrobiota bacterium
CTTTGCGACACTTTTTTACTCACCCGTGCACCCGTTGCGTAAGTTGCATCCATCTGGCCATGAAAATCGTTACTCGCACCCAGATGCAAAAGTGGTGCTGTAATGCGTGGAGCATAAAACTGATAACCCATGGTATGGCGAAATAATTCAAGGTCCCCTTTTACCTTTCTTATCTGCGGTGGCAACCCGTAGCGTGAGTAGGTGCGAAAACCTGAACCCCCGACTGATGGTGAAGCCACCTTCACGCGCGGGGCTGAACCCGCCACGTACATGGTAAGGTTCCCTCCCATTGAGTGCCCGCGAATTCCCAATCGTTTTCCATCCACACCCGGTTGCTGCTCCAGAAACGTCAACCCGCGCCGACAACCAAGGGTGATCAGAAACCAATTACAGTTTCGTGGTGACTCCTGCGCGTCCAAAAACTTTTCGCCCGGCAGTAAATTAAAGTAACCCTGCACATTATTCTGGGTGGGATCCACTGCCCCCCAATCGGTATTGGCCTCACCGGGTTTGGCCCCTTCCATGGGCTTGCCTCCCCAGTTCACTGACAAGGCACCGTACCCTTGAGAGGCATGGAATTTCACCAAGGTTAAGTTGGCCCGTTGCCCACCTCCGTGCATATGCAACACGCCCGGCAAGTTCTTTGCATTTTTGGGAAACGCATAGAAAGCCGCCATCCAGGCCGGCTTACTTTTGAAGGTGCCAATATAGTAACGCACATACCGAATCACGATTCCATCCTCCTCCCACTCGCGCACCACCTTCGTATGCAATGGCTCTTTCCGCGGATCATACCCCGCCCAAAGCTCCGCCACGTTTTGCGGAATTTTTTTAAGAGGCGACAATGAATCTGCCGACTGAAGAGCAATGCAATTCGTCAGTAGAATCAAATAGTATCTCATTAGAGGCGCTTGGGGTTAAACGGTGTAGTCGGCACTTTACCACTGGCTTTTGGCTCAAGAAGTTTGCGGAGTCGGCGCATCACGGCCTTGGACTGTGCATCTGGCCTGATGGCGAGGTTGTTGAATTCCATTGGGTCACTGGCGTGGTCGTAAAGCTCCACTCCGGATTCGCCCTCGGCCCAGTCAGTGTAGCGCCATCGTTCGGTTCGAATACTGCGACCCATCACCGGCTTGGGCAGGCGCTTATCCGCCGGACGCAGCACCTGAGTGATGGCCGTTCCATTCCATTTGGCCAGAGGATTTTCTAGTAAAGGTTTAAGACTACGGCCCTCCAAACCCTTGGGGTTCTTTAATCCAGTAAGGTCAGTCAGCGTAGGATAGATATCCACGAACTCCACGATGCGCGCGCAGGCTGTACCGTTACCCTTCAAACCGGGTGCCCGAATAATGAGCGGACTGCGTGCAGACTGTTCAAAGAGGGTACGCTTCTGCCAAATACCGTTGTGCTCGCCGAGATGGTAACCATGGTCACTCCATAAAACAACGATGGTCTTTTCTGCAAGTTTCAATCGATCCAAGGCCTTCATCAACCGACCCACCTGCGCATCCACAAATGAGATCGTCGCATAATAGGCCTGCAACGCCTTGCGCAGAGTCAGTTCATCCAGTCCATAATGGGGCACGGGACAATTGTGAGCAAAGGCAGCGGTGGGAATATCATCACGATCTCCCTTGGGTGCGTACGGTAGGCGCATGTCTTTCAAGGGATACATTTCAAAATATTTCTTGGGGGCGACATAAGGGGTATGTGGACGGAAGAATCCAACTCCCAGAAAGAACGGATTATCACGCTTCGCTGCCATCAACTTGATGGCTTCAGTAGTAATCATACCATCAGTTTGCTCCTCGTCAGTTCCCTCTGCAGCCAACCAGCTCAAGGCCGCACTAATCTTCCGATGCGGTTCCGCATTAAAGATGAGTGCCTCATCGGTTTTATCACGGCCCTTGGGGTTGACTGTCTGCTGCCAACTGGGCGGATCATCAAAACCATCAGTGCCAATACTGGCCGGCACATTGTAGTGATAGATTTTTCCCACACGACCCGCCCACCAACCATTGCGCATAAAGACTTGGGAAAGAGTAACCGCCTTGGGCATTTCATCACGGAAATGTCGGTCCAGATCATAGACCTTAATGGTGTCTGGCCGAAGACCTGTCATCACACTGGCGCGAGCAGGATTGCACAGCGGCAACTGATTGTATGCCCGATCAAATCGCACCCCACTCGCCGCCAGTCGGTCAATGTGCGGTGTCTTGGCTATCAGATTGCCGTAGCAACGCAAGGCCGGCGCAAGATCGTCGACGGCTATGAAGAGTATGTTGAGTTTCTTTGCGCCCCAGCCTGTCGAGGCAGAAAACAGGCATACAAGTAAAAGGAGATGTTTCATGGCGAAGCCGCATCATCCCGCTCCAACGAGCTCGCCGCAAGAAAAAGGAATGTTTCCACCAAGGGTAAACTCCTCTTGTGATATCTTGAGAAGTTGATCTTTTAGGCAACAGCGTGTGTCTGACGGCGGCGTTTCGGGCTGACTGCCCTGTCTCGGCCCGGACGGCTTCTTCTCGGCTGTTGAAATGACCGGCCTTTCCCCCTGCTTGCACGAACCGGTGCCTTATCGGAGTGAAACTCATGATCAATCTGAACCGGAATCTGTTTCTTAATTAGGCGCTCGATATTTTTAAGTAGTCCACGTTCTTCTGCGCTACAGAATGTCCATGCGTGGCCATGAGATCCGGCGCGCGCAGTGCGACCGATACGGTGCACGTAAATCTCAGGCTCGTTCGGAATATCAAAGTTAACAACATGCGAGATGTTATCGACATCGATACCACGTGAGGCGATATCAGTTGCAACGAGCACCTTTATTGTGCCCTTTCGAAAACCAGTAAGTGCTTTCGTACGTGCACCTTGAGTGCGATTCCCGTGGATTGGCGCGGCATTGATCCCAGCACGTTTAAGGCGGTCGCAAACGCGATTCGCCATATGTTTCATTCGTGTGAACACAATGACACGCTCAACTCCTGGCTTGGAAAGCATGGATGTCAGAAGCTCTCCTTTGTCTTTACTATCCACAAAGAACGCATGCTGCTGAACCTTTTCAACGGTAGGTTGCTCGGGATTGATTCGGACGTGAACAGGATCAATGAGCATACTGTTAGCAAGAGAGACAACCTCGGAGCCAAGTGTTGCCGAGAAGAATGCGGTTTGCCGTTGTCTCGGAAGTTTTGCGATGATGCGTTTGATGTCAGGGATGAATCCCATGTCCAACATACGATCTGCCTCATCAAGTATAAAGGTCTTGATGGCACCAAGCTTCACATATCCTTGCTCCATCAGATCGAGTAGCCTGCCGGGAGTCGCAACTACAATATCAACACCTTTATTCATCGCTCGCTGTTGGTGAAATTGTCCAACGCCACCGAAGATCACAGTATGTGTAACTTGTAGAAAACGTCCATAAGTCTGAACGCTCTCGCCAATCTGTGCAGCAAGTTCACGGGTTGGCGCCAGAATTAGAGCCCGTGGATGACGACTTTCAGCACGGATAGTCTCAGTCATAAGTTTTTGCAACAGAGGAATAGTAAACGCAGCGGTTTTGCCTGTGCCGGTTTGCGCGCTGCCCAGCAAATCTTTGCCTTCAATTTGAGGAGGGATGGCCTGGGCTTGGATGGGTGTGGGTATGGTATAACCCGCAGCGCTGACGGCGTGTTGCGTTTCCGGAATCAACAAATCGAATACGCCATCCATCTTAATCGGACTCATTGGCTCAGCTTTTCTGTATCGCCGATCCTCTCTCGGGTGACGCGAGTCTTGAATGCTGCCTTTTCTTCTTTTACGAAATCTCGATTGCTCAGGACGTTTACGTCGTTTGGCCCCGTTCTTTTGGGTCCTATTTTCTATGTTCTTCATTAATATTCCAACACCGGCATCTTCGTTCTACATATCTCTGCCCGCCGGATGTGGAGGAGAATGAGTCGCAAATCTTGCAACAGGGAAGCGATCAGAAAAAAGCAACTGCGGTGTCAGATAATGAGTCCCACTCCTTGTTTCCGATCAAGCTAACGCTAGAAGTTATTAACAATTCATAGCCCTCTGTCAAGTTGCATTGTGACCGGTTTTTGTACGGTTCCAATTAGTACGGCGAAGACATCTCATGGAAACGGTGCATTTATTCACACACCTTAAAGCATCACATCAACAGAAGCAGCAGCGCGTTTGGCTTTTTCGCGGGCGGCCTCAATGGTTTTGTCACGCGCGATGGCGACGCCCATTCTGCGCTTGCCCTTCACCTGTGGTTTGCCGAAAAGGCGCAATTGGGTATTGGGCTCGGCAAGGGTTTCATTCAGGTTTCCGAAGCTTACTTGCTCGCTCACCCCTTCCACGAGAATCACCGCACTTGCGCTTGGGCCGTGCTGAACGATATTCGGGATGGGTAGCCCGAGGATGGCACGGGCGTGTAGGGCGAATTGCGATAGGTCTTGGGAAATCATTGTCACCATGCCGGTGTCATGTGGTCGCGGTGAAACCTCTGAGAAATAAACTTCATCGCCTTTCACAAAAAGTTCCACGCCAAAAATCCCACGACCACCAAGTGCGTCGGTAATTTTTTTAGCATAATCACAGGCATTCTCCAGCGCCTGATTACTCATGGGCTGGGGTTGCCAAGATTCGCGGTAATCACCATCAATCTGGATATGGCCGACTGGATCGCAGAAACTGGTGCCGTCCACATGCCGAACTGTAAGCAGGGTGATCTCGTAGTTAAAATCAACAAATCCTTCGACGATGACCTTGCCAGCACCCGCACGACCACCTTCCTGTGCATATTGCCAGGAGGTGTTGATATCAGCCTCAGTCTTCACCGTGCTCTGGCCCTTGCCGGAGCTGGACATGATTGGCTTAATGACACAAGGCATACCAATCTTTTCGACGGCGGTGAGATATTCCTCCTTGCTGGCGGCAAATGCAAAAGGAGATGTGTGCAGACCCAGTTCCTCGGCAGCCAACCGGCGTATGCCTTCGCGGTTCATAGTGAGCTGCGTGGCACGGGCAGTGGGGATAATCTCCACCTTGCCTTCGGCCTCAATCTCGGCGAGCACATCGGTGGCAATAGCTTCCACTTCAGGCACCACGAGATCCGGTTGTTCTTTTTCAATGACGCCTCGCAGCGCGGCACCATCCAACATGGAAATGACGTGGGCACGATCTGCCACCTGCATAGCCGGAGCGTTGGCATACGCATCTACGGCAATGACTTCCACGCCATAACGCTGCAACTCGATGACGACTTCCTTGCCCAGTTCGCCTGAGCCGCACAGAAGAACACGGCGCGCGCCTTCCTTGAATGGGGTTCCGATGATATTGCTCATTGAATGATATCAACACCATTAAGAGCAAAATCTGATCAGCCTACTACTTCGAATTCTTCACAAACTTGAAATAGTCAATATCGCCAATACTGCCTGATGGCCCCTGACTATCCATGACGGCGCGAATGACATGTCGACCCTTGGTAAGCTTAACGTTCTCGTGCTTCAGAAGCTTGAGGATCTGCCATCCACCAGTGTCAGGGATACGGATGGGACCTGTGATGTCCTTACCACCGATCTCAAGATGGAAGATACCTCCCTGCTTATTGGAGGCAACAGGAATCTCGATACTGTAAGTGCCGCTCTGCTGCACCTCGACAGTGTAGTTAAGCCACTCTCCTTTGCGGGTCCAACCGATGCCATGTCCATTTGAGGCATCCGGGCGCTTCTCAATATCCACCTGAGTCACTTCCCGATACTTGGCACCACTGTTCTTCACATCATTATCGTGATATGCCACTCCCGGTTTGCCTTCGTCATAATGCTCTGCCTCAATTTTCCCGGGAATTGATGGCGCCTTCCCTTTGTAAGGCTTGGAATCTGCCAGCACTAAACCCTTCGCAAACAAAAGTGATATTACTAGAATATGTTTCATAATGTACGCCTTCGTTTTTACCTTGTGTATCTTTATGGCCGGCTGCGGCCAGCATCAATGATTTCTTGAAGTTCTTTTTTCATACGCTCGAAGACTTCAGGATACTGTTTCGCTATGTTTTTCTTTTCCTGAATATCCTTGGTGAGATCAAACAGGGCAAACTGTGGTGCCGTCTGATTAGCAAGCTTGTTAGTCACGATCACATTACGTTTTCGCTTGGAGTCATGGCGCTGAAGTTTCCACTTGCCCGAGCGGTAACCATAATTACCCCACCGACCATTATCCTGTTGCACCAGATGATCGCGCCCTTCGGCATCCTTCTCACCCAACAGTGCACCCAATAAATTGAAGCTATCAGGGACAGCATCTTTTGGCAGCTTTACTCCAGCAAGCGCCGCAAAGCTGGCCGCCAGATCGATGGTACACACCATTTCGTCGGACACTGCCTTCTTAATCCGACCGGGCCAATAGGTAATGAAGGGGGTTCGAGTGCCTCCCTCGAGCACACTGTATTTCCCGCCACTGAAGGGGCCGTTGGGCTGATGGTCACCCATCTTCTCTAAAGCAAAATCCTTATAGCCATCATCACCCACAGGACCATTGTCCGAGCAGAAAACAATCAGAGTATTCTTAGAGAGCTTCAGTCGATCCAACGTCTTGACGAGTTCGCCAACGCACCAATCAAGCTGCACAATCACGTCTCCGCGATAGCTAAGAGCTGACTTCCCCCGGAAACGTTCATGAGGAATACGCGGCACATGCAGATCGTGTGATGAGAAAAAGAGGAAGAAGGGATTGTTCTTATTGGATTCAATCCATTTGTTGGATTGTTTAACCCACTCGTCAGCCAGATCTTCATCACGGAAACGCGCCTTGTGTCCTCCGGTGTAAAATCCGATACGGCTAATGCCATTATGAATGGTGGAACTATGACCGTGGCTCCAGTCCATTTTCAATGTGTGGCGATGGGTGACACCAGTAGGATGATCGGGGCTGGGTTTCTTTCTGCCGACCCACAGAGGATCTTTGGGGTCGAGATTTTTTACGCGATGATTTTCCACATACACCTGCGGCACGCGATCGTTGGTAGTGGGCAAAAGGAAATTGTAATCAAAACCGATTTCACGTGGGCCGGGCTTGAGCTCACCGTTCCAATCCGGGCCACCAGGGCCGCCCAAGCCAAGGTGCCATTTACCAATCACGGCCGTTGCATACCCTGCCTTCTTCAGAAGCGAGGGCAACGTTTCCGGACCAGGCTGGATTACTGCGGGACTATTTGGTGGAGCGATGCCAGTCCCCTTCTGGCGAAAGGCATACTTGCCAGTTAGGAAAGAGAACCGGGTAGGCGTGCAGGTGGAAGCAGAGCAATAGCCGCTGGTAAAACGTAACCCGTTGGCCGCAAGTTTATCAATATGCGGTGTCTTCAGGTTCTTGGGCTTAGCCCCATAGCAGCCAACATCTCCGTAGCCGAGGTCATCAGCCATGATGACGATGATGTTCGGTTTTGAGGCCGCTTCAACTTGAGAATTGAACAAAAAACCTGCAACCAGAATGTACAAAGCGCGAATAAAAAGAGATTGGTGTTTCATGGGCCAGTCGGAGAATGCCGAAGCTACCGAATGTATTCAAGAGATGAGTTCACGAATAAACCCATCGGAATAGTGTCCGACGGGCTACCCAAGCTGTTTTCCCCTCTCCTTTGAAAGGAAAAGTTAGAAGAAACCCCCTTTTTTTATTTGACGCGTCGGCGGAGTAGAAACGGATCAAATTGATCCTTACTATCATAAGCAAAGGGCTCCCAGCCGACAGGAATCTTGAGGCCGGCTGTCTTGATTTCCCACTTTTGGTTGGGATTCCAATTGCCGGTCGTGCAACGGCGCAGCAGGAACGGATCGAATTTATCGTTCCAATCATAGCCAAAGGGCTCCCAACCTGCAGGAATATTCAGTCCGTTGGATGTTGTAACCTCCCACTTTTGTTTGTTGTCCCAATTGCCGGTCGTACAACGGCGGAGGAGAAATGGATCAGATTGATCCTTACTGTCATAAGCAAAGGGTTCCCAGCCAGCAGGAATCTTGAGCCCAGCTGTCTTCCATTCCCACTTTTGCTTGCCATCCCAATAGGCCGAATTGCTACGGCGTAAGAGGACTGGATC
>CAYUXV010000358.1:0-2858 GCA_964448875.1 uncultured Verrucomicrobiota bacterium
GACTATAACCGGCTCGACTTTGCCAACTGGCTGGTTGATGGCCAGCATCCCCTTACCGCGCGTGTGGCAGTAAATCGCATCTGGCAGCAATTTTTTGGAGTCGGCCTGGTCAAAACCAGTGCGGACTTTGGGACACAAGGCCAATTGCCCAGTCACCCAGAGTTACTGGACTGGCTGGCCATACAATTCATTGAGGATGGATGGAATATCCAACGGTTGACGACTCGCATCCTGACTAGCCACGCCTACCGCCAAAGCTCAACGGTCAATCGCTCGCTTTTGGAGAAGGATCCAGAAAACCGGCTGCTTGCTCGTGGGCCACGTCACCGACTTGATGCGGAAATATTACGTGATCAAGCATTGTATCTCAGTGGACTCATGGTCAGTAAAGTCGGTGGCCGCGGCGTCATGCCCTATCAGCCACCCAACATCTGGGAACCAGTTGGGTTTGCCTCCAGCAATACCCGCAACTACAAACAGGGCAAGGGTGAGGACCTTTATCGGCGTAGTATCTACACTTTTCTAAAACGCACCGCGCCCGCACCCTTTATGGCCAGCTTCGATGCGCCCAATCGTGAACAAAGTTGTGCGGTACGTAGTCGCACTAATACTCCCATGCAGGCATTACAGTTAATGAACGACATTCAACATGTGGAAGCAGCCCGGAACTTGGCTCAACGTATACTAAAGGAAGGCGGCAAGAAAGACGATGACCGCATCCGCTGGGCATGGCGTGTGGTAACCGCACGCTGGCCGGCTACTGAAGAATCAAAAATCCTCCAGTCGACCCTGAGTGAACATCGCGTGCGATTTACAAAAGATACCGAAGCCGCAAAGAAGCTCTCCGGCTTTGGCGAGAGCAAGGCGGATCCCAAAGTGAAGGTTGAGGAACTCGCAGCGTGGACGCTGACAGCCAACCTCCTCTTGAACCTTGACGAAGTGGTAAACAAGAACTGATCCATGAATCCCATACTCGAATATCACCAATTGCAAAACCGGCGGCAATTTTTCCGCGGTGCCGGCCTTAAAGTGGGTGGCCTCGCCCTCGCGCAACTCATGGGGCAGCGTGCCATGGCCGCCAAGCCGGCGGCAACCAGCGACATACACCCTGCGTTATCCGACCTGCCCCATTTTGCACCAAAGGCAAAGAACCTTATTTACCTCCACATGAATGGAGCCCCGGCCCAACTGGATCTCTTTGACTACAAGCCAAGACTCACAAAATACTTTGACCAGGAATTGCCCGATTCGATACGCAATGGCCAGCGCATCACCACCATGACCAGTGGTCAGAAGCGCTTTCCAGTAGCACCCAGTAAGTTCGCCTTTGAGCGATGCGGAACTTCCGGCATCGAGATGAGTGAATTGGTCCCGCACATGAAGGGAATTGCCGATGACATCACCATGATTCGCTCGGTGTACACCGAAGCCATCAATCACGATCCTGCTTGTACCTTTGCCATGACCGGCAGTGAAGTGCCCGGCAAACCCAGCCTAGGCTCTTGGCTAAGCTATGGTTTGGGCAGTGCGAGCCAGAATTTACCGGCATTTGTTGTGTTCACCCCAACAGTTAAAAATCCCAGTCAGGCACTTTTCACCCGCATGTGGACCAGCGGCTTTTTGCCTTCTCAATACGATGGCGTGAAGCTGCGTGGCGCGGGGGATCCGGTATTGTACGTGAAAAACCCGCCGGGCGTATCATCGGGTGATCGTCGCAACATGCTTAATGCTCTAGGCAAGCTAAACCAAAGGACCTTTGAGCGTTTTCGAGATCCAGAAACCCAAACGCGGATAGCCAAATACGAAATGGCCTTTCGCATGCAGACCAGTGTGCCTGAGTTAACCGACCTTGGAAAAGAAACCAAGGCAACACTCGAGATGTACGGCCCAAATGCGCAGAAACCCGGGACCTATACCAACTCTGCCCTGCTGGCCCGTCGCCTGGTGGAGCGAGGCGTGAGAACGGTGCAGATTCTTCACCGTGGGTGGGATCAGCACGGTTCACTGCCCAAACAAATTAAGAACCAGTGCATGGATGTTGACCAGGCAACTGCCGCACTCATCAAGGATCTCAAACAACGCGGCATGCTCGATGACACACTGGTGGTCTTTGGAGGCGAATTTGGTCGCACCGCCTATTGTCAGGGCAAGTTAACCCGAGAAAACTACGGCCGCGATCATCACCCAAGAAACTTTTGTATGTGGCTGGCTGGTGGTGGCATCAAAACCGGCATCACCCATGGTGAAACCGATGATTTTAGCTACAACATCACACGTGATCCGGTGCATTTAAACGAGCTCAACGCCACCATTCTACATTGTATGGGAATCGATAACGCACGCTTCACCTTTCCTTTCCAGGGACTGGATCAAAGGCTCACCGGGGTGGAGGAAGCCCATCCTGTAAAAGCAATCTTGGCCTAAAGTTCATCCTCGCTGTCTCCAAAAAACAACTGATACGCCCGATCGTAATCGGACTCAGGCACAGACACCTTTACCGGTCGGCTGAATTCATCCTCACCTTCAGGCATCGGCTCGATTAATTCTTCGGTTGCATCAATGCCATGCTTTCCCAGCATCACCGCCAAAAGCTCCGCATCATTGACCGGACACGTGTGAAATAACTTCTTTCCTTCCATGACAAAATAACTCGACAAAGCTTTGGCCAAACGGCGTGATTGCGCCAATGAAATTTGGCATCTGCAACGAGATTTTTGAAGGCTGGACAATGGAAGACACGATGGCGTACGTCGCCAAGACCGGCTATGACTGCCTGGAGATTGCTCCCTTCACGATTTCCAATTACGTAACCGATATCACGGCTACCCAGCGCCAAAATGTGAAGGATCTGTCCGCCA
>CAYUXV010000359.1:0-15261 GCA_964448875.1 uncultured Verrucomicrobiota bacterium
TGAGCGGGGGAGGAGAGTAAGGTACCCCTCGTGGTTAAGCATCAGTAGATCATTGAGGACGTCCCGGTTCCAATCCACCACCACCGGCGTGGTCCGCCATTGCGTGAGTAGCGCTTTGCCCTCAGGACGCATCCAACCCCATTTGAGTGCCGGTTGTTTGTCGTGCCACTCCACTTCAATCGGTCGTGCGGCTGCAAGCTTTGGGGTCTTGCGGGTGCCGATATTGCGATACCACACGACTTTGCCGAGAATGGAATTCACGATCAGGTCCGGCAGACCATCGTGATCCCAGTCGGCAACCGTTTGCGTGGTATAACCCCACTTACGTTCGCATGGGCCCTGAATGGAACCAATGGGCCACGCCATGATACGCAATGTCTTGCCGCCGGCCACCAGCAAGTGCGGTGCGGCCCAGCGCGGACGCTCAACCTTTGGCCCGCTAAGGTTCTCGATGAAGGCAATATAGCCGGCGGTGTTGCCACAGATGATGTCCTGATCGCCATCGCCATCCCAATCGAAACCATCGGGCGTAGATAGCGCCCCAAACTTCACCTCATCGGCTTCCTGCCTGAAATACACCGGAGGCAAAAACTGCGGCAGCCCATCCTTCACTTTGCCGGTGTGCTCCATTAGTGCCACGCGGCCATCCTCATCGCCCACGATCAAATCCTGATCACCATCCCCATCCCAGTCGACGGCACTGGGCAAAATCATTTCCAGATCCATCGTAAGCATTTTTCCGTTATGCGTAAGCTTGCGCCCTGCAGCGTACTTGGGAGTCTTACGGGTGCCGGTGTTTTCAAAATAAGTGAAGCTATCAACAAACTCACCACAGAGGAGATCCAAATCACCGTCGCCATCAAAATCGGCGAAGTTGGGTGACGGCCGCCCATAAACATCCACCGGCTTGCCGTCCGCCAGTACTTTTGTAGGCTTCTCGTACCTCGGTTTCGCAGTGCTGCCCTCATTGCGCATCAGGTACACAAACCCGCGGAGCGGTCCGTTGGTCCATTCGCCCTTTGCGTTGTAGGCGTTGTCCCAGCCGTAATCGTCCCACACTCCTACGGCTGCGATAAGGTCCAGGTTGCCATTACCATCGTAGTCCACATACTTCCATTGATTGGCGCGAATTTTTCGATGCTTCTCCACGCGGCCAGTGGGATAGATTTTTGTGGTCTTTGTGAGATCCGACGACACCTCAGCACCCGGCACGAGGTAGCGCGGCTTGCCATTCACCCAACTGACCTGAATATTGCGCCGCGAAGCATGCACGCGCTTGCCTGCCTTGAAAGTTGGCATCTTGCTGCCGCCGGGATTCTCGAAAAACCAAATGCCGTTATAGGGCTTGCAGGGACAATCAACGAGCAGGTCAAGATCGCCGTCCTTATCCCAATCCACCGGCATCGGCCAAGCCCAAAGACCAACCCCAAGATCCACAGCAAGCCCGGGATGGTTGTACTTGATCCGCTCAAGGTCAGCCGCCGGAAGCAACCAAACCGAGGCAAACAAAAACAACAGAATGTGTTTGATGGAAGTCACGCCCTCAACAGAGACAGAAGTTTGTAGTGGGATCAAATACCCAGCTCGGATTTTACTTGAGCAAATTTGTCGATCGCGAAGGTTAAATCCTCCTCTGTGTGGGCAGCGGATATCTGGGTGCGAATGCGCGCCTTGCCCTGCGGGACGACGGGATATGAAAAGCCAATAACGTACACGCCCTTTTCGAGCATCGCATCGGCGACCTTTGCGGCCAAGGCAGCGTCCCCAAGCATGATCGGCGCAATGGGATGTTCTCCGGGAAGAATCTCGAATCCTGTACCGGCCATTTGTTCACGGAAAAATTTAGTGTTAGCTTCCAGTCGGTCGCGCAGCTCGGTGGATTGGTTGAGTAGGTCTATGGCCTTTATGGAGCCGGAAACGATGGAGGGCGCAACGGTGTTGGAGAATAGATACGGCCGAGAGCGCTGGCGGAGGTACTCGATTATCTCCGCGCGACCGCTGGTGTAGCCGCCACTGGCTCCGCCGAGAGCCTTGCCAAGTGTGCCGGTGATAATGTCAATGCGGCCCATCACGTCATGGTGCTCGTGCGTGCCGCGCCCGTGCACGCCCATGAAGCCAACAGCATGGGAATCATCAACCATCACCAGTGCCCCGTGTTCCTCTGCGAGATCGCAAATAGCAGGTAGATTGGCAAGGTAGCCATCCATCGAAAATACCCCGTCGGTGACAATTAGAATCCGTCGCGCACCCTTGGCCTCGGCAAGCTGCGCCTCAAGATCGGCCATGTCATTATTCTTGTAGCGAAAGCGCTTGGCCTTGCAAAGCCGCACGCCATCAATAATGGAGGCGTGGTTGAGTTCGTCGGAAATGACGGCATCATCCGAGCCAAGTAGAGTTTCGAACACGCCGCCATTGGCATCAAAACAGGAGGTGTAGAGAATAGTGTCCTCGGTGCCAAGAAAGTCGGTGAGCTTTTCCTCCAATTGCTTGTGAATCTTTTGGGTGCCACAGATAAATCGCACACTGGCAAGGCCATAACCCCATTCGTCCAGCGCAGAACGCGCGGCGGCAATAACTTCCGGATGGTCCGCCAAGCCGAGGTAATTATTCGCGCAAAGATTGAGTACCGGCGTATCACGCCCCACACCCACACGCGCAGACTGCGGGGTGTCGATCACCCGCTCGGCCTTGTACAATCCAGCCGCACGGATTTCATCCAGTTCTTCCTGCAGCTGTTGTTTTAAATCGCCGTACATTTCACCACTCGAGCAGTACTTTGCCCGAATTACCGCTTAACGCGGTCTCAAACGCTTCCTCAAAGTCTGCAAATTTATAGCGGTGTGTGATGACCGGCTTGATGTCCAGACCGCCCTGCAACATCACAGTCATCTTGTACCATGTCTCGTACATTTCACGGCCGTAGATACCCTTGATGGTTAGCATATTGAAAACGACTTTATTCCAATCTATCGCCATTTCCTTTTCCGGAATACCGAGCATCGCGATTTTGCCGCCATGACACATATTGCCGAGCATGTCGTTGAACGCATCCGGGTTTCCGCTCATCTCTAGGCCCACGTCGAATCCTTCGTCCATCCCGAGTTCCTTTTGCGCAGCAACCAGTGATTCCTCAGTTACATTCACCGCCTTTGTCACACCCATCTTTCTGGCCAATTCGAGGCGATAAGGATTTACGTCGGTGATCACCACATGACGCGCTCCGGCATGCTTCACGATGGCGGCAGACATGATGCCGATTGGCCCTGCGCCGGTTATCAACACATCCTCCCCAAGCACTGGAAAACTCAGCGCTGAATGTGTGGCATTGCCATAGGGATCAAAGATGGCAGCCACCTCCTCATCAATGTCCGGTTTGTGCTCCCACACGTTGGTTTGCGGCAGCGAAATATACTCAGCAAATGCACCGGGTCGTGTAACCCCGATGCCCGCAGTATCATTGCATAAATGCCGACGTCCGGCCATGCAGTTGCGACAATGCCCGCACACTACGTGGCCTTCGCCACTGACAATTTCACCCACGGAAAAATCCTGAACGTCCTTGCCAATCTCCACAATTTCGCCCACGAATTCATGTCCCACCACCAACGGTACCGGCACAGTTTTGCGCGCCCAATCATCCCAATTATAAATGTGTAAATCCGTGCCGCAGATGCCCATGCGACGCACCTTGATAAGCACATGATGAGCAGCAACCTCCGGCTGCGGCACTTCCTCCTGCCAAAGCCCCCGTCCTTTCTCACGTTTTACTAATGCCTGCATGCTCATGGTTTAATAAGAACGAAGAGAAATATGAATTCCAGTGCGTGTCATAAGGGGTGTAGAAGTCAGCGTTTAAAGAATGTGCTATCTTTTGAGAAGACTCGTTAATCCAGTTCCTTGATGCGCAAGTTGCGCCAACGGATGGTCGCACCAACGAGCTCCTTCTTTTTGCCGATACCGTGAACCTGCAGACCAATAAAACCTTTAGCAGTTAATCCGTCCTTGAAATCGGCTCGTAATTCACCATTTAACCACGTCCGTATATGGTTTCCCCGAGCCTCTACACGGATCTTGTTCCAGTTCTTCTCATTGTATAAACCTTGTCCTTGTTTAGTAAATTTCTCCTTGTCTCCACCCCGTAGGCCGGGGAACAACCATCCGCGTCGTGCCTCATCATAAACGCCCCCGGTCCACATACGGTCGGGTTTGTTAGGATCGATTTCCACTTGATAGCCATGAACGCGACCTTTAGGCACTTTGCGAGTTTTGCCGTTTCCCAAATCAATTTCCTTTGCTTCTGCAAATGCTTGGGAACGAATTTGCACACCAGAGTTCATTGGATGTTCTGCCTTAAATTCATATTCCAAAATAAAATTACCGTATTGTTTTTTGGTGCATAAAAATGAATTCGGTGTGCCAGAGACAGCACTGCCAGCGATTTCTCCTTTGTCTATACGGTACTTCGCCTTTCCACCCTTTTGCTCCCAACTAGAGAGGGTTTTTCCATTGAAGAGGGGTTTAAACCCTTTTTCATCTGCTGCGGATGTAATAATTGATGTTAAAATCAAGAACGAGCCGACAATAATGCGTTGCATGTTAAAAACTTCCTGTTCTGGTTCGGGGAGACTGTAACGGGACGCAGGAGCACTATCAAGCACGCTCAAAAAAGATCCAATACAGCCTCTAAAAGTCAGATTGAATCTCGCAGTTTTTTGCTACACTCGACTGTTTCTCAAACCTCTCCAAGCCTTGTGGCGAGATTTTAGTGCGGCGAATATCCAAGCGCTGTAGACTCTTCAATGCGTCAAGTTTCATCAGACCCTTATCGGCAATTTTTGTATTCGATAAGTTAAGCACCTCAAGATTTTGCATCTGTAATATATGGTCCAAACCCGCATCGGTAATATTATTGTATTCCAGTACCAGGATTTTAATGGAGGTTATTGTGGCTAAATGCTGCATACCTACGTCCGAGATTCTGGAATTGCGAAGATTCAGAACCTGTAAGGCATTTAGCTTCTTAATGTTTGCCAGCCCGAGGTCGGTGATGGTCTTATCATTGAGAAAGATATGTGTGACATCGCCATTGGCATCAATTTTGCCACTTCCCCCATATGATTTTTTGTAGAATTGGGCGATGCGTTTTTGCTCTTCCGGGGGAGTTTTGGGGAGAGCCTTGACCGCAGCCCCTTCGCCATCAGAGTCCCCTGAGGAACCACAGCCGTTCACCAGTAGGCAACCGACTCCCCAAAGAACAAAATGAAACACGTCCAGTCTCAAGACTTCGGTATTTTGGCTGATTTTGCTTATAATATCAAGATTGGATTAGTGTCTTAATGCTGTGTGTATGTATAAATTAGGGCGAATTCCCCAGAAATTCAGGAATAAGGGGCTTATCTGTGTGCCACCGTATGCCCAGGTTTGTTATGCCTTGGTACTTGCGCGCGATGTATCTCAGGGCTAGATTGTCATCGGTGTTGGCATAGTAACTCTCCCGGCTTGCCGGGCTTGTGATTGTCAATGCCAGTCTCTTGGGTATGTCAACCTTGGCTCTCAAGTGGCGAATTGCCGCTGCGGGTCCCTATTGGGGTCCGCAGCGGCTTTTCCCTTGTTTCACTCAGGTCCATATGATACAGAATCGGACCGTGGCATCCCTTTCCATCCACGGAGGGGTGTGCCGTGTACCACCCCTGCCACCGTAGGTTCTCCTTGTCCCTGCGGTGGTTTTTTTATTCTGAAATTTCATGTAAGAAACCCCTTGCTAATCACGATGTAATTACGAAGAGCAAACCCAATCTAGGAGTAAAAGAATGTTTTTAATAATCGCAATTCTGGGAGGCCTCAATCTGACCGTAAGTATCGGTGGTAGCATTGAGGAAGGTGTTTTTATTCTGGCAATCTTCAGCCTATTTGGTCGGTTACTGGATACCAGCTTCACAAACATGTTTGCGCAACGCCCCTGCGAAGAAGCAGGCAAGTTGATCTACGAGCAATTCGAGCGCACACCACCTTGTCAAGCGCCCAACACACCCATCCTTCACCCTGTCCTTGTTAACCCAATGCGTCATGCGGCCTGACAACAATTAAATTGGCCCCATCAAAATTGGATAGGCCAGGCCCTTTATCGATACGGACAATTTCATCAAGGTGAGCAGCCGGCAGTTCAGTTATTCTTTAAGTCCAGCTGTCTCCCTCGGTCTTTAGGCGTTACCTGAAGCGTGTGTTGCGGTAAAAAAGCAATCAAAATGACTCCTCACATTGGTGTCATTGACATGGAAGAAGGTACAAACCGGCAAAATGGCTAACCTTAAACAAACAATCCGAACCTTAAGGCAAAAGCTCCAAGATATGGGGAGTTCCAAGGTTTTCGCATTAATTCTGGTTGCAATCTTATTGCCGATCTTGCTCGAGTGGATGGGGCTCGGGGTAATAGCAGCTTTCTTGGTGGGATTGTACGTAATCGCTGTAATGTTGGTGGTGTATGCCACGTTGGTTTAGCTAGTCTTGATTTTAGTAACGTAACGAATGATGATGATGGGATAGTGATTGAAGAGCACGATTTCAGCAACGCGTGGAAATACCTCCCGACATGGACACAACCTAAAATGCAGACCAATTCTTCTGTCTCTCGGTTCTATGACTATAGCGCCTCATCCACCGCAGGTGGGAATATCTCCTCGATGTTTCCGGTGAGACGCAGGGTAACTAGTGGCAAACTGTCGTGGTCGGTTTCGTCACGGTTGATGATGATGTAGGGGGCGCCAGCTTGGGCAGCAGCCATCGGTATGGTGTTGGCAGGGCTAACGGATAGCGTTGATCCCAGCGCGATGACAAGGTCGCAAGATTCAGCAGCGGCAAAAGCACGCTTAAGGTCATCCTCCCGAAGGCTTTGCCCAAAGCTGATTGTGGCGGGTTTAAGAAAACCACCGCATTCGCAGCGAGGCCCTTTGCGTTCGCGCTTGAAGTAATCGAAGCTGGGTTTCGGTGGTTCCCGATGGCCACAGGTTTGGCACTCAACAAGGTTTCCAGTGCCGTGAACCTCCATGAGCAAATCCTCACTGGTGCCGGCTGCACGGTGCAAGCCGTCGATATTTTGTGTGACGATCATTTCCACTTTGCCTGCCTGTTCCAGTCGCATAATAGCCTTGTGGATGATATTAGGCTGGGCATCACCGTGTTTCTCCCACATCTCGAGTTTGTAGTCCCAGTACTCCACACGCGACTCCTCACGATCCATAAAATCCTGATAATAAACTGGTTGGCGGGTGGTCCAGATACCGCCTGCGCCGCGAAAGGCCGGTATGCCACTGGGGGTGGAGATGCCCGCCCCTGTAAAGACGAGCATGCGGCTGGATTCTTGAATCCAGTCAGTGAGAGTCTTTGGCATGCGAATAGGTTAACAGATTTTGAATGATTTTGCAGTGGCGCGTGTTTGCCGAAGGGGTAGTATGGACTGTGAACCGGGGTATTCCGGCGTGGTTTCCGTCCAACATGGAGCGGACTTGCTGGCGGTTCGTAAGTTTATTTCCATTTTTTAAACAGACCATAATGAAGACGACAACACGTGTTCTCTCTTTCTTGATGATATTCCTGCTGGGCTGGGTGGCCCGGGCTACCGACATCGGGTTCATCGAAAAATTCGCACTAGCAAAGGACCGTAAGGAAGCGCTCAAGCTGCTCATCCCGGGCACGACCGATTATTACTATTACCACTCGCTGGACGCGCAACTACGCGGCGATGGCGCGACGGTAAAGAAGCACCTAGCACTTTGGATCAAGCGGTACGGACGCACAGCACAGGTGAAGGAGATTCAGGATCGTCAGGCGCTATTGGACTATGGCGCCAACCCGGAGGCGACCCTCGCGCACCTGAGGCGTGAGCTGGGCCTATCCTTTAGCCACAGCCGAATCATTGAGGGGCAGAAGCCCAAGCATCCGACGGCACTGGACCAGAAGCTCATCAGCTTTGAGGCCTATCTGGCGCGCGCATATCGGTCAGGCGATTTGTCAGGAGTGGAAAATCGAGGATTGGAGATATTAGGCCATGGCAACCTGAATGCCACGCGTCTAAGGCACCTACTCTCACGGTTGCAACGTCCCGATGTACCGAATTTGCCGCAGTTGATTGTGAAGGATCTGCGCAATAAATACAGCCGTGGGTTTGGCTCGCACAATATCCACCGGCAGTTGACCAAGACTCAGATGGACGAACTGCTGCAATTGGATGCAGGACTTATAAATAACTCCAACTTCATCAATACTTATCTTACCAAGCTCGCTCCCTCGGCGGATACCGACACGCGGTTTGATCTAGAGGAGAGCGGCAAGCACCTCAACAGAATTCACCAATTCACCGAGCGATTGGCTGCGGCACATAATTCCTTAAAGGCAAACGCAATTTATAACCTACTTCGTTTCCAGCAGAATCAGGGTCAGTACGATCGCGTGTTATTCATGGACTACCTGAAGCTGCCGCGGCCGGTGGGCTACATCAACCCGAAGTATCGAGAGATACAACTCAAGCGTCCTGGAATTTCGGACGTCAACCTGAATGCGGACTACAGCCGGATCACAGGCCTGCCGCCTATCGGGCCAGACGAGCGGTTGGTGCGCGCTTTTTTCCTCCACTTCTTCAAACAGGACGCAGATTTTGATCAATACCTTCCTGTGGTAAAGGACACCTACCTGAAGCAGGCCTTTGCCGAGGCCAAACTGGTAAACGGCGTGGGAGACGCGGAACGGTGGTACTCCATGCTCACAACCTCGCAGGTCAAGGTGCTACAGGAGCGCATCGATTTGGATTTCGCACCAGTAAACCAGGTGTTTTACAAGGCAAGCGACCCTGTTTCATTGAAGGTCAATGTGAAGAACGTAAAGAAGCTCATCGTACGCGTGTTCGAGATTAACACATTCAATTTTTACACGCGCAACCTTCAGTCAGTGAATACGGCCATAAACCTTGACGGCCTGGCAGCCACGCGTGAACAGGCCTATAATTACGACGCACGCCCGTTACTGCGTGTCGAGCGCACCTTTAATTTTCCGGAGCTAAAGAAACGCGGCGTCTACGTGGTTGAGTTTATCGGTAATGGCCGCAGCAGCAGGGCGCTTATCAGTAAGGGTAACCTACGCGTACTGGAGAACACGGGTTCGGCAGGGCACGAATTCCGCGTGCTCGATGAGGACAACAAGGCCTGTCCGCAGGCGACATTGTGGCTCTCTGGCAACGAGTATAAGGCCGACAAGGACGGGCTCATCGTGGTGCCTTTCAGCAACCGGCCAGGCCGACAGACGATGGTGCTGCAAAACGGCGGGTTTAGTGCCTTGGCAAACTTTGTCCACCAGAGTGAGACCTATTCGCTCGACGCAGGTATCTATGTGGACCGCGAGGCTCTGGTGACCGGCGCACAGGCAAAGCTGGTTGTTCGGCCCGTGCTACGCCTCAATGGAAATCCAATTTCATTGAAGGTACTGGAAGACTCAAGGTTGGTCATTCTATCCACGGGACGCGATGGGGTCCCAACGATGCTCGAATTGCCCGTAGGCGAAATCAAGGATGGTGAGGCGTTCATCCATGAATTTACCGTGCCTGACAAGGTTGCCCAGTTGCAATTCACCTTGAAGGCGCGAGTGGATAACCTGGCGGCAGGCAAAAAACAGGATTTAGCTGATCAGGCGACTTTTGCCCTGAACCAGATTGACAAGACGCTCAAACTGGAAAACGTACACCTTGCTCACCTCGGCAACGGCTATGTGCTCGATGTACTTGGGAAAAACGGCGAGACGAAGCCCGATCGTGCGGTGGGTGTGCAGCTTAAGCATCGCGATTTCAAGAGTCCAATCAGCGTGAGTCTGAAGAGCGATCCCGCTGGACGCGTGCGACTTGGCGCGTTGGCAGACATCCAGTGGATAAACGTGACCAACAGCGATGGCACATCCTACCGCTGGGAAATTTCACAGGACCGCCACGGGCGCATCGCACAGCCCTCGGTGATCCATGCGGCCACCGACGACACCATCCAGGTGGCCATGGCCGGGCCATTGAATAACGCGGCCAAGAGTAAAAGCTATAGCCTCCTTGAGGTACGCCACGGAACCGTGGTGGACGATCAGGTAAAAGCCGGCACCTTCCGTAATGGATTCCTTGAGATTAGCGACCTGACAGCGGGCGACTACATCCTTTTCCTTAAGGAAACCAGCGAGACTATCTCGCTGCGCATAACGAAGGGCAACAAGCTCGCGGACCATGTGATGAGCGCCAGTCGCATCCTTGAGAAACGTGTGTTGCGACCCTTGCAGATCAGTAACGTAATGGTGGGACAAGCCAACGCCGTGGTGCAATTAAGGAACGTCACGCCCTTTACACGCGTACATGTTTTTGCCACCCGGTTTGCGCAACGTTATCCGGCTTATGCATCACTGGATATCGGAGGCTTGCCGGCTCCCAATGCAAAGAGACTGGCGCAGCCCCGTTCCCTCTACGTTCAGGAACGCGAAATCGGCGAGGAATACCGCTACATCCTTGATCGCAAATACGCCACCAAGTTCCCCGGCAACATGCTTACACGACCGGGTCTGCTCCTAAACCCTTGGGCCATTCGCAAAACCAACACAGGCCGGCAGGATGCAGCCAAGGGCGGTGAATTTCAGAATTTGGCCGAGGAAATGGAGAAAGCCCAGCAAGAAACCTGGTACCGTAAGCCTGCTGAACCCTTCGGCGGTGGCGGCCTCAACGATTTCACCAGCCTCGATTTCCTCAAGCACAATTCCGTGTTGCTGGCCAATCTCAAGCCGGACAAGAACGGCGTGGTATCGGTTGACCTCACCAAGTTTAACGGCCAACAGGAAATGCTGCTGGTTGCGGTGGATCCATTGAACACGGTCACCCTGCCGGTGAGCCTAAAATCTACTGAATTAGCCAAGCGCGAGGTACGCATGGTGCAGAGCCTCGATGTGGCCAAGGCTCATTCGGAACAGAAACTTTTCACGGTCCTGAAAAAGGGCGATCAATTGAAGGTGCAGGACATCACCACTAGCGAGGTGAAACTGTATGACTCCCTTCAGAAGGCGTATCTACTGATGGTTACGCTCAGTAATAACAAGACGTTGACGGAGTTTAGCTTTGTGCTCGAGTGGCCGAAGCTAAAGGCGCCTGAGAAACGTGAGAAATATTCCAAGTACGCCTGCCATGAATTGAACTTTTTTCTGTTCCAAAAGGATCCGGAGTTCTTCAACGAGGTCATCAAGCCCTACCTTGCCAACAAAAAGGATAAGACCTTTATGGACCAATGGCTACTGGGCGCGAACTTGGAGAAATACCTCGAACCCTTTGCCTTCTCCCAACTCAATGACGTGGAAAAAATCCTGCTGGCACGTCGTGGCCCAGCTGAACTGACGAAGATGCGCCGGTATATCAAGGATAAGAATGACCTTATTATCCCGAACCCGGAACGCTACGGCCGCTTGTTTGACGCTGCTATTATGAATTCACAACTCGAAGCCGGAAGAGACAAACTGGGCATCCGGCTAGGCAGAAAACAGGCAATGAACCAGTTGCAGGAGGAACTCAAGAGGCTGGAACCTGCCGACAATGCGGCCAAGCAAGTCCTAGCAAATGGAATCGGTGGTGGCGGCGGAGGATTTGGTGGAATACCCGGCGCTGGGGCTCCCATGCCGGTGGCCCCCCCGGCTTCACCCAAGCCGACAACGATCAGCGCAGCTTCGGCCGGGGAAAGCAGACGTGACTCCAGATCCAGGAGTCAACAGGGTAAACAGGGAGCCGAAAAGGCAAAGAGCGAGTTGATTGAAATGAAGAAGCTTATGGAAGCTCAAAATGACCTGGGCCATGCGTTAAAAAATGACGGCGATGCTCAATATCAACAGCAGTTTGCCGGCAAGGAGGGTTTCTTTAAGGAAAACGCCAAGAAGCGGGATCAGGTCCGCCAGTTTTTCCGCAAACTTCCTGCCACCCAGGAGTGGGCGGAGAACAATTACTATAAGCTTCCCATCGCCCAGCAGAATGCCGACCTCATGCGGGTGAACGCCTTCTGGAATGACTATGCGGCCAGCCCTGCCAACCAGCCCTTCTTCAGCGGCAATTTCATTTTTGCAACCAGCAACTTTGCCGAGATGATGTTTGCCCTGGCAGTGATTGACCTGCCCTTTGAGGAACCTAAGCACACGGCCGAGACCAAGGACCGCTCCTTCCAGCTTACCGCCGGCGAGCACATGGTGGTTTGCCACCAGGAAATCCTGCCTAGCGAACCAGTCAAGAAAGGGACAAAGATTTTGCTCAGCCAAAACTTCTTCCGCGCTGACTCGCGCTACCGCCACGTGGGCAATGAGCGGCTGGATAACTTTGTGGCTGACGAGTTTCTCAAGCATATCGCCTACGGTTGCCAGGTGGTGATCACCAACCCAACCTCTTCCCCACAGAAATTTCAGCTTCTGGTACAGGTACCTGAGGGTGGTATCCCTCTGCAAAATGGTGACTACTCAAAGGGCCGGGCTATAAAACTGGAACCCTACTCAACCACAACCTTTGATTATTACTTCTACTTCCCTGAAGCGGGCAAATACGCCATCTACCCCGTGCAGGTGGCCAACCCCGATGGACACGTGGCTGCGGCAGAGGACTTCAGCTTTGACGTCGTCAATGAACTGAGCAAGAAGGACAAGACTTCATGGGCGTGGATTTCGCAGAATGGCACTGAGAAAGACGTGCTCAAGTATTTGCGCGACCATAACCTGAACCGGCTGGACCTCAACCTCATCGCCTTCCGGCTGCGACACCAGGCCGAAGGCGGCGGTGGACGCGATTTTTACAACCGCGTGATGAAGCTTCTGGCCGACCGGTTCACCTACCACCACACACTGTGGAGCTACGCTATTTATCACCGCGACGAGGAGCACATGAGCAGTTACCTTGAGCGCTCACCGATGGCAGGTCGTGTGGGTTTCTTCCTCGAGAGCCCTCTGCTCAGCGTCAACCCCGTTGAGCGCAAGTGGTATCAGCACCTTGAGTACAAGCCGCTTGTCAATGCCCGCGCGCATCAGTTGGGTAAAACGCGTAAGATTCTCAATGACGCATTCTGGACCCAATACCATGGCCTGCTTGCTGTGTTGAAATACCGCAAGGACATCCCAAACAACGACCTGTTGGGCGTCACCTATTACATGCTGCTACAGGATCGCTTGGAGGAGGCGATAAATTTCCACAACCGCGTTTCTGTTGATCAAGTCACTGAGAAACTGCAGTACGATTACCTCGACACCTACCTTGCCTTTTTTCAGGGTGACTTGAAAAAAGCCCGCCAGTTGGCCACGCGCCATGCAAATCATCCTGTAGACAAATGGCGAAACCTCTTTGCCACGGCCAATAGCCAGCTCGATGAGATCGAGGGTAAGGAAGGTGTATTGGTTGACGATGAAAATCGTGAACAAAAACAGGATCAACTGGCCTCAACGCAGGCCAGCTATGAGTTCAAGGTGGAAGATCGGCAGGTGCAGCTCAGCTACCAGAACCTGAAGAACGTTACGGTCAATTACTATCCCATGGATGTGGAGTTGCTCTTTAGCCGCAAGCCCTTCATGAAGGAGGACACCGACCACTTCACCTACATCGTGCCCAATACCGTGGAGACCATCGAGTTGCCCGACAAGAAAACCGCGCACGCCTTTCCCATCCCTGAGCGCTTTCACAGTAGTAATGTGATGGTGGAAATCGTCGCCAACGGCATCCGCAAGAGCCAAGCCTACTATGCCAACACACTCGCGGTGCAGATGATCGAGAATTACGGCCAGGTGCGCGTTACCGACCAGGCCAAGGGCAAGGCACTTGCCAAGACCTATGTGAAAGTCTACGGCAAGCTCGCCAATGGCCAAGTACGTTTCTATAAGGATGGCTATACCGACCTGCGGGGACGCTTTGACTACGTTAGCCTCAACACCGGTGAGCTGGACAACGTGCAGTCCTTTTCCATCCTGATATTAAACGACGACCACGGTGCCATCATCCGCGAAGCCAAGCCGCCCAAGCAGTAGTTTCAAGCCATAAACAAATATGTAGCTACAATTCCCCAAAGGAACGATCCCAAGGCGATTTTTGTGAATCAATTCATCTTTCGCAAATCGCCAATGCGGTTACATTCCTCCAATGAGGCGGCCCTCTGCCAAGCAGCATCATCCCAACACATGGCAATATCTGCGCGCCGCCATGGGCCTCTTCGTGTTGTTTTATGTCGGCTCGACAATTCTCCTGGTCTTTTCCGCCATGCTTCTTAACGTCACCGGCCTCCAGTTGGCCAGTAAATGGATCACCGACCTCCATGACTATTTCTGGTGGCGACAGCCCCAATGGCTGTTCCTCCTTTGGTGCATCGCCGTCATCCTCTTGCTCCGCCTCCGTCAACGCCGCGAACGTACTGTGCAAGTTGAAGGAACTGAAATCCCATGATTTAATCCATCAATAACTATATCGATATGGAAATTTTGTTTACCCTCCTTATGCTCATCCTGCTCCAAGCCGTGCTGGGCTTCGACAACCTCCTTTACATCTCACTCGAGTCCAAGCGCGCACCAGAGAAAGATCAATCCCGCGTCCGCAAGCTCGGTATCGGAATCGCAATGGGACTCCGTATCATACTGCTGTTCCTACTTATCTCAATGATCGACAAGTTCCAAAATACCTGGTTTACCCCAAGCTGGAAGGGAGTTGTTGAAGGAGAATTCAATCTTCACGCCATCATTGTGCTATTGGGTGGTGTGTTCATCATCTACACTGCCATGAAAGAAATCTTTCATATGCTTGCTGTGGATGATTTTGAAAAGGACGGCGAACAAAGGGAGGCGACATCCAGTAAAACTGTAATTACCAAAATCGTGGTGATGAATCTGGTTTTTTCATTTGATTCCATTCTCAGCGCCATCGCCCTAACCACCGTGGATGGCGAGGCAATGGAGGGAGCATTTCCGATAATGATGATCGCGATACTAACTGGAGGACTACTAATGATCCTACTAGCGGATCGGGTAACCGAATTCCTGACTCGCAACCGTATGTACGAGGTGTTGGGATTGTTTATCCTATTCGTGGTGGGAATACTACTAGTCAGTGAAGGGGGCGAACTAGCCAAATTGAAACTCGCTGGCCATGAGATCCATGCCATGAGCAAGGCCACCTTTTACTTCGTAATTACCATTCTCGTGCTTGTAGACATAGTCCAGTCACGGTACCAGAAGAAGCTGTTGAAATTGAAATCA
>CAYUXV010000360.1:0-7034 GCA_964448875.1 uncultured Verrucomicrobiota bacterium
TGCCATTGTTAGCCATTGCCATACCCCAGTAGGCCATGGGGTTTTTCGGTTCAATTTTTAAAACCTGTCGAAAGGACCGTTCTGCCTCAAAGGTCCAAAAGCCGTGCAGTTGGCCGATGCCTTGATTGAAAAACTTTTGCGCCTGCGGCTTGGTTGATGCTATGGGAAAATCGATTGTGCCAGTTTTGCCCTCCATCAAGTATGCCGCTTGCCGCGGTCCCCGGTTGAATGCCTCGCCGTGATTCGAGTGTCCGGCGGGTGGGGCTGAAGGATCAGTTGGTGCCTCAAAAACGGGCTCCGTTAATTCCGGTTGCAGAGTTGATTTGCTGTTGATGGGCTTGGCTGGATTAACCTTCCCACTTTGGTTTTTATCGAGGTTTGTACAGCCGAGGAGGCAGACAGTGGCAATGGATATGGTGACACGCATGTTAAACCAATCCGGTGGTTTCATCCCAGCCACGGAGAATGTTCAGGCATTGAATGGCTTGGCCGCTGGCACCCTTCACAAGGTTGTCGATGGCACTCATCACAATGAGGCGGCCGGTGCGTGGGTCAAGGCACCATGCGAGGTCGAGATAGTTGGTATGAAGGACGTGTTTTGTATCCGGCAACGCACCCTCAGGCAGCAGGCGGATAAAAGGCTCATCTCCATAAGCGGCAGCATAGCACGCAGAGATTTTTTCTGCGAGGATGGTTTGCTCACCATCTGTGGTAAAGCTTTCCGAGGGCGCTAGGTAAAGAGTAGTGAGGATGCCACGCGTGACGGGGACAAGATGTGGGGTGAATTGGAGGGTTATATCTGCACCTGCAACACTGGAGAGTTCCTGCTCAATTTCAGAAAGGTGACGGTGTTTCGGTATACTGTAGGGACGTATACTTTCGTTGCACTCGGTGTAGAGGAAGGGCACTTCGGTTTTGCGTCCGGCTCCGCTGACGCCACTGAGGCTGTCGGCGATTATACCCGTGGATTTGATAAGTCCTGTATCCAGCAGCGGCACCATGGGTAGCAGGATGCTAGTGGGGTAACATCCTGGCGCGGCAATGAGGCGTGCGTTGCGTATGGTGTTGCGGTGCAGTTCGGGCATCCCATAGACAGACTCAGTTAGAAGTGCGGGAGCAGGGTGTGCGGTTCCGTAAAATTCCTCATAAATGTTGACATCGTTTAGTCGAAAATCCGCGGAAAGGTCGATGACTTGTCGACCTGCCTTGTTCAATGGTTTTGCAAACTCTGCCGCAACGCCATGCGGAAGGGCGAGGAATATGACTTCAGCTGCCTCTGCGAGCGATGTCGTGTCCGGTTCGTTGAAGGACAGAGACTGAGCTGTTGCTTCGCTTGCAAAGCGCGGGAAAACCTCTGCAATTGTTCGCCCAACATATTGCCGTGAGGTCACGGCTGTCAATTTTACATACGGGTGAGCGAGCAGTAGTTTCACCAATTCCTCGCCCGAATATCCTGATGCGCCGACCACGGCGACCTTTATTCTGTTCACCTCATTCATGTTGCAATTGTTGTGCGTTGTTTCAGCTTGAAATGAAAACAAAAAACCCGCCGGGTAATCCGGCGGGTTTGTAATAAATTCTTCTATTTTAGCGTTTGCTGTACTGGAAGCGTTTACGTGCACCGGGTTGGCCGTACTTTTTGCGCTCCCGTACACGGGAGTCTCGAGTCAATAAGCCTTCAGCTTTTAATGCAGGGCGAAGATCGGCATTGTGCTCTAACAACGCACGGGCGATGCCCAGTCGCACGGCACCGGCTTGGCCGGCCTGGCCCCCGCCTTGCACATTGACGCGCACGTCAAACTTGTCCGTATTTTCTGTCGCTTCAAATGGCTCGCCAATAATTAGTCGGTGCTCCTCCACTGGGAAGTAAGTCTCAAACGGTCGCTTGTTGACGGTGATTTTGCCGTTGCCGGGCTTGATGCGTACACGCGCGGTTGCCGCCTTGCGTCGGCCGGTACCGAGGAATTCGCCTGTCTTCTCGTCGGGCATGTTTAAATACTTAAAGGGTCATCGTCTCGGGTTGCTGCGCGGCATGCGGGTGTTCGCTGCCGGCAAAGACTTTTAGTTTTGTAAGCATTTTACTACCCAATCGGTTGCGTGGGAGCATACCTTTTACTGCACGCATGACGAGACGTTCGGGATGCTTCGCCCGAACATCGGCTACGGTTTCACGCTTTAGACCACCCCGCCAACCACTGTAGCGTTGGTACTCCTTGTCGGTTTCTTTGCGGCCGGTTACACGTACCTTCTTGGCATTGATGACAACTACAAAGTCGCCGGCGTCGAGATGCGGCGTGTAGGTCGGCTTATCGCGCCCACGCAGGACGTTAGCGGCTTTCTCGGCCACACGACCGAGTACTTGGCCGTCTGCATCAATGATGCGCCACTTGCGCCGCTGAACATCAACTTTGGGTAAAAAAGTCTTCATTCTCGTTGAGAGAGGGCGGTGAAGATACCAGAAAGAGGAGGCGAGTCAACAGGGATTTTGTGGGAATTCACGCGCTTTTTTCAGTTTTAATCGGAACTGGTTTATCGGTGTGCTGTGTATCGTCTTGTGGCATTCGGTTTTTTACTATTTTTTCAAAACGGTTAAAGCGACGCAGCAGCTCAGGCAGTTTTTGCAATGCGAGTAGCTGGCGTTTCATCGATCGGTCTGGTTGCGCGGGCGTGCCAAACCATTTTTCACCGTCACGTATGTCACGCATCACGCCGGATTGTGCTGCGATTGTAACATTGTTGCCAATTCGTAGATGTCCGGCTAAGCCGACTTGACCCGCCAGGATACAGTGGTCGCCCAACTTTGTGCTACCCGCAACGCCAGCTTGGGCAACAATTAGGCAGTTTTCACCTGTAGTCACATTGTGTGCGATTTGCACGAGGTTGTCTATCTTTGTGCCTTGGCCGATTACTGTCGGCCCGAGTGCACCGCGATCGATGGTCACGTTTGCCCCAATCTCCACGTCGTCACGGATTGCCACATTGCCGATCTGCGGCACCTTTAAATGTCTGCCTTCTTCCTGCACATAACCAAAGCCGTCGCTGCCTACGATCGTGCCCGCATGAATGCGTACTCGATCTCCTATCTCGGTACGTGGATACAGAGTTACGTTATGAAAAATTGCACTGTCTTCGCCGATGATACAGGCCTCATCGACATAGTTATTTCCGTGTAAAACACTACGTGCGCCTATGCGGACGTTATCACAGATTATGACATGCGCTCCAATGCAAGCTTCCTCATGCACTTCGGCCTTCGGCGAAATTACAGCGGTGGGATGTACCCCCGTGGGTGGCTTGGGTTCAGGATAAAACAACGGGACCACCTTGGCAAAAGCCGTTCGTGCGCTCGTTACCTTGACAAGCACCTTGCGTTCCGAGGTGAAATTCTGATCGATTATGATGGCACTTGCAGCACTGTGCTCAGCACGTTCGAAGAAGGTACGATTTTCGGCGAAGGTAAGGTCACCAGCACGCGCACGGTCGGCAGCTTGAAAACCGGTAAGTGGCATGGTGCGGTCGCCGAGAACCTTGCCGCCCAAATGGTCAGCGATGTCTCCCGCTGTGTAACGCATGGCTAAAGCCTTTCTGTTGGGATTTATACTGGGCGCTAAAACGCCTAACGAGGGTGATAATAGCGTTGTTGTCGCCAAGTACAATCACTTTCCATCGCCAATCGGTTGCTTTGGCTTTGGTGCGTTTGCAAAGCTCATGATGATCGTAAGGTTGCCTGTCTCACCTGTATTCGAATGGTTTCATTAAGTATAATCTATCTTCTGCCTGGTTCTCCAGTGATGGAATACGTTTAGAAGCGCTTAGCGTTGCCCAAATTGCGATATAGCACGTGCTTGTAGGGAACCATGTCTAGTGATGTGTTCATCAGTGCCCGGTCGATGCGAGACTATCCTCATAATTCATGTTGGCGGCAGTCAAAGTCGCAAGGTGGGTTTTTGATCTTAGTAGTTGCAGCACCATGTCTCATCGCCGTTGACTTGGCAAAGACGCGGCACTATACACATCGCGAAAACCAAAGCAATTATCGGAAATTCATTTAATATGAGCAGAAAAATTCTTTATGGAATGGTCGGTGGCGGTCGCGGTGCGTTCATTGGCGCGGTTCATCGCATCGCGGCTGCGATGGATCAACAGACCGAACTGGTGTGTGGGGCATTTTCGTCGAGTCCACGTAAATCAAAAGCCAGCGGCAAGGATTTTTTTCTTCCAGCAAAGCGTTGTTATGGCACCTATCAGGAAATGATGGAGGAGGAGGCTAAATTGCCAATAGGGGAACGGATGGATTTTGTTGCTATCGTTACGCCCAATCACATGCACTTTCCCCCGGCAAAGATGGCGTTGGAGAATGGCTTCCATGTCCTGAGCGACAAGCCTGCGACATTTGATCTTAAAGAGGCCAAGGCACTGGAGAAATTGGTGAAGAAAACGCGTCTCTTGTACGGGCTTACGCACAACTATACCGGTTATCCGCTGGTGAAGGAGGCGCGTGACATGATTGCAGCCGGCAAACTAGGTAAAATCCGCAAAGTGGTGGTTGAGTATCCACAGGGCTGGCTTGCTACACACTTGGAGGCTTCTGGACAAAAGCAAGCTGACTGGCGTACCGACCCCAAACGTAGTGGTGCTGCTGGCTCCATTGGTGATATTGGCACACACGCTGAAAATCTTGCTGAATATATCTCCGGGTTGCAGATCAAGGAATTGGCTGCTGACATCACGACCTTTGTCAAGGGTCGCAAGCTCGACGACGATGGTAATATGCTGCTGAGATTTAAGGGAGGAGCCAAGGGTGTGTTGCATTGTTCACAAATCAGCGTTGGAGAGGAGAACAACATCAACATTCGCGTTTATGGCGAACTGGGTGGTATTGAGTGGCATCAAAACGAGCCGAACACGATGCTTGTAAAGTGGCTTGAGGAGCCCATGCAGGTCTACCGTACCGCCAATGGTTACCTTGGTGCCAACGCCGCTGCAGCGACTCGTACGCCACCGGCACACCCGGAAGGCTATTTGGAGGCTTTTGCGAATATCTACGTGAATTTTGCTAACCATATTCGAGCCAAGATTGAGCGTCGCAAACTGGCTAAGGACGATCCCGCGCTCGATTATCCGAAGATTAAGGACGCTGTTCGTGGCATGGCTTTCATTGAGGCTGTCGTGAAGTCCTCCAAGAGAAATGCCCGCTGGACTAAACTCAACGTGTAAACATTTAGGGTTGCCCAATCAATAGAGCGCGGCCCGTCAATGGCCGCGTTTTTTATCATGCCAAAAAAGAAACTGAATATTGGTCTTATCGGCTACCGATTTATGGGTAAGGCTCACAGCAACGCTTGGCGTCAGGCACCGCGCTTCTTTGATCTGAAACGTAATGTGTGCCTGCACACCATCTGTGGTCGCAATTCTGGTGAAGTGGAAAAGGCTAGGGCGCAATTCGGCTGGACTCATGCTGCCAACGATTGGCGGCAAGTTGTGGTCAATCCTGAGATTGATATCATCGACATCAATACCCCCAACGACACCCACGCACAGATTGCCATTGCTGCTGCCAAGGCTGGCAAACACGTCCTTTGCGAAAAGCCACTGGGGCTTGATGTGAAACAATGTCGGCAGATGTTGCTGGCGGTCAAGAAGGCCAAGATAGTCCATATGGTCTGCCACAATTATCGGCGCATCCCGGCTATTGCTCAGGCGAAGAAGATGGTTGAGGAAGGTGTCCTCGGTAAAATCCGCCATTATTATGCGCGTTATGCGCAGGGCTGGCTGGTGGATCCAAAGATGCCGCGCCTCTGGCGTTTGCAGAAACAACACGCCGGCAGCGGAGCCCATGGAGATATCAACGCTCACATCATTGACCTCGCCCGGTTTCTCGTCGGCGAATTCGACGAGGTGTGTGGGCAGATGCACACTTTTATCAAACAACGTCCCTTGCCTGATAATCACAGAAAGATGGGGCGAGTGACCGTTGATGATGCGGCTCAATGCATCGGTCGTTTTAAAAACGGTGCGCTTGCTAACCTTGAGGCCACCCGCTATGCCACCGGCCGAAGAAACCACATCCACCTCGAGATTAACGGGTCCAAGGGGTCATTGGAATTCGATTTCGAGGATATGAATCGCCTCAAGTTTTTTGATAACACCGCACCCTCTGACCGCCAAGGCTTCACCGACATTATTGTCACTCAAAAGGACGGGGTGCATCCATACATTGGCCAATGGTGGCCGCCAGGCCACATTATTGGCTATGAACACACCTTTGTGCACACTATTGCCGACTTCATAAATGCTGTTGCCAAAGGCAAGTCCGTGCAGCCCACCTTTGAAGATGGCCTTAAAAATCAGCAGGTTCTAGAGGCAGTAGAGCAATCTGCGGCTGCTCGCCGCTGGATGAAAGTAGCGTTGTGAACACCGATATCGAGAAGCATCGCGCCCTTGTCGATCAATTTCCCGACAACGAAATGGCCCGGTTCAGCCTTGGCAAGGCACTGCATGATGCCGGCCAATGGGCGGAGGCGAAGGAACAATTCATCATAGCCCTCGAAAGAAAACCCGATTGGATGATCGTTCAAATCCTCGCCGGAAAATGTGATTTGGCTTTGGGTGATACAACCGCCGCCAAGGCAGCCTTTGAGCGTGGGCGTAAGTTGGCCATTGAGCAGGAACATGATGGCCCTCGCGAGGAAATGGACGCACTGCTGGCTGAGTTGGAATAAATTCCGCTTCCCAAAGAAGTCAAACTCACGCAGCATACGCGCAGGGCAATCTGCATGAGCGCATCACCTTCTTCCGAAAACCGCGGGCAATGGGGTTCCAAGCTCGGATTCATCATGGCTGCGGCTGGGTCCGCCGTGGGTTTAGGTAACATATGGCGTTTTCCTTATGTAACGGGTGAAAATGGTGGCGCGGCGTTTGTGGTGGTGTATCTCGCGTGCGTATTGTTCATTGGCTTGCCGTTGATGTGGTGCGAGCTGGCCTTGGGACGGGCCAGTGGGCGCAATCCGGTGGGTGCATTCCGCAAAACCGGC
>CAYUXV010000361.1:0-8253 GCA_964448875.1 uncultured Verrucomicrobiota bacterium
GATCCGCCATTGGGAAAACCGCAATCCATCAGTAAGGAGGACCGGGGTTTTTGGGCATTTAATCCTCCGAAACATCCCAGTCCGTCAAAGTTCAACGAGGCGCGTCTTGGCAACCCGATTGATGCCTTCATCCTGCGCAGACTAAAGACAAAGGGATTGGCTTTTTCCTCGGAGGCCACCCGACAGACGCTGATTCGTCGTGTAACTTTTGATCTCACCGGTCTGCCGCCTACGCCCGAGGAAGCACGAGCGTTTGTGGAAGATGATTCGCCGGGCGCTTACGCGCGGCTCATCAATCGCCTTCTGGCCTCACCGCGTTATGGCGAACGTTGGGGGCGTTACTGGCTTGATCTGGCGGGCTACTCTGATTCCGATGGTGGGCAGAACTCCGATCGCTTTCGTGATCACGCATGGCGTTATCGCGATTATGTCATCAAGGCGTTCAATGAGGACAAACCCTATGACCGGTTCCTATTGGAGCAGCTTGCGGGTGACGAACTGGCCAAGCCGGGTACTGTGCCCGACAAGGTCCTAGCCGAAAACCTTACAGCCACCGGTTTTTTGCGCATGAGTAGCGACTACACTTTTGCCAACATCACCGGCTTCGTGCCTGATCGAATCGAGGTAATTGACCGTGAAATGGAGGTGCTTTCCTCCGCGATTCTCGGACTTACAATGAAATGTGCCAAGTGCCATGACCATAAATTCGACCCCATTCCTCAAAAGGATTATTACCGGTTATTGGCTATCTTCAAGGGAGCTTATGACGAGCATGACTGGATGCGACCGCGGGATGGCGGAGGCCCTTCATATAGCGTTCCTTGGCCTACTCGCCAATTGCCCTTGCCCGGAGCTCATGCAAAATGGAAGGCCCATGATGAGGAGATCCATCAGACCATCACCAAGCTCAAGGCGGATGGCGAAAAGAAGAACAAGGATGCCATCAAGAAACTTGAAAGCGAACGTTTGCCTGAGCCCTTTATACGTGCATTGTGGGATCGTGGTGAACCATCATCCCAATACGTTCTCATCCGTGGCAATTATCGACGTCCTGGCGCTTTGGTACAAGCTGGGACACCAATAATCTTGACTGATCCCAAATCGCCATACTCCCCGCAACCACCCTGGACTGGTGCCAAGAAAACTGGTCGGCGTCTCGCCTTTGCAAAGTGGGTTGCACAACCTAGTCATCCCCTTACCTCACGCATGATGGTTAATCGTATCTGGAAACATCACTTCGGTAGCGGCATCGTCCGTACAGTCGATGATTTTGGGAACGCAGGCGCGCGACCAACGCATCCAGAACTACTCGACTGGCTGGCCATTGAGTTTCCGCGCCGCAAATGGAGCATCAAGGCCATGCACAGACTGATCATGACCTCGGCAGCCTACCGCCAATCCAGCGGCACCAATTCGCGACTGGAAAAACTGGATTCGGAAAACAAACTTCTCTCCCGTATGACCCTACAGCGACTCGACGCTGAATCCCTGCGTGACTCACTGATCCATGTAGCCGGCCAGTTGAATGAGAAAAACCGAGGTGGCAAACCCGATGGAATCAATGCCCGCAAAGACGGCCTTATCACGGTTCCGCGTGGCACTGATGGCTGGCGGCGTTCAATCTATGTGCTCCAGCGTCGCACGCAGATTCCCACCTTGCTCACCACTTTTGACCTGCCGCGCATGGAGCCCAACTGTGTAACACGTCCTGAATCCACTGTGGCCCCGCAGGCATTGCATCTTCTCAATGACGCCACCGTCAATCAGCTTGCCGCCTACTTTGCCAAGCGATTGATCAAGGAATCGAAGGATGCCTCTGCCCAACTCACCCGCGCCTATTGGCTTGCTTTCACCCGCGCGCCAACCGATGAGGAGCTGCAGCTTGATCGGTCAACTCTGGATCTGTTGAATGTCCAGTGGAAAATGGAACTGGGTGATAAAGCCACGGTTGAAACCATTCACGAAAAGTCGCTGACCAATTATTGCCGTGCCCTGCTAAATTCATCGGAATTCCAGTACGTCGACTAACCATGAGCGAATTCAACTACGTCATCAGTCGTCGCGATTTTTTCCAGACCGTAACGGGCGGTTTCATGGGGGGTGCTCTGTTGTCGCTGCTCGAGCGAGATGCACTGGCGACGCCGTTGCAGCCTCATTTTGTGCCTCACGCCAAGTCGGTCATTCACCTATTCATGAATGGTGGCCCAAGCCAGATGGATCTTTTTGATCCCAAGCCCGAGCTCAATCGTCTACACGGCAAGTCCTATTTCAATGAAATCGCTGGTGAGGTTGAGAATCCGCAGGCGGCCGGCTCATTAATGCGTTGTCCCTACAAGTTTGCGCAGTATGGCCAATGCGGCATGCCGGTCTCCGAGGTGATGCCGAATCTGGCCAAGTGCGTGGATGACATCGCCTTCATCCGCTCAATGCACACAACCAACATCACGCATGAACCGGCGCTCTTCATCGCGCATTCGGGCCGGATGCTGCCGGGGCAACCGACCCTTGGAGCATGGGTTAGCTACGGATTGGGTTCGGAAAACCAGAACTTGCCCGCTTACGTCGTGCTGGAGGATCCAAATAAATTGCCCGTGAACGGCACGCAAAACTGGCAGGCCGGTTACCTGCCGCCGGTGCACCAGGGCACGCGCTTCCGCGCAAAGGGAGCACCGGTGCTCAGCCTGAAACCGGCTTTTGAGCAGCCGACCGCCATTGAGTCGCTTGAGCGCGACCTGATTGCCAGATTCAACAAAAGGCACAAGGCTGTCCGTCCCCTCCAGCCCCGGCTTGATGCGCGCATGGCCAGCTACGAGTTGGCCGCGCGCATGCAAATGGAGGCCAGCGACGCGCTGGATATCAACCAGGAAACCAAGGCCACAAAAAAAATGTACGGTATCGGCGACAAAGCTACCGACAGCTACGCCCGCCGCTGCCTCATTGCCCGCCGCCTGGTCGAGCGTGGCGTGCGTTTCGTACAGCTCTTCATCGATTTTCAGATATGGGACAACCATACCGAGATCAAGAAAGGCCTGCGCGGTTGCTGTGATAAAACCGATCAACCTATTGCCGCACTCTTAAAGGATCTAAATCAGCGCGGGTTGCTTGACCAGACTCTGGTCGTTTGGGGGGGAGAATTCGGACGTCTACCCATTGCGCAGCTGCCCAGTGACAAGAATGCTGAGAAGGCAGGCCGCGACCACAACAAGAACGCCATGATCACCTGGATGGCCGGCGGCGGCGTCAAGGGCGGCGTGGCCCACGGTGCCACCGACGACATTGGCCTGACCGCCACCGAGAACCGCGTGAGTATCCCCGACTGGCACGCTACCATGCTTCATTGTCTCGGGCTCGACCACGAGCAATTGGTATACAAGCGCAACGGCCTTGATGAAAGAATCACCAGCGTCTTCGAGGCTCGTGTGGTTAAGGAGATTCTGAAGTGATTCTACACTAAACTTATTTTATTCATGGCTTTGTGGCCATCAAGCGCGTCACTTCAGCTGGTGTCAGTGCGCGGTTATAGAGGCGCACGTCGCGCATTTTTCCGTTGAAATAATCGTGCTGACCGAAGCCGATCTTCAGAGATTGCTTCGTCCGTAGGTTATATTGGCCTGGCTTGAAGGGCGTGCTTTGGGCGACGCGTTTGCCATCAAGATAAATTTGTAGGCGGTCCTCTGTTTTTACCGCCGCAAGATGATGCCAGCCTGCCGGTAATTCATGATCGTACGTCGCGCATTTACCAGCCTCCAGTGACAGCACATGACCAGAGGGCAACGTGCCACAAAAGAGCTTGCCGTCATAAACCGCCATCGTCCAGGCGCGGCGATAGCGAACGTTTGGCGTCTTGTCGAGCTGACCGACGGATGTCCATTTCGAATTGTCGTCGTAACGGTACACGTCTGCCAACGGCAACGTGCCGGCGTAGAGCTTGCCGTTGTATACCGACATGCCCATCACCTCCTTTTCCATACCAAGTCGACCAACATGCTTCCATTTCTGCGGGTCGGTATAGGTGAAAACCGAGCCCGTCGGCCATGTGCCCACGTGCATGCGTCCCTCGTAGATAGCCATTGAATAGGCCTGTGTGGTGTCTGGAATCGGGCCGAGGCGCTCCCATTGGTTGCCGCCCTGATACTTGAAGAATCCGCCTGCGTCATAGCTCAGGCCAAAAAGGTCTCCATTATGGACACCCAGGTGCACCACGCGTAGGCCGGGGCAACCGCAGTCAGTCCATTTGCCGATGTCATCAAAACGATACATGCCGCGATGACGAGGTTTGTCGCGCCAAGCGCCTGTCGTACCGGTACCAGCGTATAGTTTCCCCTTAAATGAGACCAATCCGCTGATGCTGCGTACATCGGCCACCTTGCCGCAGTTTGTCCACCGTTTGCCGCCCTCATAACGGTACACGCGACCCCCGTGTTTAGTGTTGGGTGAAAGAGGAAGAGAGGAACCGCCACCGCTGTAAAGCTCTGAGCCTGCGTAAAGTTTGCCATTATGTACCGCCAGCGATGTTACAGAGTTGCATTCATCAGGCATACCGCAATCAATCCAGCGCGTGCCGCCGGCGTAGCGGTATACATGACCCCGATCCTTTGCACCCGGCTCCCAAGTGCCTGCATATAGATTGCCCTCAAAAACTGCCAATGCTTTGATCATTTGGTTGTTGCCCGGTCGACCACAATCGGTCAATTGCGCATCCAGTCGACCTGCATCGATGCCAAAGAGAATATAGCGCCAGTTGGACTGTGCAGAGGTGACACCCGCTAAATTCATCAGTGTCAGGTTCACTCCCGTGCGCGTGGTTGGATTATACCAGCCGACCACATCACCCAATACATCATCCAGATCCTTTTCTGTATGCACCCAGGTCGAGATGGTGAAGGCGCCCGTGCCAAGCTGGGGCACCTTCGCAGTCGGCACCTCCAGCCAGGCATCGCGCCCATTAAATACCGCCCCGTCCTTGGTGAATCGCACGCCATGGTTTACCGCATGCCGACCCACACCAGAGCTGTCCCGCCCATCATTTGTCAGTTTCCAGTGGCCGATCAGACCATCGGCTGCAAATGCACTAGCATCTCCCCAGCATAAAAGTACACCAATAGCTAAACTGAAAGAAGTAATGTGGTTCGCTTTCATATCCCACAAACGATGAGCGAAGCCGATTCGTCGTGCAAGTTCTCAGCGGTTACTTCAGAAAATTTTCAAAAAAGTTATATATAACCGCATTACTTTCCTCATTGGGTGAATGTTCAGGGCGGTTGGTCATGGCTACGCGATTCTTTACTTCTAGTAGATCGTTGACGGCAATAGTGTGATTCAAAGCTTCCCAGCGGTACGGACCATCCTCTGAGCCTCCACTCACCAGAAACGGACGCGGTGCCATAAGGGCATGCAGTTCATGTAGGTTGCGGTCGGCTTTTAGTAGGCGTGGGTAAAGGCCGCGGGCTGGATTGTCAGGCTTAGGAACGCCACGTTTACGCCAGGGTTTGGGATGATAGCCTAGATACCATGGCTCCCAATAATTGATGCTCGGGCGCGTATCGAAAACAATGCCCGGATCCGACCATGCCGAACAGGCGAACTTGTCGAACAGGCATGAGGCAAACATCGACCACTTGCCGCCATAGGAGTGTCCGAGGATACCAATGCGTTTCGCATCCACCTCCGGCCTTTGTGCAAGAACGTACCAGGCATTTGCAGCCGCGCAACCCAGCATAGAAAGCGGCTGCACTGTGGCTCGATCAATTGAGGGGTAATAAGTAGAGTAGGTACGGTTATTAGTTGTTTCAGTACTCCCAATCGAGAGCGTTACAAATCCGCGTCGTGCCAGTTGCAAAGCAAAATCTCGGTGCGGATTTTTACCAAGCCCGATGGCTGTCTCCGGTTCATAATAAACCGCCACCGCTGCGGGGCGTTTGCTTTTGCCATCAGGAATTAAAAGGTAACCCGTAGTGGACTCCACCGGTGTCCATTTAAAATGCACTTTGAGCTGTCTAAAGTTCTCCCTCCGCTTTTCCTCTAGCACTTGGACCTTTGGCTTTGTGGTCAATTTCGGCCAGTGCCCCAATAGATTCTGCCAGTCCTTCAAGATTTCGTCGCGGCGCCTGGTCCAATCCTTCGGCGTCTTTACCTTCGAATCATCATTAAAAATCAGCGGCGACCTGTATTTCCCGAATTTACTTTGCCACACCTTTGGGGGCTTGAAATGGGGAGCTATCGTTCCCCAATCTTTTCGCTCAGCAGGTTCCAACGAACCTGTCAAGGTCCCAGCCGCCAAGCTTTTCAAGAACACCCGCCGATTTATTTGAATCTGCATAAAGGAACTATAGAACTCTTTAAGGTATGGTCCTATAATAATTAATGTCCATAAACTTGTAAAAAGAAGTGTTCAGTGAAGCTGATATGTTTCGAGGGCTTTGGCACACACAATGAAACTTTCAAGAACACTTCAAAAAGGCTGTAAACTCAATGTTTCACCTTTTTGAATGTCGAAGTGTTGTTCGAATCTAGATGGAAAGAGTCGGGTATCTTGCGAAATATGAGGCAGTTACCTCTTTTTTAGCGAAGATAGATACTCCACCAAGTCCACCAGGTCCTGCTCCGACATTGCTACCTGCAATCCTGCGGGCATGATGGAAAGGCTCGATTGTTTCCGGCTTTTTATCTCCGATTTTTTATATCGCATCACGACTCCTGTGACTGCCTTCAAGGCCAATTCATCCGCTGCGTCACTTACGATCAGTCCAAATGCCTGTTCGCCGTTTTTGAGCTCCACGGTCCATGTCTCATAGCCGAAAGATATCCCGGCGTTGGGGTCAAAGATAGCCTCGTACAATTCACTTTTCGGCAGTTTGGTTCCAATTTCAGAGAGTGCTGGCCCCACCTCAATTCCCTTGCCGTTCACTTGATGGCAGCGTGCACATAGAACTGTTTCCCGAAAAAAAACCGATTCACCACGCTTAATGTCACCCTTGCGTTTCACCAGCTCAGCCATCGGCGGCAGGGGTTTTGCATTCTGACCAAATGGCAGTGGCAGTACCTTTGCCGCCTCTATCTTAATGACCGGCCACCGCGCGGTGCTTAGCTCCATGCTTGCCGTGAACCGCGCATTGGCAGGCAATTTGCCAGTCTTTGCCCACGCGAGAATTTGCTTCGCGCCTTTTTCCGTCCGTGACAATCCACGCACAGCAGCCTTTCTGACTGGTGCAGAAATATTCTTCTCAATAACAAAAGGGCTTAACAGTTTGATGGATTTGGGATTGCTGCTGTTTGCGAGTGCGCCAGCCAACCCGGGGGCGAGTTTGTTATCCTTGTTACGAAGAGCCTTCAATATTGCCTCGTGACCACCACTGTTCAGGACCAGTTGCAAAGCTTCAACGCCTGCCTCCGCATTGGGGTGTTTTGCCGCTACGGCCAGTAGATCCTGGTTGCGTCCAACTACTTTGAATTTTTTGACCAAGACAACAAACCTTGGATCATCACGTGTGGCATCAAGCAGCTTTGTAAGGGTGTCCTTGAGTTTTGTGTTCCCATCGACAACAGCGGGATCAAGCCGGCTGAAAACAGCGATAAGCGTATCAACTCGCTTTGGTGGTAATTTGTCCAGACCCCAGAGTGGTAGGGTACCAAACAGCAGAATGTAACACACAAAATGCATTGTTATTTGGACGATAAAATGCTTTGGCCTGTTCGGAAACATTATGAGCGGAAAATTCTTTCGAGTGAATCAAGATCGACATTGCCTCCTGTCAGGATGATCCCCACGCGTTTACCTGTGAAACGCTCATCTTTTAAGATCGCCGCGACTGGCACGGCGCTGCTGGGCTCAATGACAATCTTCATTCGTTCCCACACCGTCCGCAGCGCTTCTTCAATCTCCACCTCACTGACCGTAATCACATCTGTCACGGTTTCGCGGATTGCCTGGAATGTCAGTGGGCCCAGTGAGGTCAGCAATCCGTCAGCAATGGTGTTAGAATTCGCCGGTTCGATCTTGCCAGAGCGAAACGACCGCGCCGCATCATTTGCTTGCTCCGGTTCTGCTGCAAACACCTCTACCTTCGGGCTTAACCCTTTGATCACAATGCCCGTGCCACTTACCAATCCGCCGCCACCCACCGGCGCAATCACTGCGTCAAGGCCATCCACTTCCTCAAGTAATTCTAACGCTGCCGTCCCCTGACCGGCTATGATATGCGGATGATCAAATGGCGTCACAAATTCTGATCCCGTTTCTTCTGCCACGCGTTT
>CAYUXV010000362.1:0-5471 GCA_964448875.1 uncultured Verrucomicrobiota bacterium
GTTCAGCAGCGCTCTACAGAGTTGCAGGCTGCACAGCGTGACCTAACCGCCAAGCAGAATATCGTAAACCAACTGGTTGCCGAAGCAGATCGTACACTCAACGCCGCGCTCACTCCTGCACGCCAAGCCCTCAATACCTCGCTTACCGCAAAGCGTATTGATAACATACTAGAATCTGATCTATTGGCCCTGCACTATGCGCGCGCACGTGCCCTCTACATTGATCGCCTAAAGGATGACGCCAAGGGTCTTGCTCACGTAAGAGTTGCGATCCGGGAAACTCATCTTTATTCCACTTATCAAGAAACGCTCATCAAAGATCTCCTAACTCGGCAGCCTGACGGCGGGCAATTCCGCAATGATGTAATTATGCTGATGAAGGAACGGCGCGACCACATTACGGTCAACTATTATCGCGACTATATCAGTAACTGGGCCACCGCTATGCGTGGCGATAAGACCCAAAAGGGAAAAGCACAGCATATCAAAGGCCTGCTGACACAGGAAAATCAGAAGCCTGAAGTTAGTGCTTACTTGAAATATGCCGATGGAAGGACCAACCCGAAAATAGCAGTCCCGGTGCGAGACCGCGCATTGACAAATTTCAATGGGCTAAGCAAACGCAATCAGTTTCAACTGATTGGCTCACAACGTAGCGCTCTCATTAGTTACGCGAAGAAACGCGAGCCCGAACGTGCCAAACAGTTGGCGTTACAATTGTTCCAGAAACACCCACGAGACTACACGGCTGCACTTTGGGTTATTCAAGATTACCTGAATGAAAAGGATAAGGCAGACGCAAAAAAACACGCCCAGCAGATTCTCCGAATGCCGCCGATGACGAAAGGCGAAAGCGCCGAGCTTGGTCGCGCCTTGATGCAGGCCGCGGAAATCAACGAGGATGCGGCGCTGTCAGCTCAGGTTTACCAATGGCTAATCAAGGGACGTGTGAGAACGATTTACGGTGACTCCGTGGGCGACGCGCTCTTCAAGCTCAACAGAAAAAACGAAGCGCTTGATTGGTGGAAGCGTGTGGTGGAAGCGCGCTCTGAGAACCGCGGTGAAGAACGCATCAGTGCGGAACGCTTTCTGCGCAACGGAGGCAATCCGCCGGGACCATCGCGCGAGTTGATTGATTTTAGGTGGCCGGAAATGAAAGTTCGAATCGCAGCACACAAAGCTACCGAGATTCTTCGTCTGCAGGGAAATGTCAAAGCGTTCGCCGATGCGGTAAGGAAACTTGAGTTGCAGTCAGCAAATATTCCTTTCGCAAATAAAAGCAATGAAGATTGGCGGAGCATCTCGGATCATTGGCATCTATTTGCCAAAAATAACAAAACTTATGTCGAAAGCGAAGACCCTCTCTACAAGGACTGGAAAGAATTGGACGATACGACAAAACTGGATGTCTTCCGCATTGTACGTGATACACGATCGAACAATACTTCGGCTTGGGCCGCATGTGACCTATTAGAGCTAGGCGCTACGGACGAAGAGCCAGCAATGTTACGATTGATGAGGCTGATGCGAGCTACAAAACACACCTCCAAAGGCCATCATTATTGGAACATCTTCCGCAGTAACGCGCAAAAAGCCTTTGAAGGAAAGCGCTATGTGGAAAGTGCTACGCTTCTAACTGGCATGCTAGCCCACTTATCTGGAGGAGTACCAGACGCGGAAAAGGATTCCGGTCGGGGGGCTATACTTCGAGCGCATTCCCGTATGGGCGCTGTAGGTCTGACCATTGATGAGGACAGCCCGATGGCTCCCCTGCTTCAAGCGGCGTTATACCTCCGCCTTGGCGACAAAGATAAAGCGTTAGAATTATATCAAGAAAATGCTGATCTGTTTAAAGAACATCGCAACAATCTACCACCCGACCTAATCCAATTTGTCTGCAAGCACCTGATGGCTGCCGGAGGCGAGGAAAATCTGCTTGCGATTGAAGATCACCTTCGTAGCTGGATCATCAAGTACACCAACAATGAAAAACCCGAGAGCAAGGAACAAAGCATCGACGCCAAAGCAGGCATGCAGCTGCTGCTGGCACAGAGTTTTTACAAAGGCCAACGCTACGATGTTGCGCGTGCTGAATACGCAACGGTTACAAACCTCTACGCGGGCACACCTCAAGCCATCGACGCTCGGTTTGGCATCGGCGAAACTTATATGTCGCAGAAGGTGTTCGACCAGGCGGCAATGATCTTCAAGAACCTAGAGGAAAATGCAGATCTGCGCGTGTCAGTGCGAGCAGAATTCCTGAATGGCGTGCTGGCTTTCCGGCAGGACCAACATGATGAAGCGCGAATAAAATTTCAGCACATCCTCGAACGGGTACCAGATATCGAGCTAGCCAACCAGACTCTCTACAGTCTGTCTGAGATTTACGGACTTGAGCAGCGATATCTCCAACAACTCAACCTTTTGCGCACGGTCGGTCGCCTGGGTCAACACAGCAAACGACTCCACACTCCGGGCAACGCGCTTTCAA
Organism: uncultured Verrucomicrobiota bacterium; assembly: GCA_964448875.1. Classification (GTDB taxonomy): domain Bacteria; phylum Verrucomicrobiota; class Verrucomicrobiia; order Limisphaerales; family UBA1100; genus UBA6614. The sequence continues at coordinate 2,492 of CAYUXV010000362.1, forward strand.
TCGTAGTGCATGACCGTGATTTGGGTGTCAGCCGTGGACAGGCAAGTATACCGGTTATAGTCAGCACGAAGCCAGGCGGTGACAAGGAACTGGTATACTTGCGCAGTTCAGCCGGCGCAGGCAAAGGCCTTTTCCGAGGTGAAATTGATACGACACTAGGCACCGTAGCCCCGGATGATGGGACCCTGCAATTGTCGGGACGAGATGTAATTGAGAGCGATTATCCAGAGGACTTCAAAAAACAGTTTCGGACTGTGCCTTTGTCTGACGTGGAAATTCGCATCGCAGCAGATGGCGAATTTTCCGTGGCAAGTAGTGAGATTATTGACGAGAAAAAGGAGACACTCACCCAACGACTGGAACGTGAGCAACAGCAACAGGAGGATGTCGACAAGCGAGTCTCACAAGGACGGCCAGCCAGCCAGATAAAACCAGGCAATCGCATATTTCTCCGCGTAAAAGATACCGACCGCGATTTTGGCGATGACATTGACAAAGTGTTGGTGACCCTCCGTGCCGACAGCGGCGACGCAGTGCAGGTGGAGCTGGAAGAAACAGGCTCACACACAGGTGAGTTTAAAATAGCCATTCCGACGGCAGAACTTCCAGCCGGTGCGGCGGCAACGGACAGTGCCATTGATCATAACCCCCTGATGGCCATTGATCATAACCGCGAGAGTTATTGGCAAAGTGAGCCCGACGGCCAGACGCCAAAGTCACTGACGGTGGATATGAAACAAGTGCATGATATTTCACGCATGCGGTTTTCCACTCCGAATGCAGTGGAAAACGCCCCCGTGCGAACCACGGCCCTAGGCAGCCACGACGGTGTATTCTGGTTCCAACTCGCAGCCAACCCAAATATCCCACATGCGATCCCCGTGGCCGACTCGCTCGGCATGATGAAGCAGCGTGTTTTTAAAGGAGATTATACCGGCTACACAAAATGGCAGGAAATCATTCAACTGGCAAAGTCTAGCAAACCAGAAAGCGAAAAGGAAACTGCGGAACTAGCCTGGAGCATTCCCGAAGTAAAGGATGGTGAAGATAAATCGAATAAGGACAATACTGATACTCCGAAAAACCCAAAAGCAGTGGAGGCATACGCTGTGTTATGGGAGGGGAAACTAGTGCAAAAGAAGGACGGTGCAATGCGGCTTGCTGTAAGTGGTGACCTCGTGGCAGTAGCGATCAACGGCCGGCTGGAATTGGCCCCAGCAACAATTCAAGCCCAGCGTCCAGTGGATTTATGGCTGCGAGCGGGCATGCACAATTTAACCATCTTCGCAGCGGTGAAGCAGGCGAAAAAAGGCGTGTCCGCACTGCGAGCACGATCCAACCCGAACATCAGCCAACCCAAGCCAGTGGTATTTACTAAAGAGGATTTCGACCTTAAGGCAGCTGCCCAGTTCTTCGGTAAAGATGACGATGTAACCGGCGAAAAAACTGCATCAATCACATCAGCAAATACGCAATTTACGTTCAACAAGAAATCAGAAAAATTTGGACTCACTGAAGGTTTAAAGCCCGACGTGAAGGTGGTTGGTAATTGGCAGGCACCCGAGGATACGCTGCAGTGGAAATTCAATGCGCCAACTCCCGGTGTTTATGATGTGTGGGTGAATCTTGCGCATCAAGGCGGCGGCTCAACATATCGTGTGACTTTCGATGACCAAACTATCGAAGCAACCACACCAAATACAGGAAACTGGAACACTTACAGATCAATCCGCATTGGTGCGATTCACATTGAAGAGGCAGGAGAAAAGTCCATGGCCATTACTCCAATTGAAATCGCGAATACCGCACTGATGAAACTATTGGACATAAAGCTAAATCTTTCGTCAGGCGAAAATGTTATCAAACGCGACCGCAGTTGGGAGTTTTTCTTTGATTCCACTCCAATGCGTTTTGCTCGACTTCAAGTACATGATTATCTTGGCGATTCAGTAGCGGTAAATCACGTGGAACTGCGAGGAGCAAGTGATATCCACATTCCCACAAAGGAAGATGTCAGCACACTTTCAACAAACGATATACTTGAGATTGCCGGAGGCGACACGGTGACTGCCTCGTACACCGATGAAACAGCCGTTGCAGTAAAAGGTGGGAGTCGACTTTTAACTTCACAGCTTCAAGCAACTTATTTTGACGCAAAGGTCATACCAATTGCTTTCGACTTCACTCGCACTGGCACTGGACAGGTACAGCAAGCGCGCAAGGAACTGCTACGTGTCGATCCCGGCGAACGTATAACTTTTGAAATAGTTGATTATGACATGGACCAAACCGACGCACGCGACAACGTGCCGGTCAGCATTTGGTTGAACGGCCAAAAGTGGAAAGACCTTGAGGCTGTAGAAACAGAAGAATATTCGGGCACATTTCGTGTGGAAGTAGATACGGCTGAAGCTCCAGAACAAGGTAAATTGGTTATTAAAAAAGGCGATACGATAATATGCCGTTATACTGACAGACAGAATACTTTCCCAGGCAACACTGTAGACAGAGAGGGCGAAGTATATGCAAATGAGCCAACCGAAGGCCGCCTACGGATCGTTGAAACCCGACTGATCCAGCCCCCCAAAGACAGTGACGCTTCTGCTCGCGCCGAATATTTGACAAACACCGGTGAACCATTGCTGGGGGAACCGCAGGCAAAGGTGAATTATTTTGTGCCACTGACAGTGGAGGTCATCGATCCTGACGCAGCAAAAGATGAACTCTCAAAAGTGAAGGTACTATTAAATGCAGGCTCCACCAATGCTGTGGAAGTCACCTGCGTGTTATCAACACAGTTTGGTGAATTCAGCGACCTTGATTCGACACAAGCCAATCAAGCGTTAGTAATGGGCCGTTTTATTGGACAGGCAAGAATGCAACTAGGCGGTGAGGACAGTCCAACAACTATATCGCGTATAATGGGTGACAAAATGAACCTAATTGGTCGCGTACGTGCAGTCGGCACAGAAGTGGATGC
>CAYUXV010000363.1:0-8018 GCA_964448875.1 uncultured Verrucomicrobiota bacterium
AGTTTGCACTGGAAGAAAAGCAGCAGATGGCCCTGCGCGGCACGAGCGGAACCGGCAAAACCACCCTGCTAAATTGCATTGCCGGCATCCTGTCGCCGGACAGTGGACGCATCCTATTGAATGAACGCGACATGGCCACACTGGGCGAAGGCACCCGCGACCGGGTACGCGCGGAAAACATCGGCTACATCTTCCAGACCTTCAACCTCCTGCAGGGCTACACGTGCCTTGAGAATGTGGTGTTGGGAATGAGTTTTGGGCAGGGCGCAGACCACAACTTTGCACGGGAACTGCTTGAGCGCGTGGGGCTGAGTGACCGACTGGCTTATCGACCCAGCCAGTTATCCGTGGGCCAGCAGCAACGGGTTGCAGTAGCACGCGCACTGGCGAACCGACCCAAGCTTGTGTTGGCAGACGAACCAACCGGAAACCTCGACCCCAAGAACGCCCGCGAAGCGCTCAAACTCATCAGGAAAATCTGCGAGGAAAACGAGGCGGCATTGCTGCTGGTAAGCCACGACCAGCTGGTGCTGGATCAATTCAAGGATTGTAGCGACTTGGGACAGATCAACCGGGCCATGCAGGAGGTTGAGGCATGACGCTTTGGCTGATCGTGCGCAAGAGCCTGCGGCAGCACCTGCTGTCGACAATCATAACCGCTGTGAGCATTGCCCTGGCAACGGGACTCTTGATGTCGGTGTGGGTGGTGAAGGAACAGTCACTGGCAGCATTTGAAAACGTGACCGGCGGCTTTGACGCAGTGATGGGCTCACGCGGGTCGGAGTTGAGCCTGGTTTTGTTCAGCGTGTTTCACATGGACAAGGCCCCGGGCACCCTGAAATGGAAGGATTATACGGACCTAACGGAACAGCCGGCAAACAAGAGGTATGTCCGGTATGCAGTCCCCATTGTGGTTGGAGACAATTACAAGGGCTTCCGGATCGTGGGCACACTAAAGGATTATTTCACACTTCCGGAAAAGGAAATGGAACGCATTGCCAAACGGTGTGACAGAGCAGTGAAGACGATCGATGGCCTGTTGAAGGATCTTGGAAAAAATGAAGACTACAAACGGGTCATGCCCATACTGGAACGGGCAAAAGGTCCTCTTAAAGAAATTGCCCAACTCAACAAGGAAACCGAAAAAAATACGCAGCAAAAACATTCTGAAATGACCAGGCTGCTTGATTCCCTGTCGGAAAACCTGAGTGAACCGCCGCTGCCTGACGATGAGAAGGAAGGCGATGGAATGGAATTTAGAAGGGACATGAACGACAAGGTTTTGAAACTGGAAAAGGAGTTCGCACAATTCACAAGTGATATCAAGGGGACGGGACCGGTTTTTACCCTTGAACAGGGCGGACGTTTATTCCGGGAAGACCGCCAGGAAGCGATCATAGGCAGTTTCGTGGCGCAACGGGAAAAGCTTGCTGTCAAAAGTGTCTTTCAGCCGGTACACGGGCTTGACTACAGCGAAGGGGCAACTGTCCATGACGCAGACTATGTGGTGGTCGGTGTCTTGGAACCCACCAACACCCCTGCTGACCATGTGATCTGGATTCCGTTGCAGGGTGCCCAAAACATGGAAGGACACGAGGCAAAATTGAGCTCGGATATTAGCGCCATTTTGATCAAGTACCGCAGCGCTCAGGGTGTGAATTTTGCAAGAGGTGTAAACCAGAATCGACGGGATGTTACCGTGGCAAATATCACGCCGACGGTAACAGCCTTCTTCCTGAAGTTTGAGTGGCTACGCACCATCCTCAGCGCGATGGGAGGCTTGGTAGCTCTGGTGGGAGCGGGCGGGATTCTCGCCAGCTTATACAACACGATGAACGAACGACGACGCGAGATCGCAATTTTACGGGCACTGGGAGCGCGACGTGGCACGGTATTCGGAGCCATCCTGCTGGAGAGTGCGACAATCTCGACAATTGGCGTGTTAATTGGCTTTGTATTTTATGCCGCCTTCATGACCACCGCAGCCTGGTTCATTCGTGAACAAACAGGCGTGGTGATCGACCCCTTCAAGCCACACGTAATTATGACCCTGGCGCCCTTGGGCATATTGACACTGGGAACATTGGCAGGCATCTTGCCGGCAGCCAAAGCATATGGCACGGACGTGGCGGAAAATCTCGTGCCTCAATCCTAAGAAGGAAACCGATTATGAAAAATATTACGCTTTTGATCATTGGGGCTGCACTGACAATCAGTTGCGGCGAAGGACATCAACATCCTCACTCGCCGGATGGCGATAATAATGGCAAAAAAGCACCCGAAAGCCATAAACACCACGGACATGATCATGATGCTCCCAATGGCGGAACGATGGTGGAGTTTGGCGAAGATGCATGCCATTTGGAATTCCTTCGTGACGAATCGAACGCCAGCCGCATAAATATATTGGCATATGAATTTCATCCCACGTTGGCCAATGTTAAAATCCCCATGCGTGAAATCCTGGTGACCGCCACGTTTGAAGGCAAAACAGAGACGTTAACCTTCACACCGGTGGTAAACCCCTCTTTTAATAACAACTCCACGCATTCATCAGAATTTACTGCCAACGCAGACTGGCTGAAGGATGCACATGAGTTTGATGCTGTTGTGGAAAAACTAATCCATCCCGGTGGTGAAACTGACAAAAAATCTTTCCATTTTCACGATAAGCATTAGATTCAAGTCATGAGAATGCGTTTCGCAGGTCCGGTTCTGGTTGTGTGCTTTGCACTGCTGACAGGCTGCGACCAAGCTCAAAAAGATGTTGCGCCAAGCTCTTCGCAAAAGATCAAGAAAAACACTTCCGCAGGGAAAACACTCGGCACAAAAAACGCGACTTCGAATGCGAAAAATCAAAGCGAGGATACACCACCGGTAGTTGGCGCCCCAATCAAGAGCCTGAAGACAGGCCAACAGGTTGGTAAACCCATATTGAAACCGGATGGCCTGATTAAAGAACTTGTAGGCAAACAAATATTTCTTCAGGGAGACCGCCCTGGCAGCAAACCGTTGGGAGTAAGCTTTTATGCTGATAGCACATGGATCAACACCAATGGTGATGTAGGCCGCTTTGAAGCGAACGGGACAACACTGATGGTCACGGATGACTCCAATGAAACCATACCACATATATTCCCAAATAACACAATTACGATAGGCGATGTACTGAAAGTAGAAGCAGGAGGATTAACGTTTGAAAATACGATCACGGAAATTACCGACGCAGTGGATGCCAATACTTTAAGGAAGGAACTGGCAGAAAAGGCGCAGGAAACTGCAGATGAGCCAGATGAAATCGACGGCTACAAGGTAGTCGGTTTTGACGAGCTTGCGAAATTCAAATATGAAGTACCGGACGATCCCATAACGGACCCAAAAGCAAAGGCTATTCTTGAAAAGAATATTATCCCGGAAAAAGTCCGGGCACTGGACCGGAAGAAAATCGCGGTGAGAGGCTATATGCTTCCACTTCGGGTTGAAGATGGCTTGATCACAGAGTTTCTTGTTCTGCGTGACCAATCAGCCTGTTGCTTTGGGGCTGTGCCGAAAATTAATGAGTGGATTAGTGTGCGCATGCCCAAAGGAAAGGGGGTAAAGCCCGTCATGGATGTGCCCGTTTATTTCTTCGGCAAGTTAAAGGTTGGCGAAGTGCTTGAGAATGATTACCTCGTGGGTATTTACGAAATGGACGGCGATAAGATTGGCGGCCCCCTTTAAAGCAAGATGGTCATGAGGAATCCACTGAATCCAGAGTACATCCTCCCCATTGCAATCTTGCTAACCCTCGGATGCGTTTCAACAGCATTTTCAGCAGACAACAAATCCGTCGAAACAAAGCCTGCCAAGAAAGAGAAAAAGATCGCCATCTCCGAATACATGCTGCCGTTAAAAGCGGAGGAACCGAAGATCAATAAATGGATCAACGTGCGCATGCACAAAGGCAAGCGAATGAAATCGATTATGGATGTGCAAACAACCTCCTTAGGCATGTACAAGGTTGGCGAGGTTTTGGGAGAAAGTGGCTATCACATAGGGATCTATGAGATGGATGGTCACAAGCTCAGCGGCCCAGTGGCGTGTTAATCCTTGTAGGAATCCAATATTTAAATTGAAAAACCGAACTTTCTGGAGGTAATGAAATCAGGTGTATGTCCAGACTGTGAAAGAGAGATTTCTTTAGAGGCTGATTCTTGCCCTCATTGTGATTGCCTGGATCCATTTGATAAAAAGACTTCCCAATCAACCCCTTCTTTTTGGTCGTCTAAGCTAGCCAAATTATTTGCAATCGACCCGCGATCGCTTGCCTTGTTTCGCATCGCAACTGCCCTGGTCCTGCTTTACGATTTAGCGGGTCGTGTTGTCGATGTGCGGGCCTTCTACAGCGACGAGGGGATTGTAACTATCGCGCAGCAACGGGAAGTATGCCACCCTTGGCTTTGGTCGCTGAATTTCCTCGATGGATCAGTTGGTTTCCAAACGGCAATTTTCGTCGTCGCATTTATTTTTGCCACCGCTTTATTGGTTGGGTTTGCCACACGCTTGGCAACCATCGGCTGTTGGATTTTAACAGTGTCGATCCATATCCGAGGATCCATCATGTTGGTGAATGGTGGAGATATTCTATTAACTCAAATGCTCTTTTGGAGCATGTTCCTGCCATTGGGAAAGCATTGGTCCCTCGACTCTATTCTATCAAAACGCAAATCAGCGATATTGGAACCAATCGTGTCAATGGCTTCGGTTGCAATTCTATTGCAAATCTTCTTCATGTACTTTTTTACGGTTTTAATGAAGTTGAATGACATCTGGTACAGTGGCCAGGCCTTGGAGAACGCTCTTTCATACGAAATTTATGTAACGCCCTTGGGCGGGTATTTATTGCATTATCCGGGACTATTAAAATTCCTTACTTATGGCATATTATGCTTGGAGTTTTTTGGGCCATTCCTGTTTTTTATACCCTGGAAGACTGCTTATTTTCGCCTGGCTTTAGGAGCAGCATTTGTATCTCTACACATTGCCATAGAAATGACGATGACCGTGGCACTTTTCTCCTACATGTGTATCTCAGCACTAATGTTATTTCTTCCCAGGGAATTCTGGACTTTGATATTACGAAGCAAAGAAAAGGAAAATATTGACAGCTCTCTGCAAACAAATGATGAGGATCATAAATCCGAAAACCCGGAAGATAAACATAGTGATTCAGCCGGAATATTAACCCGTTTAAGTGAAAATTATAGAGTAACGTTGCGATACCTACGCGACGGGTTTGTTTCCTTCATGCTTTTATTTGTCTTTCTTTGGAACATTAATAGCGCACTTAAAGTGACATCCCGACAGAGTGGCCAACCCCGGCCTGTGTTCGGCTTTGAGGTTCACCAAGCAATGCTTGATTTTTCAATCGTCACTTCAGTGAATCAATTTTGGTTTATGTTCGATGAGCCAAGTGGAGTCGACACCTGGTATGTGGCCGAGGCCCAACTTCGAGACGGTTCGCGCGTCGACGTACTAAAAAATGGAGCCCCCATTAGCGAAGACAAACCTGATCGACTTTATGCCAATTTCCGGAACCATCGATGGAAGATGCTTTACATAATGTTGAGCCCTCAAGAAATGTCGATGAACCATGGGAAAGAGATACCACAACTGGAGGAGCTAAAGCAAAAAGCACGCACAATACTAAATCAAATGGAACGCAAAGTTGACCGACTTAAAGAAGCGAGAACAAACGGATCAGCAACATCCAACTCGAGCGCGATTATTACAAAATTGCAGCAAGAGATAAGAACAACCCGCAGGACCCTGGTCGGACTCAATGAAAATGAGCAGGCCGTTTTACAGAGCATTTTATATCGTGATGGATTGGCCGACTATTTGCTCAAGGAGTGGAATGAGCAGCATAATTCTGAAAAGCATATAGTCACTTTAAACCTGCGTAGTTATACCGAAATAAGACCGCCCGGTCTTGATGAATATCCCTATACGCTGGCCAGCAGCGGTAAGGTAGGGCATGGCAATTATTTCCGCAAAGGAATGAGACAGGGGCTTTGGAACCTCTATGACGAAAACGGAAACAAAGCCAAAGGAAGTTACATTGATAACAAGAAAGAAGGGCTTTGGACGGAATGGTATCCTAATGGTCAGAAAAATAATTCGGGGACATTCGTTAATGATCGAAAAAACGGCAATTTCACTCATTGGGCACCAGACGGACGAAAAATAGGTGAAGCCCAATATCGCAACGGGATGCTAATTCAAAAGTGATCAAATTAGCCTCGTGAATTATGGAGCCTTAAAAGTTTCCGATATTCCTCACAACGTATTTTCTTCATCCTGAAGAACAGCACATCAATCCTAATCGAACTTAATTACTTTCAGATCGTCAAAAAAAATCGGTGTACCTGAATAAGGCACACCCCAAGCCGTCATTCGTCCCGCAAGTGGCGCCTCCTTGTCCTTCCATATCAGTAACGATTTCTCCGGTGGCTTATCCCCCTGAGCCCAGGCATTGGATGCAAGTATCCAGCCATCCTCAGTTTTTGTTATCTGCAACCTCACATGAGTCCATCTGTCATGTTTCCAAGTAAACGGGACAACTTTCACAACCGTTTCGCCTTTATACAGCGCAAGGTTCTGTTTTGCCGGACTAACCATAACCCTGTAGCCACTTACACCATTCAATCCAACTCCAAAAACAGGGAATGAACGTCGCCCACGGCGCTTGCCCAACACACGTGCGTGAACCAAAACACCATCTTTTTTAGATGGTCCAAACATCACCCCATGCAAATCCAAAGGGTTCCCCGGTAGTTTCAAAAAACTTTCTTTGCCCTCCATTCGCACCTCAAATTTCCCACCAAGTACCAGCATCGTATCAGGCACAGAACCAACTTTTATCTTTGAAAAATCCTCGCTGTACAATATCGCTGCTTCAGCAATCCACCCTGCATAGAATAAGCCAAAAACAAACAAAAACCCACGCATGAAGATAAACTAAAGGCGAAAACTCAACCTGTCGAGGCAGTGCAACCTAGTTCCGCTCACCCTATTCACTCCGCAATGCAGGCAGGAGTTTTCCGCGCAGGGCCGCCGTTGCAGCCAACCAGGTCCAAATCATCCCGCTGATGAGCACGCCAGTCAGCATCCAAATCAACGTGCTCCAAGGCATCTGCGATCCTGGGGTTGTCAACGATGGCCATACCGCCAGCAACGCGGCAAACACGCCTACCGCCAACCCCAACACCAACAAAAGGCCGTGTTCGCTGCATACCAACCATCGCAGTGCACTCTTGCGAAAACCAATCGCCTGCATCACTCCCAGTTCGCCGCGTCGTTCGAGCACATTGCGCAACACTACCACGCCGAGGCCGAGGCTGCCCAGCAGTAGCGAAAGGCCACCGAGAGCTTGGAAGATGGTGATGTAGGTGTTCTGCACTTGGCTGAAGCGCGCGAGGCGTTCGCGTGTGGTGATGGGGTCGAGGCCGGGGTTTTGCAGGCCTTCGTTGAGCATGGCGAGGGTGGCGGTGTCGTTGCCATCCTCGGGGCGGTCGAAAAGAAAGGCGCGGTAGCCGCTGTTGGAGGGAAAGTATCGGACGAGGGAGGTTTCCGAAATGATCACGTCCCCCTGCAGCATGGAGAAGGCGAGCATGCCGACGATCTTCAGTTTGATGGTGTCTCCACTTTCGGCGGGGTAGTCTAACGTGTCGCCGAGCTTGACGTGCAGTGCCCACATGCCGGTGTTCTGGTCAACGATTGCGGTAACAATGCCCTCGCCGAAATCCTCGTTCAGCAGTTCCCATCCGAGGCGATCGTCGAGAGTAGTGGCGAAGGTGAAGCGGTCTTTCAGCTTGGTGGGATCGACACCGAGCAGGCGCGGCTCGCGCGTCTGGTTCAAGTTCAAGCAGCTGGCATCGTCACCCTCGCGCACGCGCAACTGGACGACAGGGGCAGGCAGAGGCTGGGCGTAGTCTCCTTCAAAGGGATAAGGTGCACGGCCGTCTTCTTTGTTCAAA
>CAYUXV010000364.1:0-21516 GCA_964448875.1 uncultured Verrucomicrobiota bacterium
GTACACCTGCATGTTGTCAGACGTCCGAACCAAAGTGTCAAAAGCGAAGTCGATTTCCGCTTGACCTGCCGTAGCTACTTCATGGTGCTGGCACTCGACGCCGTTTCTGAAATGGTTGTCTATTTCCAACATCGTCAGGACCATTTCGCTGCGCATGTCCTGATAACTATCCATTGGCGGCACAGGGAAGTATCCTTCGCCATGACGCAACTTGTGCCCCAAATTAGGCATTTCATCAGCACCGCTATTCCAGATGCCTTCAGAACTATCAACGTTGTAATATGAGCCATTAGCAGTGCTGTCATACTGTACGTTGTCGAAAATAAAGAATTCAGCTTCTGGACCAAAGACAGCCGTATCGGCAATCTTTGTGCTTTTCAGATAAGCCTCAGCCCGCTGTGCAATACCACGCGGGTCACGATTGTAGGCTTCCTTTGTGATCGGATCAGAAATAGTGCATGTCAAAGACATCGTTGGCACGGCACAAAACGGGTCCATAAACGCGGTATTTGGGTCTGGAATAACGAGCATATCACTGCTTTCAATGCTTCTCCAGCCGCGGATTGATGATCCGTCAAAACCAAAACCTTCCTTAAATACAGACTCCTTTAATTCTGCTAGTGGCACGCTAAAATGCTGCCACATGCCGAAAGGATCCGTAAATCTTACATCGACCATCAGCGCCTTATTCTTCTTGGCGTAGTCGAGTACTTTCTTAGGGGTGCTCATGAGCTGTCTCTTTTCCTTCTGTTATATTTTTAAAATCGCTTGACCGCGCTAGTATAGGATTCCCCTTTACCAGCGCGGCCAGCAATCTAAGTGTTCCGGTGGTTAAAGCGAGTAGCCTTCCTCACCATGGTCAATTACGTCAAGCCCTGTATCTTCGCCTTCTTCGTCAACTTCCAAACCGCTACAAAGGACTTTGGCAATTTGAATCGCTACAAAGGCAACAACAGCACTCCAAACCACCGTCAGAAGGCAGCTTTTCAATTGAATCATAGTTTGTGTGCCGGCAGGAATCGCTTTTCCATCAGCGCCACCTGTCAGGTGATCACCATAACCTTGCAGCTCTGGATATGCACAGAATCCAACAAATATGCAGCCGACAATTCCGCCTACACCGTGAACGCCGAATACATCCAAGCTATCATCGTAGCCAAGTTTTGACTTCATCTTGGTCGCTGCGAAATAACAAATGACTCCAGCACCGATTCCAATAATGATCGCTCCCAGTGGGCCTACATTGCCAGATGCAGGAGTAATAGCCACTAGACCAGCAACCGCCCCGGTAGCAATCCCTACAGCGGTCGCCTTGCCCTTGACGCACCACTCGACCAACATCCATGTGAACGCTGCTACAGCAGTAGCAATCTGGGTGACCAACATGGCCATTCCAGCACCGTCATTGGATCCACCAGCACTGCCAGCATTAAAACCAAACCAGCCAACCCAAAGAAGTGAAGCACCAATAAGAACAAACGGAACGTTGTGTGGTTGCGACACTTTTTTGCGTTTGCGAAGACAGAAACAGCCAACTAACGCTGCGATACCAGCATTAATGTGGACAACTGTGCCTCCGGCAAAATCGATAGCACTCTGTCCTTCGCTCATTAGCCAGTTCCCTTCATCGCCTCCGTGGAACAGCCCTCCACCCCAGGCCATATGCCAAATTGGGAGATAGGAAAATGCAAACCAGATAGAGGTGAAAATCAGGATGGCGCTAAACTTCATCCTTTCAACAAATGCACCTATGATTAGGGCGGGGGTAATAATCGCAAAAGTCATTTGGAAAGTAATCCATACAGACTCAGGCATGGTATCGCTCATCGAGCTTACCTCCAGGCCATCCATAAAAAGCCTGTAACCGAAAACTCCATAATAGAGTCCATTTCCCTCCTCAGCTTCAGCGGCCCATCCATATCCAAATGCGACCCATAAGATTGTCATTACGCAAGTAATGGCAAAACATTGAACAAGGACAGAAAGGACGTTTTTCCTCCCAACAAGACCACCATAAAATAGTGACAGGCCAGGGATTGTCATTAAGAGTACCAATACGGTGGCAACAATCATCCAAGCAGTATCGCCCGAATCCCCACCCTGCAATTGATAACCGCTAGGTGTAAGATCAGCGTATTCTTTCGGTGGAGGCGTCGCATTATCGTCAGCAACCGCATTAAGTCCTCCCGCGAAAAGAGCCAACCCCAAGGCCAGACATGTAATTAATTTTTTCATATTTTGCAGATAGTTTTATGGTTAATAATTGTCAAACAGCCTCTTCTCCAGTATCGCCCGTACGAATACGGATGGCTTCCTCAATTGAACTGACAAACACTTTGCCGTCTCCAATCTTCCCAGTTTTAGCAGCCTCGGTAATCGCCTTGGTAGCAGCTTCAACAGAATTATCTGCAACAACTACCTCGAGTTTAACCTTGGGCAGGAAATCCACCGTATACTCACTCCCGCGATAGATTTCGGTGTGGCCCTTTTGACGGCCGAACCCTTTAACCTCAGTCACGGTCATTCCTTCGATGCCCGCCTCACCGAGGGCATCCTTTACTTCTTCAAGCTTGAACGGCTTGATAATTGCTTCAATTTTCTTCATTCAGTGTCTCCTGCCCGCTTAACCTAACCAGCTAGATGGGAAAACGGGTACTCCCAGTAGCAGATTGGGATACCAATCCAACTCCGCATAAGCAATCATGATGCCAAACTCAATCCACGCATAAAATATTTGTAATATATTGAATATAAGATATTTATAGATTTTAAATACCTATGTTCTTTTCAAACTTTAAGGTTTTTTCTGACCGTATTGTATAAATTTAGACATAAAATCAGAATAGCCCTCTAAAATATTTAAAAGTACATCTTATCAAATATTTTCCACTTGCAAACGAGTCTCATTAACAACAAAGTGAAACCCGAGATGCAAATCCGTGACCAAAATGAAGCGTGTGGTGTAAGCCACCTGGTTCCTTCGGTCTGCCCGCTTAACGACGTACAACCAGGCACCATGGTCCGTGTGAAGCGACTTTTGGCTTCTGCGGATACAGCGGTACGTCTCCGTGAAATGGGTTTCTGTGAACAGCAACGAATACGAATGCTGGCACGAAATTCGCAGGTGATATGCCAAGTTTCCAATACTCGACTAGGCCTTAGCGAAAAGCTTGCACAAAGCATACTTGTCGAGCCTTTGGCCGCTTGATTCAATGGGTGACAAACCCCAGACTTTAGCCCGTCTTGCGGCTGGCGAAAGTGCGATTGTTTCTGAGATCAAACTTCCCGAGGGCGATCAAAGTCGACTGCTTGAAATGGGGTTAATCACTGGCACATCTGTCGAACTGATCCGTTTTGCTCCTCTGGGCGACCCTATTGAAGTCAGGGTGCGCGGCTATCTGTTAACCCTGCGCAAACACGAGGCAGATCAGATTTTTGTGACGAAGACGGGCGATTGATTTTCTAACGAGATGAAACATGTCGTATTAACCGGTAATCCAAATAGTGGAAAAACGACGGTATTCAATGAACTTACCGGCTTAAGAGCAAAGGTAGGCAACTATGCCGGTGTAACAGTTGAACGTAAGGAGGGCATGATGCGTCATGCCGACGACGTCACAATAATCGACTTGCCTGGAACTTACAGCCTTTCCCCTAGATCAATAGATGAGGAGATTGCCCGTGACGTTCTTCTCAACCGCCTCTCAGGTGAAGTTCCCAAACCGGATATTGTAGTCATTGTCGCAGACGCTTCAAACTTGGAGCGAAATCTTTTTTACGCGACGCAAGTAATTGAATTGGGGCATCGAGTTGTCCTAGCCTTGAACATGGCAGACGTTGCCCGGGATCTGGGACAGAAGATTGATACGACAGCTCTAGAAAAAGAACTAGGTGTTCCTGTGGTTTCTTTGATTGCAAATATGGGCGAAGGCATGGACGGGCTGCGTGACCTCATAACTGAAACACTCCATGGAAAATGGAAAGCAGCAGCATCAATATTCCCCAATCTACCTGACAAGTTTCAGGTGGAGCTTGATAAGCTGGCTAAAAGACTGACTGGAAATGAAATCTCACCAGAAGCCGAAGCATTACTTCTGCTCACAGACAGAAAGTATCTTGCAGGGAATGAAGAACGCTACCCAGAAGATTTACCCCAACAAATCGAATCTGCGCGCGGACGACTGAATGATGCAAATATTAAATGGCGAAGCATTGCCATTGAAACTCGCTACGCCAAGTTATCCGAAATTTGTAAAACCGTGGTTGAGGTTGAAAAAACCCCCGTCGAATCCTCCAGCGACAAGCTTGATCGGGTATTAACCCATAAGTTGTGGGGCATGTTGATTTTCGTTGCCATCATGGCTGTAATTTTCCAGGTCATGTTCACACTGTCCAGCTACCCTATGGACCTAATCGATGGAGCAGTAAGCTGGTTCGCCGGATCTGTTAAAAACGCCATGTTGGAAGGAGCCCTACGCGATCTATTGGTAAACGGGATCATAGGCGGCGTTGGAGCAGTGGTTATTTTCTTGCCTCAAATTTGCCTGCTTTTTCTTTTTATCGCACTCCTTGAAGGCTCAGGCTATATGGCACGCGCTGCATTTTTGATGGACCGATTGATGAGTCAAGTCGGATTGCACGGCAAAAGCTTTGTTCCCATGCTCTCAAGTTTTGCCTGTGCTATACCGGGAATTATGGCTACCCGAACCATTGAAAACCCAAAAGACAGATTAGTAACCATTCTTGTTGCCCCTTTAATGAGTTGCAGCGCAAGACTACCAGTTTATGCGTTGCTAATTGGTGCGTGCGTTCCCCTGTGGCCCGTACTCGGGCCATTTGACTCTCATGGACTACTTCTTCTTGGCATGTATCTGCTTGGGGTAATCGTTGCCCTTTTAATGGCATTTATTTTCAAAAAAACGCTACTAAAAGGTGAAACACCCATGCTGATTATGGAATTACCTCCTTATCGGCGCCCCCAAGCCAAAGTAGTACTCCGACATGTTTGGGACCGTGCAAAACTGTTTGTCACACGCGCAGGAACGGTGATCCTTGGTGTCATGATTCTTCTCTGGTTCTTGCAGGCGTATCCACATAATCAAGAGATTACTAATCGCTATGATGCCGAACGTTCAGCTGCAGTGACCAACAGCTTTCCGGAGATTAAGTTACAGTCAGAAATCGACAAAAAACTCTCAGAACTCAAAATATTATTTTCAAACGATAGTGGTGATAATGCTACATCAACAGAATTGAATTCCTGGAAAAGGATCAATGAACTGAATAACAGAGAAGCCGGCGAACATCTTCGGCACAGTTTCGCCGGCAAATTAGGGCGTTTTATCGAGCCCGCAATTTCCCCGCTAGGCTACGACTGGAAGATGGGGATTGGCATCGTGGCATCATTTGCTGCTAGGGAAGTATATGTTGGGACAATGGCGGTAGTCTATAATGCCGGCGAAACAGATGACGATCTCACGCTTGAAGTGATGGTACAACAGCAGTCACACCCAGATCGTTTACTGTTGGCTTTCAAGAACGGCACAGAACAACGCACTGTAGACGCATTCGAAGAACTACATAAACTCAAACTATAGAAAAAAACCACCCTTGTTGATGGGGCGAAATATTCATGGACAAGCACACTCACCGCCGCTGAAAAGGTTAAAGCCATCACTAGCAATCCGGCCTGTGCTCACGCTTTCCCAATTACACCCAAGCAAGGCGAACCCAATATCATTGAAGTCAAATTCGCCGCCAATGCCACCCCTTCACAGATTAGAAAAATGGAGGAGGACGCCAATATTCACCGAGAACATACACTTTCAAAGGAGGCGCACCTCTATCAATTACCTGACGACGCACAAGCCGATCTAATCCGCAATGAATTAAGTACTAGCCCATATGTGGCAATGACTCGTTTTGTGCCAATTTACACCCCACTAGTAGCCCTATCCTTGATGGTGTTCTACGTTTTTGCTCTACAATGCGTAAGTACAGTTGCTGTTGTACGGCGTGAAACAAATTCATGGATGTGGCCAATCTTTCAATGGGTCTACATGGCTGTGTTGGCATGGACGCTCGCCTTTATCACATACCAAGGCGGATCCGCATTGGGTTTTGGCTGATTTACATATCGATTTGAATAAGTTTGGGTGGACATCGGGAAGTGGCTTTTCATGATCCCTCGTTCGACGGATATGTCCGTTTTCAATGAGTAAAGGCAATAAAGGGAGGAAAAGAAAAAAACGGGCAGAGCCCACTCCCCGGGCTGACCCCGACTCGTTGACAAAGGACAACATCCCAAAACAAACGGACGAAGCAGCACATCGAGAGAAAGAATCTGTCTTGAAAGAAAAGACAGACCCCATAGTGGGCACTGCTGCAGCTTTCCCGGAACTACCTCTGCCTTTCTTTGGGCGCTCCGACTGGTTTGCGTTTCTTGCTACAAGTTTTGTCACATTCATTGTTTACCTATCTACAATGGGGCCAAATGTCACGCTTGAGGACTCTGGCGAACTGGCGACCGCCTCAATGTATGCCGGAGTTCCTCATGCCCCCGGATACCCGCTTTGGACAGTTTACTCTTGGCTTTTCACAGTTCTTTTGCCCATCGGAAACATTGCGTGGCGAGTCACCGTATCATCCGCAGTTGCAGCTTCATTGGCATGCGGTCTTGTCGCGCTGATGGCCAGCCGTGGCGGCCGCCTTATGCTTGCCAATATGGACTGGTTCGATGGACTGGAAGATCGCTGGCGCAGTGCAATAGGTACTGCTGCTGGATTTGCAGGTGGCACAATCCTTGGTTTCACAGGTTTTATGTGGAGCCAAGCAGTCATAGTAGAGGTGTATACACTCAGCTCATTAACTTTTACCGGTGTATTTGCGTGTCTAATGCGTTGGTGGTTTGTTCCTTCAAAACGCTGGCCACTATATCTTGCCTATTTTCTATTTGGGCTCTGCCTGGCAAACCACCAAACACTACTACTAGCAGCTGTGGGAATCGAACTCCTTGTTTTTCTGCGCCATCGCGAAATAGGACGGGATTTTTTCCTCTGCAATAGCATTATCTATCTATACGGCCTAACCCATATGGCAAGCGGAAGCACCCTGGAGAGCAACAACGCATTTCAAGCCGCAAACATGGTTGGCTCAGCCGGAAAAATTCTGATGTTTGCTGTATACAATGTTGTTGGCATTGGAAGCATGCTATTGACCATCTGGCACACTCTCCCCCAAATCAAAACCAAGCACCAATATCATGCCACATTTTATTTGGGTTTTGCATATACATTAGCCTTTGTTTTATTGGCTTTTTGCTGGAGCACCCTAATAGGTGTAATAGAAGGCCCCATCACAAAAGAAATGATCGGCTCGCTAGCCAGAAGCAGCGAAGCTGTCTGGCACCTTGGCACCGCATTAAAAATCGGCTTTTCAGGCACCGGAAAGATAGTCTTTTTTTTCTGTGTGATGTTAGCTCTAGGAGCAATAGGGCTATTGTTATTCTTGAGTATTCAATCGGACAACAAATCTACACGCAGCAAATTCGCTTCTAGTTTTCTGATTATTTTTATGCTGTTTGCCGCCTTTTGGATGGTCAACTTACTCGACGCCAGACATCGCCTTCCTAATCAAGCAGAACTGCAGCAACTGAATGATCCAACCCTTGCTAACGCCATAACAGTCAATTTACAGACCAAATATGCCTCATTCATAAAAACAGCCAAGATCAACTACGAGGACGCGAATTCATGGACTTGGTGGTTCGCATTCTTTAATTTCTTTTACCTTGGGGGACTGCTCATTCATTCATGGGCACGGAATATCTGGAAAAAAGGTGTTTTCTCACACTGGTGGCCGTTGCTTTGCACCCGAGCTGCCACAATCGCCGGAATTGCATGCTATTTGTACATGCCCCTTACTTCACTAACTAACCCCCCCATGAACTGGGCGTACCCAAGAACAGCCGACAACCTTAAATATGCAATTGTTCGCGGACAATATGACAACCCATCCAAGGAGGCGGTCGATAGTTTCTCAAGATTTGCGTTGGATTGTAACGAAAACGGTATTCCAGATGGTGGCCAAGTTGGCGTTTTTATCGACGAGACTCTTCAGGAATTCAACCCGGCTTACATTCTGCTGGCGCTGCTGCCATTCGGCTTATTGATTCGAATGCGAAGCCGAGAAATGCGGTGGCTGGCAGGTATGGGTGTTATTTTTGTTAGTATGACTGCACTTATGATCGCTTTTCGAAACATTAGCGGGGGTGAAAGCAACAGACATTTGAATAAGGTGTTCTTTGAAGCTCCCCATCTGTTTATTGGGTTGGGCCTTGGCCTAGGCTTGGCCTTGGCTCTCGGCTTAATTGCAAGTCAATGGGATAAATACCGTCGCCCATTACTTGCTGGGGCTGGCATTCTGTTAGGATTGGAACTAATAGGATGGGCTCCATCGCAAACAGCCATCAGCGCTACGCCGACTTCCGCACTTTTTACATTCTTGAATTATGATGCTGGAGTTTTACGAGCTGCCGCGATTACTGGGGTCCTCCTCATGGGTGCGTTTTGCGCTCTTCTGGCGCTACCAAAACGAAAACCCCTGACGTGGTTTTTAGTAATTTGCTGCCTATTGCCAGCAAGACATGGTTTGGCTAACTGGTGGGACAACGAATTGCGCGGCCACATGTTCGGATATTGGTATGGCCACAACATGTTCAAGCCGCCATTCAAAGATGATAATGATAAGCCCATGTACCCACCCATGGAACAAGGAGCCGTCCTGTTTGGCGGCACTGATGCTGGCCGTTTCAATCCTACCTATATGATATTCTGCGAAAGCCAGATAGCCCCCCACCATCGAACAGACCCTGATTTTGATCGCCGTGATGTTTATATTATTACGCAAAATGCGTTGGCAGAAGGCCAGTACATGCAATACATCCGCGCACATTACAACCGGAGCAAACAGATTGACTCGCCGCTACTTTACTCAGCTCTCGCAAGTTTTAATAAAAATGACGATTTCAAACAAAAATACATTACCCCAACTGAAAAAGCCCTTAAACAAAATGAGGGTGACTTGCGGGCAGTTCAAATGGAGTTACAGAATATACAGAGAGACACCGCAGCACTGCTTAAAAAACTTGGGATTAATCTTCCAAAATCTTCACTCGGCGACCAGCAGTTAAACCGCATGATATCGAATATCGTTGAACGATTAAAAGGCGATCAGCAAGGCCAAATCCGCATCAAGCAAATGTTTGATGAGGTCGCAAGACTCCGACTTATGCAGGGCACATTTGCCACCAACAGCATGATGTTTCAGCAAAATCTGTCTGTGCTTACCTCGGCCCACAATCTTCTTAACTCGGTCACTACAGCAAACAAATGGGTTGCGCCACTGGACGACTGGTTAACATTGAAGGGGCGCAACATCGAAAAGCAACGCCGCTCAGGCGAGTCACTCTTCACCCCAAAAGATTTTAAAGCTTTGCCCGATTTTGCGAATCTATTAATCAAAAAAGAAAGTCTCCTGACAGACTTTCTGAGTAATCAATTGAGCGAAGAAACTCTAGCTTTGCTCCAATCCCCAACTGACCCAAAACTTCCTAGCCGCTTAGCCGCAGATCTCAACCAGGTATTGGAATCAGAATGGAATAACCAAATGTTTCTATATTCAAAACTAAGAGAATTAGACCGGAGTGAGTTAACCTTGCTCAATGGAGTCCTGACCAAACTCGACGATAAAAACCAAACAGATACGCAGATTGCAAGAAATCTACTTCTCTCTATACAGGCCATTAGCCAGCGACAGATGGACATTAATATCATGCTTGTATACGCTCGAGCGCCCACACCAAGCCAGAGGATTTCATTAACCAGTCTCCGCTCTGGCGTACTGTCACTGGATAAACAAATACAGAAACTATATTCTCAACTTGAACCTTATCTCGGAGGCAATCTCCCCGTATTGAATAGAATTTCATCTGAGCGCACACATTCACTAAAGAATCTCTCTGTGCCATTTCTGTACAAAGAAAATCGTTTTAATGATGTAACCCTTTCTCGAAGATCCAGATCACTATTGCACCAAAATCCCTATACAGAAGCACGCATCTCCCTGAATCGCATGCTTTTGGAAGATGCTTTTCCAAATTTTTTACGCAAAAGCTCACAAAGCGTCTACCCAGCTGAAGAAATTCACTTGCCTTCCATTGAAGAGCATCAGGCAATCGCAAACAAAATGCTTTCAGGGAAAAACCTGGCTTCTTCCGATATGATCTGGGTGCTAAACGGAGGAATATCCCAATTCATTTTCAATAAGAATCCAAACAGAGCTTTTTACCTGGAGGAAAGCGTGCCACTCCAATGGATGAATCCATACCTTGTCCCCTATGGTATTATTATGAAATTTGAATCGTTCAATGAAATTTCAAGCGCAACAATTGCTTCAGGCAATGGAGGCAAAGGATTTAAGGTTGGCGAAAAATTGAAAATGATAATTCCATTCGAATCGTCGCTCACAAGCCCAAGGCGAGACGCAATTTTCGAAGTAGCTACGATTGATGATAATGGGGGGATAACCTCTCTCCGCATAAAGGACAACGGAAATTACGAAAAGCTCCCCCCCCAACCTGTCTTGTTAAAAGGTGAGGGGAATAGCACTGCAAAGGCATACATCAACCATAATCGACTGCCCTCATACCCTGATGAATTACCCTTGGACATATTAAGCAGAGATCGGAACTTTTGGCAGCAATATGCTGAGCGCCTCGTTGGAAGACACGTTGTCAGACCAGAGGCTAAGCTCGATAAACTATGTGATTGGGCACGAAAAACTTATCTCCGACGAAATCATACTGGCCACACCCCTGCACAGCGACAATTTTTGAGAGACTATGTAGCTCAGCGCAATTTTGCCACTCTGCGACTCAGTGTCGCGCGTGTGTATCGCTGGCGCGCGCGTATGTTAACGTCAAAAATTGAACAACTCAAACTTCTGCCAACCCCAGAACGCGCCAAGGTAAAAGAGCAAATAGAATCATTCTCCAATATGAAGGATGCATTACTTGCAGAAGCTGATTTTGCTTTTCGCCAAGCCATTTCTTTTGGGGCCACACACCCAGTTGCCACTGGTAATTATCTCGAATTTCTTCTGGATAACGGCCGGACAGCCGACGCACGACTAATTGTAAATCTCGCATACGAAATGGACCCCAATGAAGATCTTCTTGAAGCCAACCTCCAACGGCTCATGAGAATTTCGGCATATAAATTTTTTATAGACGGCAACGTAAAAGCCGGCAATGA
This sequence comes from uncultured Verrucomicrobiota bacterium, assembly GCA_964448875.1. GTDB lineage: Bacteria > Verrucomicrobiota > Verrucomicrobiia > Limisphaerales > UBA1100 > UBA6614. The sequence continues at coordinate 11,313 of CAYUXV010000364.1, forward strand.
AGTTATTGAAGCAATACGTGACACAGCTCCTCGGCAACTGACACAAAATCCAGGCCTCGAAAACTGTGTGATGATAAACAACAATTTGAAATCCAAGCAGTTTGATGTGATATCCGATTTTATTGATGATTCCCGCCTAAATCGACGCTTAGACTCCAGTACGATCCAAATATTAGCCGGGATAATCAAATCCCACCTTATGGAGGCATATCAACGTGAGAACACACAAGACATCATAAGTCTTATCAATCTTCATAAACAATTAGACCCAAGACTCTTAGTGATAGATAAAGACTTGCGAAATGCCCAAGCCACGTTTGACCTTCCGCGACTGGAACAAAAGTATAAAAATAATCCGTCAGATATTACCAACACAATTCAACTCCTGTTCATATATCAGGCTTTAAATAGGACAAATGATAGCCATCGCATTGCTTCAGAATTACTTAACAACGATCAACCAACACCACTTTCTATAGCGGCTGCTGCACGTGCGTTTGATGACGCAGGCGACTTGCCTTCAAAAAAGTCTGCTAATTTAAAAATGGTGGATTTACAACCATCCATGCCCAGTGCCTGGTACGACCTCGCGTTAACACTAAACCGTCTAAAAAACACAAATGAATCCCTCAAAGCACTTGAAAAAGCTTGGATACTTGCAGGCCAAACCAACGATAAAAGAGAAAAAATGGACATCCGTTATTTTATCCAGACAACCAATTCAATAAATAATCTTCGCCAACTACCTAAATTCAAAGCCATTATTAAAGGAGCTCAGACCAAGGCAGAATCAAATTCCACTAACTCTCCTTGACGAGCGATTGAAGTTCATAATTTAAAACAGAGAGGCAGTAAACTGCTGCTGTTTCACTCCGCAAGACAACACGCCCCAGTGTTATAGGGAGTGCTCCGGAGGAAAATATAGCATTAGACTCTGCAGGCGTATAATCACCCTCAGGGCCGATCCAGACAGAAATATTTTTAGGAATACAATTATTCTCACATCGAAAATCATCGATGTACTCACGAGGATGGCGTGTATTGCCTTGCAGTGAGGCCGCAAAATGCATGTCGCATGTTTCATCGCGTCCAATATGATCACGGGGGGTTTGGGGAAGTTCAATCTCAGGAAGCCACGGGCAGCCGCACTGTTTTATGGAATCAATAGCAATAGCTCGCCATTTCTGAACCTTCGCCTGTGCATCAACAGCATCAATCTGAATTATGCTTCGTTCTGCAGCTAAGGGCACGATCCGATGGGCGCACAATTCAGTGGCCTTTTGAATGATAAAATCCATCGACTTGCCCTTTGTCATAGCCTGAAGAAGAGTAATCTTAAAAGGTAATGATTCATGTTGGATTTGCTGCCTGACAGACAAACGCACATTCTTTTTATCTGCGACAATAACTTCGCATAGATACTCCACACCCTCCCCATTTAAAACAGCGACCCTTTCACCAACTCGAACCCGAAGAACATTTACTGCATGATGACTTTCCCGCTCACCCAGAGTCAGCTCCTGCTGATCGGATCGGTCAGGAGGCAAATAAAATCGATGCATTAGCCAAAGAGTTTGCGAGCTTTTTCAAAAAAGCTCTTACTCTGCGGATTTACATCCTCACCACAGGCATCCGCAAAAGATTGAAGCTTCCCTTTCTGTTCCTTGTTAAGTTTATTTGGCACCTCAACAATAACCTTAACGTGCAGGTCGCCTGTCCCATATCCCTGAATATTTTTCACACCTCGTCCTTTCAGGCGAAAGATCGTGCCAGATTGTGTCCCTCCGGGAACTTTGATGCTGGCAGTTCCATCCATTGTCGGCACCTTCAATTCACCACCCAACGCAGTGGTGACAAATGGAATGGGTACTTCAGCAACAAGATCATCCCCGTCACGATTAAAAACCTCGTGAGGGTTCACGTGCAGCACAACATATAGATCGCCATATCCTCCGCCGCGCTGACCTGATTCTCCATTCCCGCCACTACGCAAACGAGTGCCTGTATCCACGCCAGGAGGCACCTTTAATGTAATTTTTGACCGCTTCTCTTTGCGACCATCTCCGTTACATTTTCGGCAGGGTTTTTCCAAAACAGTCCCAGCTCCATCGCAATCAGAACACGTCTGTTGCATTCGAAAAAATCCTCGCTGAACTACTACGGCCCCTTGCCCCTTACATGTTCGACAGCGTTTTCTGCTGCTGCCATTAGCTGCCCCAATCCCATCACAGTCTTCACATTCATCAAGCTTTGTTATGCTTATCTGCTTCTCAGCACCGAGTACTGCTTCTTCGAAATCAATTTCCATGTCGTAGCGCAAATCGGATCCACGAACTGGCCCACTCGAATCTCCCCCGCCACCAAAAAATTGGTCAAAGATTCCGCCGCCTCTCCCCCCGCCAAATACTTGGCTAAAAATTTCGACTGGATCGACTCCGCCACCCTGAAAGCCTCCGGAACCGCCTGTTTCAAAGGCCGCATGACCCATTTGATCGTAGGCAGCACGTTTTTGGTCATCACTTAGAACCTCATATGCTTCGCCTACTTCCTTGAATTTCTCTTCTGCCTTCTTATCATCCGGATTCTTGTCAGGGTGAAATTTCACAGCTTGTTTGCGGTAAGCTTTTTTTACTTCATCGGAATTAGCTTCCTTCCCAACGCCAAGCACATCGTAGTAATCTCGTTTAGCCATTAGTCTGCTTTAACTTCAGGTTGTACCGGTGGCGGTTTGGCCACGACTACACTTGCTGGACGTACTAAGCGCTCACGCAGTCTATAACCTTTCCGCAACTGCTTTACTACGCAACCCTCTTCAGCAGCTGTTGTTTCCTGTTGTGAAACCGCCTCATGCAATTCCGGGTTAAACATTTCCCCCAAAGCATCGATCTCTTCAACACCACTATCAGTCAATACACCCTTCAATTGCCCAAGAATCATTTCCACACCCTCCCGCACAGAAGGATCGGCATCTTTGGCAGCATCCAGTGCCATTTGAAAGTTATCAAGAACCGGCAAGAGGCTTTCGATTAAAGATTGGTTCGCAAACTGTCTAGCTTCATCTTTTTCACGCGCAGCTCGTTTGCGATAATTATCAGATTCAGCTGTTAAACGAAGAAACCGATCCTCCAATTCTTTGATTTTTTTCTCAGCCTCTTTTAGAGTTTTTGGCCCCTTGGCGTCAACATTATCATCTTCTTCTTTCGCGGCCTTCTCTGCCAAACGTTTTTCTAACGGTGTAAGTTCAGGCGACTTATCCGCTTTCTGTTTCTTACCCATCTTCCAGAACCTCATTCAGTTTTCTGTCCAACCTTCACGTCAATATGTAAATCGCGTAACTGTTTCGCTTCTACAGATCCAGGGCTATCAGTCATAAGGCATGCACCTTTTGCAGTTTTTGGAAAAGCGATTACGTCCCTTATGCTATCTGCACCGCAAAGCAATGCTATCAGCCGGTCAAATCCAAGTGCGATTCCACCATGTGGGGGACAACCATATTTAAAAGCTTCCAACATGTAACCGAATCTTTCTTGGGTTAATTCCGGCGAAAGCTTAAGCACATCTTCAAAGACAGTCTTTTGCAAATCAGGTTGATGAATACGAATAGACCCTCCTCCCAGCTCCACCCCGTTGACTACACAGTCGTAATGTTGACCTCGCACCCGTTTTGGCTCACTCGTTAAGAATTCCACATCTTCCGCAACCGGCGAAGTAAAAGGGTGATGGCTGGAATACCACCGATCCATCTCACGGTCATAAGCCAGCAATGGAAAATCAACAACCCAGCAAAAATCAAACTTATCCTGCGGGATCTCCAGCTTTTCTAATTCCACGAGCTTCTCAGAAACATAGGACCTTACGCGGCCAAGAATTTCACAACTATTCAGCCATTCGCCAGCTGCAAATAGAATTAAATCGCCATCTTCAATACCCAGCCTTTCTACAAGAGCAGCTTTTTCCACATCGCTAAAAAACTTTACGATCGGCGATTTCCATTCGCCACCCTCTATTTTGATAAATGCTAATCCTCTTGCACCAAGCCCCTTCGCCATTTCGGTCATTGCCTCCATTTGGCCCTGTGTCACGCAGGCATAACCCTTTGCATTTAATGCTTTGACCACACCGCCATCTGTAACAGCACCACTGAACACTTTAAACTCACTGTCTTTAAAGTCATTTGTGAGATCGACCAACTCCATCCCAAACCGCATATCTGGCTTATCGCTCCCGAATCGGTTCATTACCTCTGTAAATGAAATTCGAGGGAACGGTGTAACCAAATCATGATTTAACGCTTCTTTCCATATTCGAGCCAATAGTCCCTCTATAACTGTGTAAATATCCTCTCGCTCAATGAACGACATCTCGATGTCAATCTGTGTAAACTCCGGTTGCCGATCTGCACGCAGGTCTTCATCACGATAACAACGAGCAAGCTGAAAATATTTGTCCACTCCAGCACACATCAGTATTTGCTTAAACTGCTGCGGCGACTGGGGCAATGCATAGAACTGCCCCGGAGCCAGGCGAGATGGTGTAAGAAATTCCCGCGCCCCCTCAGGCGTAGATTTAAATAGCGTAGGCGTCTCAACCTCTAGAAAACCCTGTTCTTCCATGAATACCCGCGTGCAAATTGCCGCCTTGCTGCGGAGCTGTAAGTTACGCGCCATATCAGGACGTCTCAGATCCAAGTAGCGAAATTGCAGCCGCCTTTCTTCATTAACTTTCGCAGCCGTTTCTGGATCATCAATCTGAAACGGAAGCACCTCAGCGTGATTATGCACTTCCATCTCACCTACAACAATTTCAACATCTCCGGTGGGAATTTTTGAATTCGCAGTATCCAGCGGTCGTTTCCGCACATTACCCCTAACGGTAATCACACTCTCGCTGTGTAATTTGGCGGCCTGTTGAACCAAAGCAGGATCGGTTTCCTGTGGATCGAATACTGCTTGAGTGCGCCCTTCTCGGTCACGAATGTCTAGGAAAATTACTCCGCCTAAATCTCGACACGAGTGCACCCAGCCGGAAAGAGTTGCTATATTACCAGCATTTCCCAGTCGTAATTGATTGCAATGATGCGTTCTTTTCATGAAAAACCAATGCCTCCACCGGCAAATCGGAGCGGAGATACTGGCTAAAAATGGTCGAAAATCAATTGAAATTTGTAATTCAAACCCAAGTCGCTAAAATTATGGCGATATCAGGCGTTTTTTTCGCCTGAGAATTTCATTTCGACTCATTCCAGAAGATTTTCAGGTTGTGTGTCTGCCGTCCCGCGACGACTATTTCAGGCATATTGTCACCGTTTAGATCTGCTGCCTTAATGTCCTCAACCGCAATTTCGGAGCCACTAAGCTGGTATGTTTTCCAGCTCGTATATCCCTTATTTTTTGGCACAAACAATTTCACACCTGGTACCGCCCGAGGGTTCATACCACGCCAGCCAGCAACCACTTGATCACCACCCGTACCGAGAAAATCCGCACAAGCCAAGGCATGACCATCCTTGAGTGTCGTATCTAATTCCACTCGCCTGTATCTTCCATCGGATTGCACATAAACAGCCACGGTTGTCCCATGTTTGGGCTCAATAGTGGTCACAAACCGTTGACCTGAAGGACTTTTTCCATCACGCACTTCACCTGCCCAATTCTTCGTGATTTGCATACCATTCCATTTTCCTTCAACACGATCAAATAGCCAAACACCCTCAAATGCAGCCTGCAAAAACTCCTCCTCTATATCATCATCCCAATTAATGGGATGAAAATTATGACTGTCATGAAGAGTATCTGACACGAGTGTGGTTTTCCATTCCTCTTTAACATCCTTCGGCTGATGATAGGCCAAGACTTTCATTCCAACACCCTTCCCTCCACGGTTGCCTCGCCCGTATAGCGGCTTAACTACAAGGTCGAACTTTCCTGAGGCATTTTTGAGCCAATGCATTCGATGCGTAGTCGGTTCATGCTTTAGCTTCAAAGGGGACCAGTTGCCACTGCGGCCCTGAGTTGGTTGCAGATAAAACACTGCGCCACTATTCACCGTGTCACCTGGATTCCATTGTGCGCCAACAGCAATCTCCGCCTGCCCGTCTCCATCAATATCACGAGCCGCCACGCACACATGATCACGTTGTGTTAGGTGAGCACTTATCTGGTGTTTCTTCCAAGACGGATTCTTGTACCAAACAACCTTATTCTTATCCACAAGAATGATGTCAGTTTTCCCGTCACCATCCATATCCGCTAATTGCAACCCGTAACCAACACCTACCGATGTGTCGATGTCTTGTTGTTTAAATTTGGGTTCTATCGCTGTTAGAATAAACGGGATTAATGCAAAAATAATAATTGTTTTTTTCATATTAAGATTAATCTTCTGCTGGCAACCCATGCTGCTTGCGAATGCGATTATAAGTAGCCCTATCAATCTGCCCTGCCCGATATCGCGTCCCCGCATCATTGATTTCCCATTCCGCTCTTTCAGCAGTCCAGCTCTTCTGATACTCGGGATTATCACGATTGGCATGCCATGGAAATACCAGCCCCTCCTTACTTACAATTACGTTTCGGTAAAACTGACAGCCGCTAGCTATACAGAGTAAAAACACAAGTATGGTATTACGAATCACGCCGTACAAATTGTCCTGCCCCGCGATCACACACACAAGCAATTTCATGAAAGAAATCTCTCAGTAAACAAAATCGAAAAACTACTCCAAGGCTGCTTGTGCAGCGGCAAGCTTGGCAATCGGTATTCGAAACGGACTGCAGCTTACATAGTTAAGCCCGCTATGGTGGCAAAACTTCACTGAAGCTGGATCCCCACCATGCTCGCCACAGATACCAATTTTAAGGTTCTTCTTTGCTTTACGCCCCCCTTTTACCCCTATCTCAACAAGCTGGCCGACCCCTGTTTGGTCAAGACTAGCGAACGGGTTATTATCCACCACCTCTGCATCTTGGTAATCTGGCAGAAATGAGCTTGAGTCATCTCTGCTGAGGCCGAGGCAGGTTTGAGTAAGATCATTGGTTCCAAAGCTAAAGAACTCGGCGTGCTCGGCAATCTCAGCCGCAGTGAGGGCGGCACGTGGAATCTCTATCATGGTCCCAACTGTGTATTTAAGCTGACTGGTTTTGAGTCCGTGTTTCTCTCTTACTTCAGCAGCAGCCTCATCTATGACTTCCTTCTGGAGTTCAAGCTCTTTGGCATAGCTAACGAGCGGAACCATTATCTCTGGAACAACCTTGATCTTTTTCTTCTGAACTTCAACCGCCGCCTCAAAAATTGCAGTAGCCTGCATCTTGGTTATTTCCGGATAAACAATGCCAAGACGACAACCGCGATGGCCCAGCATCGGGTTTTCTTCATGTAGCTCATTGATGCGTCGATTAATAAAAGATGGACTGACTTTGAGCTTCTTTGCCAATGACCTGATTTGTACTGAAGTCATCGTTCCAATGAATTCATGCAAAGGCGGATCCAATAACCGTATAGTTGCCGGCCGTCCATCAAGGGCCTCAAAAATGCCTACGAAATCCCTCTTTTGGTAAGGAAGTAGTTTTTTCAGCGCTTTGGCCCGCCCTTTATCATTCTCCGCGAGGATCATTTGACGCACAGCATCAATACGGTTCCCCTCAAAAAACATGTGCTCTGTGCGGGTAAGCCCTATTCCTTCTGCGCCAAACTCAATTGCATTTCTTACTTGCTCTGGAGTGTCAGAATTAGTGCGCACCCCAAGCTTTCGCAATTTGTCGGCCCAGGACATAAGTTGCGTAAATTTTTTATATGTTGCGCTTTTTCGAGCAGACGCCTTGTTTTCCAAAAGTGCTTGAATAACCTCTGATGGTGCAGCTTTCAATCTGCCTGAATAAATATTGCCCACAAATCCATTCAGCGAGAGAGAGTCACCCTCCTTTAGCGTGACACCGTTTCCTGTTAAAGTCTTCTTGGTATAGTCTATGTCTATGTCGTGAGCACCGCAGACACAAATCTTACCCATTTGGCGCGCAACGAGAGCTGCATGAGAGGATGCTCCCCCCCGGGTGGTTAAAATACCTTCTGCTGCAATCATCCCCCGCAAATCCTCCGGAGACGTTTCTTGTCTAGTAAGAATAACTTGTTGCCCCTTGGCAGCCGCAGCAACAGCTGACTCAGCAGTGAAATATATTTGGCCACTTGCTGCACCGGGACCGGCGGGAAGCCCGCTTCCTATCTTCTTCGCTTTACGTTCAGCTTTGGAATCAAAAATCGGCGCCAGAAGATGACTCAAGTCCTCGGCGGGAATGCGTAAAATTGCCTCATTCTTGGTGATCAACCGTTCTTTGACCATATCGAGTGCAATATTCACCGCAGCAAAGCCAGTGCGCTTACCATTGCGGGTTTGCAGCATCCACAACTTGCCTTTTTCGATGGTGAATTCGATATCCTGCACATCTCTAAAATGCTTTTCGAGTATCTTTCTAACCTTTAGCAACTCCCTAAATGAGGAAGGCAGATCTTTAACCATCTTAGATACAGGTTTCGGTGTCCGGACGCCGGCGACAACATCCTCTCCTTGAGCATCAATAAGATACTCGCCGTAAAAAACATTTTCTCCCGTCGCAGGATTTCGAGTAAAAGCAACACCGGTACCCGAAGTCTTGCCGGTATTACCAAAAACCATAGCTTGCACGTTGACTGCAGTACCCCACGCAGCTGGTATGCCATATTTTTGCCGGTAAACTTTTGCTCGATCATTCTGCCAAGAGTTGAAAACCGCATTCATCGCACCGTACAGCTGTGCCATAGGGTCATCTGGAAATTCTTTCCCGGCACGCTTTTTGATAAGTTTCTTAAACTCTCCAACAACACACCGTAAATCATTCTCGTTAAGGCCAGAATCATCAGTAACTTTTGCCTTTGTCTTCGCTTTATCCAGGATTACTTCGTAAGGGTCATGGTGTTCACTATCATGTTTCTCCACACCCATAACCACACTCCCATACATCTGTAAAAAACGGCGATAACTGTCCCAAGCAAACTTAGGATTGCCCGTTTTTGCGGCAAGGCCCTCTACTACCCGATCATTGATACCCAAGTTTAGTATCGTATCCATCATGCCGGGCATAGACTCTCGTGCTCCCGAACGCACAGAAAGCAGAAGAGGATTTTCGATATCACCAAATTTTTTGCCCATTACCTTCTCAATTTTGGCGATATTGGTCTGAATTTCCGCCTCAAGTGACTTGGGATACTTCTTCGCATTCTTGTAGTAGTAGGCACAGACTTCAGTGGTGATAGTCATACCAGCAGGAACCGGCAAACCGATGCGTGACATCTCGGACAGGTTCGCGCCCTTACCACCCAAAAGGGCCTTCATCTTCCCATTCCCATCGGCTATTTTACCGCTAAAATGATAAACGTATTTAGTTGCCATAATCAGAAAAAAAAACAGGGGCGGAAGTTATCAGAGAAAGGCTAACTGTCAACGGTTGAGTTGACGAAAGTCCTTATTTTTTCTATGAAAAGGGCGGATTTTACCCCCTTTGGATGGAGAAGCTCAAAATCACTGAAGCAGACTTGTCTCCGCCATCAATTATGCGAGCAACGGGAGATGGCACAACCAGTGCCTCAGCACCCGGCCCTACCACCGGGATCAAATTGGCCATGCTGCCACTGGTCGCGCTGTTACCTATTCTATGTTTGATGACTTTCGCCGCGCTATTCTCATTAAAGGATAAAGAACCTCAAACCCGAGAATCATGGTTTCGGTTTATGAGCATGCTACTGGCAATCAGCGGCCTGATATATACGGTGGTTGGCGGTGTATTATATTTCAGCAATGACACCACTAACACCACGCCGCCACCAATAAGCTCAATCAAACCCAAACCATTAATAAAGAAAATCAACCATCTTCCGAGATTTGATGGCCAATCCTTAGATTCAGAAATATTATATCAAAAAATCAAACCCTTGATATTTGCAGCCAGCCCTATTGTCCATCGCGACCTGAAGCCCGGCAATCTGCTGGTAGACCAAGATGGCAGTGTTAAAGTAGCAGTTGACCAAACAGACAGATCATCACTTGATGATTTTAAAAAACAGAAAATTGGTACTGCTTCTATTCTGAAAGTTAATGCAACAAGCAGTTTGGCTGTAACTCATGCAAAACTGCTTCGCGACAAAAGCTCACTATATCTCCATAACAAATCTGGAC
>CAYUXV010000365.1:0-4720 GCA_964448875.1 uncultured Verrucomicrobiota bacterium
CAAGCAAATTAACTTGTTCCCGTTGCATCCGAAGTAAACTTTCCCATCCGAGCCGATGACAGCTCCAGTATTAATGTCACTACCGGCATTGTACTCCCAATTCTTGGCACCCGTGGTGCCGTTCAGGGAAAAGAATTTGTCGGACGCGGAACCGACATAGATGGTGCCATCGGCCCCAATTGCCGGGGTGATGCTTCCCCTGACGTGACCTCCAGTGTCAAATTCCCAGACCTTAGCGCCTGTGGAGGCGTTCAAGGCATACACCTTGTTGTCATTGCATCCGAAATAAAGATAGCCATTTGAGCCTATGGAGGGGCTGCCGTGGATTTCTCCAAAGGTGGTGGATTCCCAAATTTTAACCCCAGTGGAACCGTTGATGGCATACCACTTGTTGTTAGTGGTTCCAAATCCATTTGCAGTAGCGGCATAGACAGTCCCATCAGATCCAATGGCTGGGGACACCTGTATAAAGGAACCCGCACTGAACTCCCAATTCTTGGTGCCTGTTAATGCATTCAAGGAATAGAGTTTTCCGGATCCGCTGGTGGTATAAACCGCGCCGTTCGATCCAACCGCCGGCGTGCCCGGAATTCGAGTGCCCGTCGCAAAATCCCAAACCTTGGTGCCTGTGGCGGTGTTGATCGCATACAATTTGCCGTCATTGCAGCCAATGTAAAGATACCCATTGTCGCCGATCACCGGTGAAGACTCAATCCAGCCTCCTGTGCTGTAAGTCCAGAGAAGAGAACCGACGGGTGCTTCCTGACGATGCAGTTCAGCAACTTCAGTGGTTGATAGGGCTCTGTTATAAATTCGGATATCGTCAATCTTGCCATCCCAATAGTCTGACCTTGGTGGTGAATGAGCAAGATTGTGGCGGCCGCCAATTAATAGAGATGCGGCGTTTTGCGCGTTTTTGTTTGCACCGGCTTCTCCGGTTTTTACCAAAACCCCGTTCATATAGATTCGTTTTTGACCTGCAGTTCCGGCATCAAGACTGTAGGTTACCACCAGATGATTCCAGTTTGGATTTATTCCGGTCGCATAAGAAAGCTGGCTGTGTTGGTTTGATGCATCGCCTGTTGTCCATGCAATACCCGGATTATTCCCTGCGTGAGGCAGCTGTGTGTCGGATATGATAAGATAGTCGACTGTGCTTGAGGGCTGGTCAGTCGCTTTTTCAATTAACCCGCGATCTATGCTGTTGTCATCAAGCTGATACCAAACAGAGATGGTCATTGCTTTACCGGATGTATTTCCCAAATCCAGCAGGTTGTTGTCTGCAATCTCAATGCAATCATCCGTCCCATCGAAGCTGTAGGCCTTTCCAGAGGTGCCGAAGCGATCTTTGGTGGTTGAGGCACCTATTACCATACCATTTAGGTTGTTTCCGCTTTCGTCGTTCGCGTTGCCGTTGAAGGGATAGTAGGCGACAAGCCCATCATTGAGTGTGGGTTTTTCGGTGTTATATATGCTGAGCACTTCAGCGGTGGTTAGGCCGCGATCATAAATGCGAACCTCATCAATATCTCCGATGAATTCATACGATCCACCACTTACCCCGGGATCCCTGCCAATGAACATCAGTTCATTACTCGCAGCAGTAGTGGTCATGGCATCTTGGTCTTGTAAAACTCCGTCGACATAAATTCTGGTGTTAGTTCCATCTGAGGTGCCGGCTAGAAAATGCCATTGACCATCATTAACTGTTATTCCGGTTTGTCCTGAGGCGTCCGGGTGCACAGTATATTGTGCTGGTTTATTGGCATCCGGGCCGTGAAATCGCAGACTCAATCCAGTGGCACTGCCGCCTGGTCCTCTCGCTTTGCCTACCACGGTTCGAACACCGCCAGAGGTTTGGCTGGATTTGATCCAGGCTGTGATAGTGCTGTTTTCGTAATTCGGCACCATGTTTGTCAATTGGATGTAATCTCCGCTGCCATCGAAATTATAGGCACGACCGGCGACCCCATTACGATCCGTGGTAAGAGTGGCATCGGTTATTGTGCCGTGGTTTCCGTTGCCACTGGCATCATTGGCATTACCGTTGAATGGGTAGTAGGCGACTAGGCCATTAACAGAAAGTACGGTTAGTGTGGCGGCGTTACTGGTTTTTGTGCCGCTGTCATTGAATGCCTTTAGGGTATAGGAGGCTACATGGCTCGCTTGGAAGTTTGTAATAGTGTAGTTGGAACTTGTGGCTCCCGAAATTTCCACGCCATCCTTGTACCACTTATAGGAATTTGCACCTGTAACTGTTCCGTTTAGTGTGGTGTTGGCTCCTATCAGCAAGGCTTTGCTGACAGGGTGAACGGTAATTACGGGTAATCCCCCGGCACCAGCCAGCGATAGGTCCGCAGGAGGACTGATAATCTGCCCCCCGGCATTGCCTGTCAGGACCGAATAGGCTCCCACGTTTGCAGCTTGAAAGTTTGTAATTTGATAAGTCGCAGCAGTTGCACCCGGAATATTGACGCCATCCTTGCGCCACTGATAGGTAGAAGCACCGCTGGCGGTGACAGTGAGTGAAATATTTTCTCCAGCAGTTACGCTTTGGCTATTGGGGAAACTGGTAATTGCAGGGGCATCGATGCCGTTGACTTGACTGCGTCCTAAACGGTCACGGGTTTTCACCTTGGGTGCTTGAGTGCTAAAATCGGCGGGGCTGGTTAATTTCAGGCCGCGGTTGGAACTGGTGCCAGAGCGCAGCCAGGATTGGTCGCGCGTGCTGAAGAAGCTCGGATCGATGGAGACAATGGTTCCCTCCGGGTTGATATAGATGCCTTCGGGCGGTGATCGTGGGTCGATTGTTACATCAACAAAGATACCGGCAGCGTCATCTTCAAACTTGAGGTTGCTCAATCCCCGGAAGTTACGGCCATGTACGAAAAGAGCACCGTTGGCGGCTATGTAGGTTTGGGTGGATCCGTCAAAACCCGGTCCGCCATAGCCGGTAATGACCGGGGTGGCCGAGAAGCTGAACTTGCCTTTACCGTCGGGCAAACTAATGGCAATTCCAAAAGGTGTGGTGATCATCACACGGCGATCCATGATGACTGAGTCGCCGTGGTGGGTGTTCAGGAAGGCGTTGGGGCTGATTGAAAAACGGGATTCAGAAAGGATTTTGAGGCTTGAGCGCCCGAGTGGCCTCATGCCGGGAATGGGTTGTCCACTGAGGTCAACGATGTCGACTCGGGAGACCATGGAGAGGTTCTTGCCGATGAAGGTCATGGTGTCGCCATCATGCCGATAGTGCAGCGAGCCCGGGGTCAGTCCATCGAGGTTATCATAGACCGGAACAGGCCCGACGTAGAAGCGCTGGGCGGCCATGGAGAGGGCAGGGTCGCGTGCGCCGACAAGGCGGATGCGGCGCCAGTCACTGGTCTTGTTGGCATCTGCTGAAGCGCCGTTAGTGAACTGGGCGATGCGGGTGTCGATGGAGATCTGGTTGTCGGCCACAGTAACACCGGGGCTCGTAATGGGAATGTAGACAGGGTCGGTTGCATTGACTTCGGTTCCGTTCTGGTTGGCCAAATGGATCTGGCCAATGGAGTTGAACCCGAAGCCAAAGATCGTGACCTGAGTCCCGGCTTCATGATCACGCACCAGCACCATGGCGGTTGAGTTGTCTTCCGCGTTGACCAGACCCAACGAGAGGTCCCCGTCCGGTTGCTGAAGAGAGATGCTCTCAACCACCGGCTGGACATTGACGGCAAACTGGAGCGAGGCGTTGAGATCGCCGGTTCCCACGGCGTTGTAGAGGCGGAAGGATCGTTTCATCGTCGAGTTGGTGTCCGCGTCGTTGTAGGGGATGGCATTGGCAGACACGAGGATGCGGGTGCCGTTGTCATCCGTCGTGACCCCGGCATTGGGTAGTTGGATAAACACCGGGTTCGGGAATGAAGTGCCATCCTGTTGTGCGATCTCGATGGTCTGGGTGGTGTTGAGTGCTGTGCCGTTGATCTCCAGTACCCGGTCTCGTTTGTACATGCCGGTGGTCAGAACATTTTCCCAGGTGACGTTGTCGGTCTGCAGTTGACTTAACGTGTTGACCACCGGTTTGGTGGTAATGGCGGCAATGAGGGGGTTCGTGCCCGGGCTGATGTGGCTGGAGAGGACAGAGGCGGTTGCTGTGTATTCACGGGAAACACGAAGGCGCCGGCTTGATCCATCCGCCCGAGAGGTAACTGAGTTAAGGGGTAATACCGCCATGGTATCGGAGACTACACTGATCCCATCCACTCGCACCATGGTGCCATTTGAAGCGCCACCCGCGTTGATGCCTTCATCAAATATCGCTGCGCCGCTGGAATCATCAACGCGAACGAAAGTGATTTTCTTTTCCACGCCCACGGTGCTTTTGAAACCATAACCACGGATGGTGAGCGGCTCCGCGCGGTCCCAGACCTTGCTGTCCATCGAGGTGGCGGTGATGACAGGTCGACCGGTTTCGACATTAAATTTCTGGAGGCTCTTTTTACTGGCACCTACCGTGTTCCATACACGTACCTGACGGTTCGGCCCCTCAGCCGTGTGATTGATGACACCCACGGGAATGTCCATGCGCGTATCACTCACGATATAGGCTTTAACCGGTGAAAGGGTCTGCAACACCAGTTCCCCAACCATGAAATCAATCGCTGTGGCTCCGGCCAGACCTGAGCCGATCAGGGTCAGGGTTTCCTCGGTTCGGGTCAGGGTATTCTCCTCAATAGGCCCC
>CAYUXV010000366.1:0-18086 GCA_964448875.1 uncultured Verrucomicrobiota bacterium
ACCCAGCTGCTCTGACTCACTATAAATAACAAAATTTCGCTTGTAGCCGAGTTTTTCAATATGTCGCCGTAGGATACGCACACATAACGAATGAAAGGTACAAATGGTCGGCTTAAGCGATCTTTCATCATCGCGTTTGAATGATCTGGGAATTAACTTTGAAACGCGTTGTTTCATTTCACGCGCAGCTTTATTGGTAAAGGTAACGGCAAGAATGTTATCCGGTGAAATCCCGCGACTGATCATGTGCCCCACGCGATGGGTTAATGTGCGGGTCTTGCCGGTGCCCGCGCCGGCAAGGATAAGGACGGGACCCTCAATTGTAGCAGCAGCCTCGCGTTGTTGTGGATTTAACCCTGTTAAATCGGTCATGGGCGGCGCGAGTAAACCCGAGTGGCGAACTGGAGCCAACCGGAAGTTAGTCACATAAAACGCCGGCCTATTGCTGCCCCTTAAGATCCTCTTCGAGAAATTTAGCTACATCCTTGAAGCGCGGAATATTCTCTGGGTTCAATGCCATTAGAGTACTGTGTGCTTCAAGGCTGGTCTCAGTCATCTCGCGTTTACTAGTCTCAGGTGTTTCGGCTTCTTGCAACCGATCAACCAAAGGGTTATCACCCTGGTCAATCCTGAATAACTCCAGCACACCAAGGTTATCCAACAAGTCGTTGATACGCTCGGATGGATTGAGCATCTCTATGGGCTTTTCAAGACGTTGTGACAGGCTGGCCAAAACACCGAGAAAAGTACTGTCCATCGTAATGCAATCGGTGAGATCCAAAAGAAGTGTATGATCCGCTTCACCACACAGCTTTTTGACGATGGATTTAAATCCAGAAGAGGCGTTGAAGTTGGCTGGGCCGATAATTTTAATGCACAACACACCTTCAGTGACTGCAACTTGAAGGTTAGCATCCATAGCGTTCATCAGGCAGCGACCTTTTCATGCGCGACTATTTGCGTAAGGGCTTGTTGCAGGTGAAAGGCATTATCCAGCGAACTTGAAACGAGGCGGTTGTTACAAGTCAACAATAGGTCAAGCGCACGGATCAATTCATCACGTGAATAGTTTTTTGCCTGAATTGCAGCGCGAAAAAGCACGTACGGGTTAAGTGATAATGGGTTAAGTCGGCGATCCTCTGGAAAGGCATCAACCGGAACGCGCTCCAGTTGTGGCTTGAATTGCGGAAAGTTATTCGTCGGTTTAATCCAATCTGCATCGATCATCACCCGCGCGAAAAGCAGCGAGCGAACCTTGCTCACCAAGCCATATAACAAGCCTATGACAGATTTGTTTTTATCGCCACGTGTTGCCCATAGCTCCTCGTCAAGTCGTCGGAGCAAAGTAGGTAAATTTCGGTCACCCAATGCATCGCCCAGCGCAAATGCACGTGCGTGTTTACCTCTTGTAACTATCGAACCCACATCGGTGACGGTTGCAGCGCCACGATCACCAACATAAACGGCTAGTTTTTCGCATTCGCTAATAAGCGCGCGACGATCGGGACCAACATATTGCACAATTTCGCTCAACGCATCATATTCCACTTTAATTTTCATGGCACGAAGCTTGGCCGTGACAATCTGCTCTGCCTTGCCCACCCATTCTCGGTCATTAACCGATAGTGCCTCGAATGACTCGACATATCCTAGCTTGGCTAAGGTCTTATAAAAACCCTTGCGCTTGTCCGCCTTACCAGCGCTCACGAGCAGCTTCACATTTTGCCACTCGAAGCTCTTCAGTTCTGCAGCCAAATCAGCCAAGCCGCTGGAAACATCGGCAGCACGTGCTGTGCGATCATCCCCAAGAAAATTACAGTCTCTAAACCAGATCACTTTTGTGCCTCCAAAGAATGGGAGTGTCTGCAGTGCCTCATGCAAGCAATCAAGCGCCTTGGTCCCCTCACCTGCGTTTGCAGCAGCAGCAACAATGACCTCGTGGTCCATACCACCAACTTCCTGACACCAATCCTGATACACCTGGCGTGCACGTTGGGATACGGCAAAGTCATCATCGCCGTGTATGAGGACAAGCGGCTGTTCGAGAAGGGCAGCAGCCTTATTCTTCGGACTCTTCGCTGGCACCTTCGTTAATCCGCTCTAGAAATTCGCTCATGTCCTCCACCTGTTCGAATAGTTCAGTGGAAACATAAACCGGAACTTTTTGTGAAGCAGCAACGGCCAAACAGTCGCTTGGGCGACAGTCAACCTCTACAATTTTTGTGCCCAGCTCATTTTCCTGTTTGAGGATCATGCGGGCGAAGTACGTGGAATTATTTAACTCTGTGATAACCACACGATCGACACTGATACCGAATCCGGTAAAGACGTGGCCCATGAGGTCATGCGTTAATGGCCGTTCCTTGGGGGCATCACGCAGAAACATGCCAATTACCGAGGCCATGTTAGATTCGACCTGAATAACGAACACCTTTTTGTCGTTGCCTAAAAAGATCGCCGCACCGCTGTTAGCGGGCAGAATTCCGCGAATCTGAACTGGCACAACTTCGCCACTCACGCTGTTAGTGTACATACCTTCCATACAAAACTCAAGGGGCAGCCCCCTCTATTTAATAAGTCGGCAAAATGGAACTAAACTTAACGAAAAATGCTTTGCTAGCCCAGCAGCAGCAAGCAGGATGAGTCCGTGGATTTACCGGGAAAAATTCTCCCAATCGAAGTTCTTCCTGCATGGAGGGAATACTTTCGTTCCTCCAATAAAACACTTGTGGTGACCAACGGCTGTTTCGACATACTTCATGCTGGCCACATAAACTATCTCTCCGAAGCGCGAAAACAAGGCGACGCACTACTCGTAGGTCTTAACAGCGATACCTCCGTTCGCGAGCTGAAAGGCGAAGATCGTCCCGTCCAAACCGAAACCGATAGAGCTACTATTCTCGCAGCACTATCTGTCGTAAACGCCGTCTGCGTTTTTAATGAAACACGCGCCACCCGCTTTCTCGAATTATCACAACCAGACATCTATGCAAAAGGTGGAGATTTCACCATTGATGACCTTCCCTATGAAGAACGAGCCATTGTTCAGAAACACGGAGGCAAAATAATTGTTATCGGCCATGTACCAGGCTTATCCTCCTCTAAACTCGCCAAACACATCACTAAACTGTGATTGGCATTGCCAAGGCAGAAAGTGACAACTAGAACCCTCCCATGAAAATCACCCCATACCTTATCCTTTTGCCGGTCTTACTTGCCTCCGAACTACATTCCCAAGTGCGGGATCAACCGAAGCCAGCTCCTACTCCCGGACCAGCCGTTGGTGGAATCGGCGTGCCAGGAATCCCTGCCGGCGGCCGTTTGGGGCCTGATAATCCCGGAAGAGCTGTGCCAGGTGGAGTGGGACCCGGATTACCCGGTGGCTCAGGTGGATTTCCTGGATTACCGGCTGGTGGGGGTGCCGGAATGGGAGGCCCGCCCATGATGGGAGGCGGCATGCCGATGTTTGATCCATCGGCACCTAATCGCTTCGAATTAATGTCCATGCAGTTTGTCCCGACTGGGAAAAACGAACCGCAATCTATAATTTTAAAACTGGACACACAAACCGGGCAGGTTTGGATGCTTCAAGCACAATCAGGCCAACCCGGGGTACGTTTTGTAATGGTCCCGCAACAAGGTGGCATGCAACAACCTGGATTCGGAGCCATGCCTCAACCGGGCGTACCAGGTGGAGCACCTTTTAATCCACCAAGACCTCCCCGGCGTTAAT
Organism: uncultured Verrucomicrobiota bacterium; assembly: GCA_964448875.1. Taxonomy (GTDB): domain Bacteria; phylum Verrucomicrobiota; class Verrucomicrobiia; order Limisphaerales; family UBA1100; genus UBA6614. The sequence goes on from CAYUXV010000366.1 coordinate 3,734, forward strand.
CAAAATCTTGCCCATACAAAAGAGTTGCTCTAGAGTCCAAAATTAAAGTTCGTAAATGAGCGAAAAATATCACATTGCACGAGGGGAAGAAAAATTTGGCCCATATACGAAGCCACAAATAGAAGAATATCTTGCGGCCGGAACCTTAATACAAACCGACCTTGCCTGGACCGAAGGACAAGGCGACTGGGTTCCGCTAAGTCAATTAAAGAATAGCGGGCCACCCCCACCTCCATCGCCTGATGCACCGCCGATGATGGGAGCTCCCACTGGCGGTCCTCCAATGCCCGGCGCAATGGATGCGCCGCCGATGATGGGGGCCCCTGTTGGCGCCCCCCCTGCAGCTGCCGCTGGCAGCAGCACCAAAACTATTGTCACCTGGGTTATTAGGGGTGTCTTGATTTTTATCCTGATTGGGCTAACTACAATTTATTTTGTAAAGGATCGACCCGCTAAAGCGGAGATGATGAAAACCTATGATGAGGTTCAGGAACACTTAGGCATGATTGTGTCTTGGGATGACCTCAAAAAAGACATGAAGGATCGTGACCCGGAGAAGTCGGAAGATGGTGACAAAAAAATAGCCACCTACACGTGGAAGGGCTTCCTCCTTAACTATCAGATTATTTTGGAGTACTCTGAAGCCGGCCAGGGAACAGAGTCAATCATGGTCGATCGCATTTCCAGCAAATAGGCTTCATGCCGTTTCGGCTTGTCACACATTTGACTGACAGGCATTATCCGTCATGGCGCAAACGGCGAATCCCGAATCAATAGATCAACAGTTTTACGAAGCGGCAGACACCTTCTTTCCTGCCCATAGCAACCTCGCGCTGACTTACGACGATGTAACTTTGGCCACCCGCTATTCTGAGATATTACCACGTGACACCGTACTAAACACTACACTCACCGAGGGACTACATCTCAATCTACCGATCATTTCGTCGGACATGGACACCGTCACCGAGGCTCGAATGGCAATTGCAATGGCGCTTAATGGTGGACTCGGGCTTATACATTACAATATGCCTGAAGCGGACCAAATCAAGGAAGTAGCACGTGTAAAAAATCATATCCATGGTCTCATTCAGGAGCCGATCACTGTAAGTCCTGCTCAAATGGTTGGCGAAATCGTTGAGATGATGGAAGAGCAGAAATTCGCTTTTAGCACTTTCCCGGTGGTAAACGAATCTGGCCAACTTACAGGACTTTTGCCTGGCAGTGTCGTAAAACCACGCTACGCACACCGCACTGTTGCCGAGGCTATGATTGCTCGTGATTCAGTTCATACAATCCACGAGAAAGAACTTGATCCAGACCCCATTGCTGTCGCCGATGAATTTTTTACCGACCACCCCGGCATTAACAAACTACTGGTAATTGACGACGATGATCATCTTCACGGCCTGTTTACCATGAGCGATGTGGAACGGATTGCTCAGGAGAAAAAAGCTCAATTCCGACCGGCACGTGATGAACAATTCCGATTGCTTTGCGGCGCAGCTGTATCAGCCACTCGCAATGCCTTCGGAGAACTGGAACGCGATCGTGTTCTGGGGCATGTAAATGCGCTGGTAGATCATGGTTTAGATGTGGTTGCTGTGTCGACCGCGCACGGTCACACAAAAGGTGTAGGCGAAACCGTCCAGGTAATTCGTGAGTCACATCCGGATCTACCAATCATTGCGGGGAATATAACCAGCGCAGAAGGTGTCACGTTTCTCGCGGGAAAAGGTGCGAATATAATCAAAGTTGGTCAAGGGCCTGGCTCTATCTGTACGACACGTATCGTAGCAGGGGTAGGAATCCCGCAACTCACTGCATTATATGTAGCCTCTCGTGCAGCAGCTAAAGCGGGCGTGACAATCCTTGGCGATGGTGGAATCTCCAAAAGTGGCGACATCGTTAAAGCACTGACTATGGCTGATGGTGTCATTTGTGGCGGCCTCTTTGCCGGCTGCGCAGAAGCGCCAGGTCAGATCATGGAAATTAGCGGGAAACTCTACAAGCAATATCGCGGCATGGGCAGCTTAGCCGCCATGAAAGCTGGATCTGCCTCACGTTACGGTCACCAGAAAAAAAACTCACAAAAAGTAGCGGCAGAGGGGGTGGAAGCACTAAAGGAGGTTTCCGGATCAGTTGACCAAGTCTTGATGCAACTGATTGGTGGCATACAAAGCGGTATGGGCTACCTTGGCGCATCTTCATTAAAAGAACTTTGTGAGCGTGCACGGTACATACGTATCAGCACTGCTGGCCGACGGGAAGCGGGAGCTCATGATGTCATCGAGATGAAGGCCAGCAGTTAATCTAACTTCAGAAAGTAACACTTTCATTCATTTGTCCACACTGGGGACAGCGAGATCTATCAACATCCGGATCATCCGTGTATACGTAGTTGCACCTCTCTTTCACACAACGAAATACCTTGTCGTCACTAAGATGCGGATCAAAGGATCTTTGGCGCCGTCGACCAACCCAAGCTGCAAAAACAAAGGCCACCATAAGAACGAGAAGAAACGTCAATATAAATTCGGCCGGTGACATTTTTAACGCGGCACCACAGAACGAAACGGCAATTCCCGAACTTTGGTATTTGTGATTGCCGCAGCTTCAGTATGCCAATTGAAAATTAGTTTACCACTAGCCAGATTTTCTGCCCCAAAAAAAGCAGCTTCATTCGCTCCTTCTAGTGGTTGAAAGCGCATTGATCGTGAAAGTTTAAGGGCAGTGTTATCCGCGTTTGTCAGCCCGCTCTTTTGCAGTAATCTTGTGTGTAAAACCGTGCCTGCAGGGTTAACTGACACTTGGATAACGCTCGGCATCAATACGTCAGAATTTGTCCATGATTGTAATTTTATGTAACCAACAAGTGGCCGAACAGCTAAAGAACCTGCGCGCTCAAGACGAGATGTACCCATTAACAGCATTGGGAGAGGCTTAACCGGCTCAAGGCTGGGTATCGGCTTTTCCAACGGTATTCGAGCTATTGGCGCATTAGTCTTCAGATACTCAGCCAATACCCTGCCAACACTAGAACCGTTGAATTCAGTCCATTCATAATCGAGTTCCCATTGATAAAACTCATGGGGCGGAAGGTTGCTTGCTATCAAAGGTAATGAAGACCTTATGAGCCAGTCAGGTTGTTCAACTGCCAACATGTCAAACAAATCTCCCGGTACTACTTGAGAAGGAGCTCCCTTCCCATTAAATGGCTCACTCAAATCTTTGGATTTAGGTTGCCTAGACAGAAAAAAAGCAGCAGCCATAATCACGATGAAAACCAAACCAACCCCCAACACCATTTGGTTGCGAGGCAAAAGTGGAGAGTCCGAATGGGTGCTCATTGCGGGCTTGCCCTCTAGTTAATCTAACGAAGTAGAAATCAGTGTGTTTTTGACCCGTGCATCATGAATGAGGCGAACAACCCGCATAACTTCATTAAGAGGCAGTTTACGGTTTGCTTTGATCACAATCGTTAAATCTTCTCCAATATCTTTTTTTAATTCGCCAAGATATTCTTTCAAAATTTGATCCGTAACCACTTGATTCCTGTAAAAGATTGTACCACTTGCATCGATACCTATTGTTCTTTCATTCCCCTTCAAATCAACTGATCCACCAGGTGCATGTACCAACGAAAAAAACAGTAAAAGAAAAAATACCCCCGCAAAAGACACAGCATCCGGGGGGTGATTCAGCAACTTACAATGTCTACGGAATTTCACGCATCCTCCTTTAAGATTTCCGGCTCAAGCACCGAGATCATACGCACTGCCTCCATTGTTGTCTCCTCCATCTCCAAAATCATTCCACCAGTTTCGTTAACCAAGTAGTTATATCCAGTCATTGACGGAATTCCCACTGCCAATCCCAATGCAGTAGGTATAAGTGCCTGAGCGAAATGCACCTGCATATCTGTCACTACCCCCGAAGTCATAAACCCCATTACAGTCCCCAACAACCCTAACAACGGTGCTATCTGACCAAGAGTCGCCAATATCCAAAGATTGTGCTCCAGTCGCGCTGCTTCCCTTGAACCAGTTTGCTGAAGCAGTTCCTTCAGGTCAACGCGTGGCAATTCACGTTCAACGATAGCCTCGCGCACCAGTCGTGCTGTAGGGCTGGGGGTCGCCTCACAAATAGAAATCGCTTCTACAATATTCTTTTGACGAAGCACATTTTTTAGCCCCGCCATAAATTCAGCCGTTTTTATCTGCATCCTGTGGAAGTGTAAGTAACGCTCAACAAACACTACCAGCCCAAGTGCTGCTGCTATAAATAATAGCCAAACCATTGGGTTCTGGAGCAATTCAGGCGAGCGTGAATTTGATACATTGCTGACATCATCCGTTGGCGATCCGTCTCCGCAACTTGAGCAAAACAGAATCGCCAATACGATCAACCATCCAAAATTCCGAAACACTTTGGTCATTTCCTCTGATTATCTGCACCCCTTATAACCTGATTAACGTCACGTTCCAATTCAAATGACACTTTACACTTTGCAGCGTCGTCATTGGAGGGTAATCGTTGCATATGGATTCACCTGATCAACTACGTGAGCTTTTTCGTATGCAGAAAGCCCTTAACGAGCGTATTGGCGTGCATACTGACAGCATGAGCGACGAGCAAAAAACCGAGTGGACACTTAACTATTGTCGAGCCATGGGACAGGAAATTGCAGAGCTAACAGATAGTATGCCTTGGAAATGGTGGGCCAAATACCAGAATCTTGACGAGCAAAACGCCCGAGTGGAAGTAGTAGATTTATTTCACTTTCTTATCAGTCTCGCACAAGTCCTCGGCATGAGTGCCGATGATGTTTTCAATGCCTATGTGAAAAAAAATCAGGTGAATTTCCAACGCCAAGACAGCGGCTACACCGAGAAAGACGAGGACGACTCAAAACACATTTAATGAACGTGCGAACTCCACCCCCCGAACATTAGCGCACCGAGATCGAGGGTGTACTGATTGGAGAGACCGAGATTGCAGCACAAGTACGAGCTATGGCCGCCGAGATCGAGAGCGACTTTGCTGGCAAGGACCTATTGGTGGTGGCCCTACTCACTGGCACTGTACCGTTTCTGTCCGACCTCATCCGCCATATCACCCTGCCTATGCGGTTGGATTTTATGGGCGTGTCCAGCTACGGAAACAACACCGCACCGGGCAAACTGGTTTTCACCAAGGAACTGCGGCTCGAGGCACGGAATCGCGATGTGCTGCTGGTCGATGACATCCTCGACACCGGCAAAACCCTACGCGCTGTGATCGACAAGCTTAATGCACTGAAGCCTAAGAGCCTAAAAACCTGCGTGTTACTCGAGAAGAAATCCCGTCGCGCCGAGAAAATCACAGCAGACTATATCGGCTTCGAGGTTCCCGACGCCTTTGTAGTCGGCTATGGCCTAGATTATGCCGAGCGCTACCGTAACCTCCCATTCATCGGCATCTTAAAACCAGAGGTGTATGCATGAGGGTGACGGTTAAGTTTTGGTCCTACTTCCGCGACCATACCAATTGCGAGGAAACCTCCGCCCTCATCTCGAATGGAGCCACCCTCGCAGATCTGCACGCGCAAATTCTCAAGCAATACCCGAAGCTCGCTGGCACCGAGAATTGTACCCTCAAGGCTGTTGGTGTGGATTACCAGGATGACGATTTCGTTTTGAGTGAAGGCGACGAGGTTTCACTCTTCCCCCCTGTGCAAGGAGGCTGATGAAACGCGAACTGGCTTTAATTCACGGCCCTATTGCCGAATCCGCACCGAAAATGAGTAACGGCATGGGGGCGGTGGTGATTTTCCATGGTGTGGTGCGTGGCACGGAGGATGGCGAAGCCATTAGCGCCATTAATTATGAAGCCAACGAGGAAATGGCAAGACACCAGTTTGGACTAATTTTCGACACTCTTGAGAAACGCTGGCACGTGGAATCGGTGCGCCTTTTCCATCGGTTGGGGATGGTGCCAGCAAATGAGGTGTCGCTGCGAGTGGAAATCATCACACCTCATCGCGCAGAAGCGTTTGAAGCCTGCCAGCATCTTATTGATGAGATGAAGAAGAAGGTCCCGATCTGGAAAAAACCTCTACTTTAGCTCAATTCCCACCGGACAGTGGTCCGACCCCATCACTTCCGGAAGAATAAAGGCCTTTTTCACGCGTGGACGTAAATTCTTAGAGACCATCACATAATCAATCCGCCACCCGACATTTCGCGCGCGCGCGTTATGCATGTTACTCCACCATGTGTAGTGTCCAGATTCACTTTGAAACTCGCGGAAAGTGTCTACAAAACCCGTCTTAACGAATGCGTCAAAGCCAGCGCGTTCCTCGAGCGTGAAACCATGGGTGTTTTTATTGGCCTTGGGATGAGTCAGATCAATCTCTTTATGAGCCACATTGAAGTCACCGCAGAAAATGACGGACTTACGCCGTTTTAGTTTCCTTAAATAGGTAAGCAAGTCGTGATCCCACTTCTGCCGATATGGCAACCGCGCAAGACTACGCTGGGCATTGGGTACATACACGTTGACAATGAAATAGTCATCAAACTCCGTTGTTAGCACGCGCCCCTCACGATCGTGCTCAACCTTGCCAATACCCCGTGTGATTTTTTTTGATGACGTTTTTGTGAAGGTTACTACGCCAGAGTAGCCCTTTTTCTCAGCACAGTTCCAGTGTGCTTCATAGCCCCTCGGCCAAATCTGATCCACCTGCTCCGGCAATGCGCGGCTTTCCTGAACGCACATCACATCCGGTTGTGCATTCCTTAACCAATCAGCAAAGCCTTTCCGCAATGCTGCACGAAGGCCATTCACGTTCCACGAGATCAGCTTCACACCTGTTTCACTACTCCCCAATAAACATCCAACCGCTTGGTCAAATAGAGTTTCACTGCCTTCACCAGCACTTTGGCCTCACGTTTCTGCCCCTCAGCTATAATTTGTTTCAACGACCAGCCTGGCTTCACAATAAAACTGTCCTGAGCAAGAATCGGCCCTTCGTCCAAGTGCATACTCACGAAATGGGCCGTTACACCAACAATTTTCACACCGTGCTCGTATGCCTGCCGATACGCCTGCGGCCCGGGGAAACTCGGCAGCAAAGACGGATGAATGTTGATAATCTTGTTCTTGTAACGCCAAACAAAATCCGGCGAGAGAATCTTCATAAACCGTGACAGTACGACAAAGTCCACCTCATGCTTTTCAAGTACTTTCAATGCACGCTTCTCCGCATTCTTGCGCTCATTCCAAGGTATGTGAACAAAGGGCAACTTGTACTTTTCTGCCAAAGTCTTGAGGTCTGGCCTGTTTCCAATGACTACCACCGGTTCCGCTTTCTTCAACCGCCCTTTCTTAAACTCCCTGAATAACGCCTCTGGACACGCAGGTTCTCGTGTCACCATGATCGCCGCCCGCTGCGGCCGTCCTGGTTCCGTAAGTCGCAGCTTGATTTCCATCCCCAACTCCCTAGCCAAGCCTTGCAACCCTTTCCGCAATGCAGAAGTTTTCAAATGGCCGTCTCTCCAGGATGCTTGAAGCACCATGCTGAACTGTCCGCGCGTGACTGCTTCCTCCAAAGCCTCAATGTTCGCCTGTTGCTCGAAGAGGAAACTCGTAACACGCGCAATCACACCAGTCTTATCCAGACCAATTACAGTGATAGTAGCGAAGCGTTTCACTAAGGCGGGAGTAGGCCATACCTCAGTCAATCAACGCAACTCGATTCCCAAATCACTGCGTACACGTACAATAACCTTGTTTCCATCGCCTCTTCCCGGCATAACAACCTCCCATGAGTGCCGACGCGTCTTCCGGTTCTAGTCTAAAACTCACCCGCACACAGTGGCTGATTTGCTTCATTGCCACTCTCGGGTTCCTGTTCGACATCTACGAACTGCTAATGCTGCCACTTATAGCAAAAAACGCATTGCTTGATTTAGGCGGTATTCGACCAGGATCAGATGAATTTTACATGTGGGTTGGAAGATTGTTCTATATTCCGGCAATTGCAGGAGGAATTTTTGGCCTGCTAGGCGGGTGGCTCACTGACCGGTTCGGGCGAAGACGTGTCCTCACTTTCAGCATTCTGCTTTATGCCTTTGCAGCATTTTCTGCAGGATTCTGTACTAACCCATGGCAATTGTTATTCTTTAGATGCCTTGTTTTTATAGGTGTATGCGTAGAATTTGTCGCCGCTGTAGCTTGGCTTGCAGAACTATTCCCGGACCCAATACAACGTGAAAAAGTGCTGGGATATACACAGGCATTTTCCTCCGTAGGTGGTTTGTCCGTGGCCATTGTCAACCATTGGCTGGCTTTAAATAGCGAATACCTACCGGCTATTCCAAGCTTGTTTGGTGAAATCAATGACGACCATGCTGCTTGGCGTTATACGTTGATGAGCGGGCTTATTCCGGCCATTCCACTAATTATCATCCGTCCTTTCCTGCCCGAATCACCTGAATGGGAAAAGAAACGCAATTCTGGCTCTTTAAAAAGACCTAGTTTAAAGGAACTTTTCACCCCCCAATTAAAACGAACTACTTTGATAGCCACTCTGCTTTTTGCCATGGCCTACGGGGCAGCATTTGGAAGCCTGCAGCAAATGAGACTGATTCTTCCGGCCACTCCCCAAGTAGTCGAAGCATCAGCTCAGGCAAAAGAAAAAGCTATGGAAGCCAAGAAGAAAGATTTGGCAGGCAAGACCATGGAAGACGCTGATCGGAAAAAGGCTATTGGAGGCGCAGGTGCACGGGCGGCGAAAGGCACAGAACAAGCATCTGCAGCGAAAGTTACCAAGGTACAGGAAGTAGGTGGATTATTCGGTCGTGCTTTAATGGCCCTGTTGATTGTTATTATTATAGTACGTGGCAGCGTCAGCGCATGGTCTTTCATCGGCTGGACACAAGCCGCGGTATTCCTAGTTTACGAAGCGCTTGCTGGCTTCCAGGGGACCGCCATAGAGCACCTTATGTGCCTTGGTAAAGGTTTATTTTACGGAGGAATTTTAGGAGTTCCCGTATGGCTGATTGGTTCAAGCATTGGCAAGGCGTTCCAAGGGTCTCCAAGTGGAAAGGTGCTGCGTCTTTACCAATTACCCGGTTTAATAGCCATGCCCATCGTTTTCGGCTGGGCTATCACTGACAGTCTAAACAGCGCATACATTGGTATGTTTATTGCCGGATTCCTTGTTGTTGGCCAGTTCACCTTCTGGGGCAATATGCTACCAAAACTCTTCCCAATCCATCTCCGAGGGACAGGCGAAAGTTTTGCGGCAAATATTGGAGGTCGACTTATCGGTACGAGTTTTGCATGGATTGCCACCACCTTAGCCGCCTCTTCCATTTTTCCCGAGAGCTTGCAAGGAGATGAGTACGGCCCCACTCGTATGGCCTACACTGCTGCGGGTGTCGGCACCTTTGTTTTCCTCGTTGGCTTCATTGCCACCTACTGGCTACCAGAGCCACAATTTTCAGATCATGGTGGTGATGACAAACATGAGGATGAGGAGGATAAAAAAGAAACGGTAGCCTTAGACGAAGTTATTGAACAGGAAGATGCCGCAGCAGGTGCTGACGATGGCGATGAAGGTCATGACCGCTGACGAAAATTAGACCCTCTCAATTATTTAGACACCGGAAAATATCCCGGTAAAATTCCGCGTGACTTTCCCATGTCTGAGCAGTCACAAGATTTTTATCTACAACACTCTGCTTGTTGATCCACTTACCCCCAACCTGCTCTACCTCTAATCGAACATTCTTATAACAGGTTACCTTACGCCCTTTCAGCAAGCCCGCCGCTGCGAGAATCTGGATGCCATGACATACGGAAAAAATCCATTTGCCCCTCTCGTGAAATTCTTGAACAAACTTAATAAGCTTTGCGTGATGTCGGAGATGCTCAGGCGCCCGACCGCCAATAAGCATGACTGCCTCATAATCCTTTGCCTTCGCCTGTGAAAGTGCGATGTCCGCTTCAATACGGTATCCAGGTTTCTCCGCGTAAGTCATCCAGCCCGGCTCAAAATCATGGATCACGCCATGAAGTGCCTTTTTCTTACTAGCCCCGATGACCGGGACCCAACCTGCTTCTGCAAACCGATGCTGTGCATAGAGAATCTCAAATGATTCTCCTGCGTCATCAGTTACTATCAGAATTTTTTTCTTCTTGGCCATTTGATTAGGTTTTCAAGACGATTTTGCCAGCCAAGGTGCCTGCAAGGAGAATGGTATTTTCCTCCTGCAATCGATGCGCCTCTGCCGCCTCGCTTAATGGCAGCACACGATCTACGTTAGCTTTGAGTTTTCCCTCGGCCAGCCACCGATTAATATCCTCTCCACACTGGCGCTGCTCCTTGGCCGAATAGTTGAACATCGCAAATCCGTGCAGCACACAATCCTTCACATAAAACGGCCCCACCGGAAGCATCGGCCGCGCGTCGCGCCCGGCCATGACGACCATGCGACCACGCTTGGCCAAAAGACCAATGGCCCAGTCCAAATCCGTCTCGCGCCGAGTCTCCCACAGCACATCAACCCCATCAGGCGCAAGTTCCTGAACCTGCGCCGCCAAATCTCCGGTCTTATAATTGACGCCCTCATCCGCACCAAACGCCTTGGCCTTAGCCACTCTTTCATCACTGCCTGCAGTAGTAATCACCCGCGCTCCCAAGGCCTTAGCCATCTGCACCACCATAGACCCCACGCCACCGGCACCACCATTTACAAAAACCGTTTCCCCCTTCTGTACCTTGGCCCGTAGAACCAAGCCGATGTAAGCGGTAATTCCCACCAAGGCAACCGCTGCCGCATCCTCGTCTCTCACACTTTCCGGTGTTGAATGTAGCCACTCTTCACTCACACACGCCAGCTCAGCAGAAGTGCCCTGTCTACCATGACCTCCCTGATTCGCGCCCCACACACGATCACCTGACTGAAAGTGAGTCACCCCCTCGCCTACAGATTCCACCGTGCCGGCAAGATCGCTGCCCACAACAAACGGCATCGGCAACTTCGCCGGCACCATCCCACTGCGCACGTAGGTGTCAATCGGATTCACCGAGACTGCCCCTACTTGCACGAGCACTTCGCCCTTGCCAGGAGATGGATCCGGTAACTCGCCAAAAACAATCTTCTCCGGGCCACCTGTTTCTTGAATATACGCCGCCTTCATGAATCACTCTCTACGATAGCAAATCGACTCGCACACCATTGGCTGCCGCCTCAGCGCCAGCCTGAAGAATTTCCTGCGCATCGCGACAGTTAGCGGGCTGGCATAGCGGATGAAAGTCTTCACCACTGTCAATCCCCCAGAGAAAATGAGCAACGGGATTCAGGAATTGTGGATGAGGCTCGGGTACGTTGATTTCCTGCCCTCCGGGATATTTTTCAGTGGCATGAAGTAAACGTCCGTCTTCAGGCTCAACAAAAAGTGTACCTTCGGACCCATAAATGACAGTATTATAACTCGTGAGTTTGCCGATCTGCGTCCAGCTTGCCTCGGCAATCCCCATGGCCTGAGGATACTGCATAAGCATCACAGCGTTGTCTTCAGCATCAAGGTCAGGCTTAACCAGATTCCCAGACACGGCCGTTATGCTATGCGGGCGGCCGAGTAGTACGCGGGAAAGAATGGCTCCGTAACAACAGTAGTCGAGCAATGCGCCGCCACCATTCCGATTTGGGTCATAAAGCCAGTCACAAAAAAATTCACTGGCACCCATTTCCTTGGGCCCCTGGTGCGCGGCACGATAGCGTACCTGCCATACCTGTCCAATGTCGCCGGCAAGCGCCATGGCAATGGCATGATTGAGTTGCGACCACCAGGCAATCGGCCAGTTGACCATCAGGCGCTTATCAGACTCGACGGAGGCCTTCAGCAAATCGTCTGCACCGGCAAGATCAGCTGACATGGGCTTCTCAATGAGCACATGCCAGCCTTGTTCCAAAGCCTTCACCCCTTCCTCGGCACCCGCACGATTATTACCGTAAATTAAAACAGCATCAAGTTTCTCACCAGCCGCCATCTCCAGAGCATCGGGATAAGTAGTAGCACCGTATTCCTTTTTGATTCGCTCCAAGAGCTGCAGTTGCACGCTGGAGGCTGCGACCAGCTCAATATCCTCATTCGCAGTCAGATCCGGCAGCACATCCCAGATGTGATCATGCGAAAGCCCAATAATGCCAACACGTATCATCTGCAGGAAAGTGTGCGTTGATTGGTTGCAAGGCTCAAACCATTTCCTTTTGCTCCAGCGAATGAATTGGCACACACTACAGCACATGAAAACCCGACTGGTAATTTTGTTTCTGACCTGTGCCGTATTTGGTGCACATGCAATCGAACCTTGGAAAACCATCAAACTTTGGCCGGCCAAGGCTCCCGGAGAAAAAGGCGATATAGGCACAGAGGGACCAAGGCCCGACCGCCTTGGCCAAAAGAAGAAAATAATACGCTTGGCCAATGTCAGCGTGCCGACACTCTCAGTATACAAACCCAAAAACCCCACCGGTGCGGCGGTGGTGATTTGCCCCGGAGGCGGCTACAGCATTCTGGCAATGGATTTGGAAGGCACAGAGGTGGCCGAGTGGCTCAACGAGACGGGTGTGACCGCTATAGTGGTGAAGTATCGAGTGCCACGGCGTAAAAGCCGTGAGAAACATGAAGCACCATTACAGGATGTACAACGCGCCTTCGGCATCGTACGGCACAACGCAAAGGCCTGGGGCATTGATCCAGGACGCATTGGCATCCTAGGTTTTTCAGCCGGCGGCCACCTCTCGGCCACGGCGATGACGAATTATCGCAAACGCACATACAAGAGTATAGACAATGCCGACAAGATGAATTGTCGTCCGGACTTTGCCATACTGCTTTACCCAGCCTATCTCGTGGATCACCAGACCAAATCCAAGCTTGTGCCAGAGGTTCCAGTAGACAAGCACACGCCCCCTGCATTCCTCGTGCACGCCGGCAACGATGGTATTCCGGCCGATGGCAGTGTACGTATGTGGTTAGCGATGCGACGCGTCGGGGTGCATTCAGAATTGCATGTGTTTCCCCATGGCGGCCACGGCTACGGTTTACGGCCAACCGATGACCCAGTTACGCATTGGCCAAAGTTAGCAGCAGATTGGATGAAACGGATGGGATACTTAGACGATTAGTTTTATTTTACAAAATAATCACCGTCGGCTTCCCGCTGAGTATGACGGGAAAGGTTTTCATTAGGTTTTTCTGTAAGCCCACCCGTCTGTTGAGAATGATCGTAAATAGCTTCTTTCAATCGCAAATTGCCCATAAGTCGTGCACTGCCGTCTGAAAAAAGCATTTGCCCCTGACTGGGCTCAAGGGATCCCATGGCGTGCCATTGTCGTTCTTCAAAATTTTGATGAGTAGCTCCAAGATAAAGCTGTTTTTCGCCGAAATCATCTGCCGCACGTAGAGAACAACCGAGGTAATCGTTCCAAGCTGGCGCGGTTTTTGTAGCCGGATACTCAAACTCATACCCCGGCGTGCCCACTATATTGCGTGTTGTCGCAAGAATAGTTGACGTCAACTGTGGATCGCTTCCCAAGTGAACGGCATAACTGAGTGCCTTACGGCTCATGTGAAAATGTGCACCATCAAAACGACCACCGAATTTATCAAAGATACCAATATTGTTCTCGTGTGCTTTTTGCGCAATGACGTGAGGGTCACAGGGCGAAGCTAGAGGCTCAGCTGTCCCCAGCTGAAATCGAATAGACGGCGGAAGGAAAATAAACCGCACATCCCAACAATGGTGATAGCCTGTGTGTTCCCCACCATAAACGAGCTCCCACAATGCAGCCGCATCACGCTGCGTCATAAGCCACGGGAACCGAGCATCATTGTCCTCAGAAAACGACCTCAAGCTGACTCCAATTAGCTTCAAGTTGCTCATACAGCGCGATCTCATGGCTTTCTTTTTAGCCAAGCCTAGAGAAGATGTAACCATTGCCGTAATGATACCCAATATCATGAGCGCTAGAATCAACTCCACAAACGTCATACCGTTGTTTCTTGGCGATTTTCTGGAAAAATGCATCTCCTGTTGAAACCACTATGCATTTCTTTTGGGGTTTTGCAATCCCACGTTTGGTAGACTCTACGATGAAATAAAGATAGTTTCTCGCTATGTTAACTAAACTTCTGTGATGAAAACCACCGCTGCAGTATTGCATGAGATGGAACGGTCGCTGCCTTATGCGGATTCCAAGCCAATGACCATCGAGGAACTTGATCTGGAAGGTCCAAGTGAGGGTGAAGTTCTCGTTGAGGTAAAGGGTGCGGGATTGTGCCATTCTGATTTATC